>JBJHDB010000179.1:0-2333 GCA_050486325.1 Nitriliruptoraceae bacterium | reverse complement strand
TCGACACCTGGTTGTCGCGCGGCGTCGATGGAGTGCGCATCGACGTTGCCCACTGTTTCGTCGAGGATTCCTCGTTCCGGGACAACCCGACGCCGCGCTCGCCACCACCCGACGATGCCGACCCCCGCGCGGTATTCGACTCCCAAGAGCACCTGTACGACATCGATCAGCCTGCGGTGCTCGACATCTATCGGCGATGGCGGGCGATCGCCGAGCGCTACGACGCCGTGCTGCTCGGCGAAGTCTTTCTGCTCGACCCGGATCGGCTCGCCCGCTACGTGCAGGACGATGGCCTTCACCTTGCCTTCTGTTTCGACGTGCTGAAACTTCCGTGGTCGGCCGCCGCCATCCGATCCACACTGGAGCGCTACCTGTCGGCCACGCGGCCGGGCCGCCTGGCCTGGCCACTGTCCAGCCACGACGACCCGCGTGCGGTGAGCCGCTTCGGCGGCGGGCAGCATGGACGCCGCCGCGCGCTGGCCTACCTGACCTTCCTGTGCGGACTGCCAGGGTCACCTTGGCTGATGCAGGGCGACGAACTCGGGCTCGCCGACGCCGACCTGGCACATGCCACACCCGCCGACCCGATCGCCCAGAGGAACCCGGGTGCGGCCGGGCGCGACGCCATGCGCACCCCGATGCCATGGGAACCGGGGCACGCGCTGGGGTTCACCACCGGTACTCCGTGGATGCCTCTTGGCGCCAATCGCACCGACGCCGACACCGTTGCTGTGCAGCAGCGCGATCCGAATTCGCCGTTGATGCATACTCGAACGCTGATGCGCGCACGACGCGAAGTGTCGATCCTCGCCGGCGACGACCCGGTCCGATGGATCGACGACTGCCCGGAGGAGGTCGTGGCGTTCCGCCGCAGCGACACACTGGTCGCCCTGAACACCTCTGCGCAGCCGAGGGAGATCGCCGGGCTGAGTCACGTTTCGCGGGCCCGCATCGCCTATGCGTCCGCCGACGACACGACGATCGTCGCCGGCGCGCTGCGACTGTCCCCGGACACTGCGGCGATCGTGGTCGGCGCAGACCGGCGATCGTGACGACGAGGGCGAGGAGCGACGATGACCGTAGTGGTAGCCGGCGAGGCGCTCGTCGACCTGGTGCCCGAAGCCGGTCTGCTGCGACCTCTTCCGGGAGGGGCACCGTTCAACGTCGCGGTCGGCTTGGCACGGCTCGGGGTCGACACCGCCTATGTCGGCCAACTCTCGACGGACGGGTTCGGGCGACTGCAGGCCACCCAGCTGGACGAAGAAGGCGTTGACACGAGCCTGGCTTCGACGACCGACGCGCCCACGACCCTGGCCGTGGTCCACCTCGACGGACATGGCGAGGCGAGCTACGGCTTCTACCTCGAGGGCACCGCAGCCGCCGGGCTGACCGCCACCTCGCTGCCGACGCTGCCCGACAGCGCGGCGCTGCACGTGTCGCTCGGCGCGATCACGTTCGACACCGAACCGGCGGGTACGGCGCTCGGCGCGCTGCTGCGGCGCGAGCGGGACATGCGGGTGCGTTCACTCGACCCGAATGTGCGGCCGGCGGTTATCGACGATCTCCAGACCTACCGGGAACGGATCGAATCGGCGATCGGCGAGGTCGAGATCCTGCGCTTCAGCGACGCCGACATCACCGCGCTGTATCCCGCCCGGGATCCGTCCGAGATCACCACTGGGTGGTCGCAGGGACGCGACGACACCGGCCGAGGCCCGATCCTGGTCGTGTCGACCCGCGCGGACGGGGTCACCGCCTGGTTCCACGGTCGACCAATCGAGGTCGGCGCCGAACCGGTCAAGGTCGTCGACACCGTCGGCGCCGGGGACACATTCACCGCCGGCCTCCTCGCCGGCCTGGATGCCATCGACGTGCTCCGGTCGCCCGACGCATTGGCCGCAGCCGATCCGCACGCCGTGGAGGACGCGCTGCGCCTAGGAGTGCGTGCCGCAGCGGTCACCTGCACCCGTCGTGGCGCCGATCCGCCTCGCCGCCGTGAGTTGTGAACCTGAGCGCACGTCCCTTAAAGACCGGGGGTCGCGTTCAGTACGGGTTGGCGCGATCAGCGAACTCCGGACGCAGCCGGTCGGACAGTTCCGCCGGGAACGAGATCGTGTCAGGATCACCGTCTGATACATACCGGCGCCCGTGCTGGTCCTCCAGCACCCACAACCAGTAGCCGGAACCGAGATCCGGTGCGTCCTCATCGGGATCGAACACCGGCTGAGCCCGGATGCGAGGGATCGCCAGCGGGTCGAACTCGACGTCGAACGGCGACGGTGCCGGGTTGGCGCCCACCAGCAGGATCCCGTCGTGCTCGTAGCCGATCCCCT
>JBJHDB010000178.1:0-2374 GCA_050486325.1 Nitriliruptoraceae bacterium | reverse complement strand
TGCGACGGACTCGCCGAGCTGGGGCAACTGGATCTCGGCCACGGCGTACGGCTCCTCATGTGGGACTCGTCCACCGCGAAGGCGTTGGTCGTGCAGGGTCGCGGTGGGCAATCGAATGCGCCGCGCCGAGGCTAGCCGACAGGGACCTGCGATCGCGACGGCCCATCGGCCGCTGCCCCCGAGGGAGCCAGGGATCCGGCGCCGGGGAGGTCGAGCATCCGTTGAAGGGCGACACGCGCACTGGTGCGCGTGTCGTCATCGACCCGGACTTGACCGACAGCTCGGGAATCCCGGCACCACGAATCCATTACAAGGTCAGCGACAACTCCAGGAAGCTGCTCGACTGGCACATCGAGAAGGCGACCGAGTCGATGATCGAAGCCGGTGCCACCAAGGTGGCAGTCGACCGACTCATGCGTCTTTCGGGGTGGCACCTGTTGGGCACCGCCCGGATGGGCGACGATCCTGCCACGTCGGTTGTCGACCGGTGGGGCCGTGCGCACGACGTCGAAAACCTCTACGTCGTCGACGGCAGCGTGTTCGTCACCTCGAGCGGCACCAACCCGACCAGCACGATCTGTGCGCTGGCACTCCGCACGGTCGAGCACATGTACGAGGAGCGCTACAACCAGAGGACACCGGTATGAATCCCCTGGAGCCACTCGCCAAGGCGCCTGAGGTCAGCGCCAACGTTCGCGAGAACCTTGCGAAGATCGGTGATGCGCTGCTTCCGGAGGCGCATGGAATGCCCTCGGCGTCCGCCATGGACGTCGCAGGCGCGCAACTCGACCTGGTGCTTCGGTCTCGTCCCGACCTGGTCGATGATCTCGAACGCGTGCTCGGCGACCGTGATGTCGACGACCCGATGGCGGCTTTCGCGGCGATCGAGCAGGAGGATCCGGAAGGTCACGCGTCGCTGACGCTCGCCATCGTGGCCGGCTACTACATGCATCCCAAGGTGCACGAGTTGATCGGGTATCGCGGCCAGGAAGCGTTGGATGCCCAGCGGATCGGCGAGCGTGAAGTCGAAGAAGAGGGCTTGCTCGATCTGCTCGACGCGTCGGTGCGGCGTGGTCCGGTGTACCGGCCAACGCCTGACGCAGACTGAAACAAGGACGCGCGTCCGCGCGGACGCGGTTCGCCCCGGCGTGCGCATGGCATCGGGGCGAACCGCGTTCGGGCTTATGCGGCCGGCCAGACCGGCGCATCTGCGGTCGCACGGCAGGTCGCGAGGGCGGGAAGTGCGCCCGGCACCGCGTCAAGCGCGTGTCGTACCGTGTGCCCGGCGCAGGTGGCGGCGTTCGCTCATGGCCACGGCGAGACCGGCAGCGAACAGTAGTGAGGTGATCGCCCAGGCAGGCTGGTAGGTACCCAGTGTGTCCACCAACCAGCCAAATGCGATGGGGCTGACGACATTGCCGGCGAAGAACCCGGTGAGGACCTTGCCCGACGCGCGTCCGGTTGATCCACCGTCGGACTGGTCGATGATGGCCAGCATCCCGACCGAATTCCACGCTGATGCACTGGCCCCGAGCGCGATCACCGCCGGCCACAGCAGCAGGGTCCCACCAAAGGTCGGTGCCACGAACAACAGCGCAGAAGCACCGGTTGCGATGATCGCAAGGGTGATCAGTACGGCCACAGGATCCGCACGCCGTTCGGCGAGTCGTGCCCAAGCGATACGAGCGATGACGGCAGATACCCCGAGCACCCCAAGTGCCCGTCCGGCCCACGTCGCGGACACCTCCAGCTGCTCGTGGGCGAACAGCACGATGTAGGTGTTGGTGGCGATGACGCCACTTCCCATCAGGAACGCGTAGGTGACCAGCCACCGAACTCGTGGAGCACCGGATCCGTCAGACGAACCCAACACGGTGCGAGTCCGAGCGGGTCGAGGCTCCGGGCGCGCGAACCACCCGACCAGGAAGCCCCCGATGGCCAAGCTGAGCAGGGACAGCACGCTCATTCGCCAGCCGAGGATCAGCGCGGCCGACGGAAGGGCCAGTCCCGACAGGGTGGCACCAACTTGCACGCCCGACTGCTTGATGCCCACGAGCGTGCCACGGCTGCCCGGTGCGACGTACTCACCGATGACCTGATTTGTGGTTGGGTTGGTCAGTGCGTTGGCAATGCCGGCGAACGCCATGATTGCGAACATCCAGGCATAGCTCGGTGCCAGGGCAACACCGACGAACGAGATGGCTCCGACACCGAACAGCGACAACATCATCTGCCAGCCCCCGAACCGGTCGACCGACGATCCGATTGCGGGGGACACAAGCGCGCTCACCAGGAAGAACGCCGTGACCAACGAACCCAGCTGTGCGCGGGAGAATCCGAGCTCAGGAAGGATAAACGGGGCAAGGGCCGGGAC
>JBJHDB010000177.1:0-2547 GCA_050486325.1 Nitriliruptoraceae bacterium | reverse complement strand
GGCCGGCCACCACGACCTGGCCGGGTGCGTTGTCGTTTGCCACGACGAGCCCATCGGCATCGGCGACGAGCCCTTCGACGACGTCAGGGTCGAGCTTGACGATCGCGGCCATCGTCCCAGGATTGTGCGCACATGCTTCGGCCATCGCCGCGCCTCGTGCCGCGACGACCGCCGCACCGTCGTGGACCGGCAGAACACCGGCGGCGACCGCCGCCGTGTACTCGCCGAGGCTGTGGCCGGCGACGTAGGACGGTTCGACCCCTGCGTCAGCCAGTGCCCGCCACACGACCAGCGACGCCGCCATGATGGCCGGCTGCGCATCCGCGGTGCGTGAGCCGGCGGTCTCGTCGCGCGCAAGCACGCGGATGTCGCGACCCACCCCGTCGGTGATCTCGTCGACGATGGCGAACGTGGCATGCTCGGACCAGGCGTCCAGCACACCGGCGCGATGGGAACCCTGGCCAGGAAATACCACGGCTACTGACACTTGGCAGACCTCGGTCGGCGATCGGGAGCGTGCGGATGTCGATCGGAAACGTGGGGGCGGTCGATCGGAAGCGCTGAACCGCGCGGGCACCACCGCACCGGCCGGCAGCCCCGGATTCGACTGCCCGGTACCACCGTGATGGCGTCAACCAGCGTGACACGGCAGACGGCGTCGCCGCGACAGGACATTGTATTGGACGGGCACTACGGTGAGGAAGTCGACGCGACCGACCGCATTCTCACGGGTGCGCGACGCCGTTGCGTTCTGGCGCATTCACTCGAGCGAGATCGCCCGACCTTCTAGCGCGCCGATGCGCGCGACGATGTCGGAGATCAGCGACGACGGCACCCGCGAGTCGAGCGAGAGCGCCATCACCGCTTCGTTGCCCTGACCGGACAAACCGACCTGCGCCGCGACGATGTTGATCCCCGCTTCACCGAACACCGTGCCGATCTGGCCGATCACCCCGGGACGGTCGTCATATCGGAAGAAGGCCATGTTGTCGGCCGGCTCGACATCGATCGGCAGGTTCCACACCTCGATCAGCCGCTCACGGTGCCCCGGATGCAGAAGGGTCCCCGCGACCCGCACCGTGCGTCCGTCCCTGCCGACCGCCGAGACGCGGAGCACAGAGACGTAGTCGTCGCTGTGGGTGTCGGAGACCTCCCGCAGGTGCAGGCCCCGCTCCTCGGCGAGCAGCGGTGCGTTGACGTGGGTGACCGGAACGCTGCACACCGGCGTCAGCATGCCGGTCAGTACCGACAGGCCCGCAGCCCGCCCGTCGGCTGCACCGATGTCACCCAGGTACTCGACGGTCACCTCGCCGGTGATGCCGTCTTCGACGAACGACGTCAACAGCCGGCCCAGTTTCGCCGCGAGCGGCAGATACGGGCGGACCTCGTCGTCCACCTCGCCACCGTTGACATTGACTGCGGTCGCGACCAGTTCGCCGCGCAGCGCCCGGTCGACGTCTTCGGCGACCTGGATGCCGGCCTTGTCCTGAGCCTCGTCGGTCGATGCCCCCAGGTGCGGGGTCACGATGACGTTCGGCATGCCGAACAGCGGGCTGGCGATGACCGGTTCGGTGCTGAACACGTCGATCGCCGCACCGGCGATCACCCCGTCACGCACCGCATCGGCCAGAGCCTGCTCATCGACGATGCCCCCACGGGCGACATTGAGCAGCCGCGCGTTGGGACGCATCCGTCCCAGCCGTGCCGCGTCGATGAGGCCTTCGGTCTCAGGGGTCTTGGGCAGGTGGATCGTGACGAAGTCCGCACGCTCCAGCACTGCATCGACGCTCGGAAGCAGCTCCGCACCGATGCGGGCCGCCCGCTCAGGTGCGACGAACGGGTCGTAGGCGACCAGGCGCATACCGAATGCCTGCCCCCGCTGGGCGACCAGCGTGCCGATTCGGCCGAGACCGAGCACACCGAGGGTCTTGTCCTGGAGCTCTGTGCCGCTGTAGGCGCTGCGTTCCCAGCGTCCGGCGGTCAGTGCAGCGTGTGCCTGAGGCACGTTTCGGGCCAGCGCCAGCAGCAGCGCCATGGTGTGTTCCGCTGCCGAGACCACGTTCGACTGCGGGGCGTTGCACACCATCACGCCACGGCGCGTTGCCGCGTCCACGTCGACGTTGTCCAGGCCGACCCCGGCACGAGCGACCACCCGCAGTTCGACGGCCGCATCGATCACCGTCGAGTCGATCACCGTCTGCGATCGAACGATGATCGCGTGATACGGCGCGACGCTGCGGATCAACTCGTCGCGGTCGAGGCCGGTGCGGACGTCGACATCGTGGCTGGAACGCAGCAGTTCGACGCCCCGCGCCGCAATCGGGTCCGCCACAAGGATCTTCACCGTCTGTCCTTCACCGTTCGAGGCCCGCTGCTCACGGACGCGACGATCTTACGTCGCCCCCAGGTGGCCCCCGTCGCCCGCGGTGACAACCGTCGACCGTGCGGAGACGCGCTCCGGTGACGCGGCCCGGCGAAGGTCAGCTTCAGCGCGACCTGCCGTCAGCATCCGGAAGGACCTCCACACCGTCAGGCAACGCGTTGATC
>JBJHDB010000176.1:0-2629 GCA_050486325.1 Nitriliruptoraceae bacterium | reverse complement strand
TGGCGGCGCTGGATGCGCTGGCGCTGCTCACCCCGGACGTGGTCGAGCGCGTCGAGGCGATCTTCGACTGACGCGGAGGCCGACGCCGGTCCGGCCGGGATGGATTCGGCCGGGTGCTCCCGGCCAAAGCGCTCCCGTCAGTCCGGCGGCCCGCTCGGCAGCGTCAGCCGGCCGAGCGTGGCCGGCCTTCGTTGAACCCGGCACGGCTCTGCACCCCGACGACCGCGCGTTCGTGGAACGCTTCGAGGTCGCCAGCACCCGCATAGGTGCAGGCACTTCTGAGCCCGGCGACGATCACGTCGAGCAGGTCCTCGACGCCGGGTCGCTGCGGGTCGAGGTAGCGCCGGCCTGACGAGATGCCTTCTTCGAACAGAGCTTTTCGTGCCCGGTCGAACGCGGTGTCGGACTCGGTGCGTTGTTGAACCGCGCGGGCCGACGCCATGCCGAACGACAGCTTGTAGGCGCGTCCGTCCGGGTCGTGCTCGACGTCGCCCGGCGACTCGTGCGTTCCGGCGAACCACGATCCGATCATCACGTTGGCCGCGCCCGCAGCCAACGCGAGTGCGACGTCCCGTGGGTGGCGAACACCCCCGTCTGCCCAGACGTGGCGGCCCAGCTCGCGTGCGGTAGAGGCGCATTCCATCACCGCCGAGAACTGTGGACGGCCCACGCCGGTCGCCATCCGGGTGGTGCACATCGCCCCCGGCCCGACACCGACCTTGACGATGTCCGCACCGGCCTCGATCAGATCACGGGTGCCGGCGGGTGTCACCACGTTTCCGGCGACGACGGGTACTCGGGGATCGAGTGCGCGCACGGCGGCCACTGCGTCGAGCATCCGGTCCTGGTGGCCGTGCGCGGTGTCGAGCACGAGCACGTCGACACCGACGTCGAGCATGGCGCGCGCCCGGGTCTGCACGTCGGCGCTGATCCCGATCGCGGCCCCGATCCGCAGCCGTCCATGGACGTCGACCGCCGGTGCGTACAGCGTCGAACGCAACGCGCCCGTACGGGTCAACAACCCTACGAGCCCACCATCGGTGTCGACGACCGGCGCCAGCCGGTGGCGCACCTCGGCCAGCCGGTCGAACGCGCCGCGCGGGTCCACCGTGTTCGGAAGCGTCGCCGGGTCACGCGACATGACCCGGGCGATCTGGGTGAAGCGGTCGACGTCGTTCAGGTCCCGTGCGGTGACCAACCCGACGGGGATGAGGTCCTCGACCACGACCGCGGCGGCGTGTGCGCGCTTAGGGAGCAGGTGCAGTGCGGCGCCGACCGTGTCGGTTGGTGCGAGCGTGATCGGGGTCTCGAACACCGTGTGACGGCCCTTGACCCATGCCACGACGTCGGCGACGACATCGAGCGGGATGTCCTGGGGGATGACCGCGATACCGCCACGGCGTGCCAGCGTCTCGGACATGCGCCGGCCGGAGACCGCCGTCATGTTCGCGGCGACGATCGGCACGGTCGTGCCCACCTTGTCGCTCGTGCGCAGGTCGACGTCCATGCGGGAGCTGACGGCCGAACGCGACGGGACCAGGAACACGTCCTCGGTGGTCAGGTCGTAGGCCGGCCGGCGGTCATCGAGAAAGCGCATCGTCACCCACTTCGCCGTGCACGAGCCCGACAGTACCCAGCGCGGCCGGCAGGCCCCGTCCGTGGCCGGCGGACCCCGTTCGGGGCCGGCGGGGGCGTCGGTAGCCTCGCGGCAACGAGCAGTCGTCGAAACCGAAAGCCGAGTGATGGCCGAATACATCTATGTCATGAAGGGCCTCACCAAGACCGTCCCCGGCGGCAAAGAGGTCCTGTCCAACATCTGGCTGTCGTTCCTTCCCGGCGCCAAGATCGGGGTGATCGGTCCGAACGGGGCCGGCAAGTCGACGCTGCTTCGCATCATGGCCGGCGTCGACACCGAGTTCGAAGGTGAAGCCTGGCCAGCCAAAGGGGTGACGGTCGGTTACCTGCCGCAGGAACCCGATCTCGACGAAGACCGCACGGCCCGGGAGAACGTGCTCGCTGGGCTCGGGCAGACAGCCGGACTGCTCGACCGGTTCAACACGCTCACGACCAAGCTCGCCGAGCCGCTCGACGACGGCGAGATGGAGCGCATCTACGCCGAGATGGCCGAGGTGCAGGACGCGATCGACGCGGCCGGGGCATGGGACCTTGATCGCACCATCGAGGTCGCGATGGACGCACTTCGGGTGCCCGACGCCGACGACGTCTCGGTGTTGTCCGGTGGGGAGCGACGCCGGATCGCGCTGTGCCGGCTGTTGCTTGCCAAGCCCGACCTGCTGCTCCTCGACGAGCCGACCAACCACCTCGACGCCGAAACGGTCGCGTGGCTCCAGCGCCACCTCCAGGAGTACGCCGGAACGGTCGTGTCGATCACCCACGACCGCTATTTCCTCGACGAGGTTGCCGCCTGGATCCTCGAACTCGATCGTGGCAAGGGCCATCCCTACGAAGGCAACTATTCGGGTTGGCTGGAGCAGAAGCGGGAGCGCCTGGCCGAGGAGGAGCGGGAGGAATCGGCCCGCCAGCGCCAGCTCGCCGAAGAGGCCGAGTGGGTCCGTCAGAGCCCGCAAGGACGCCGCGCGAAGGCCAAGGCCCGGGTGCAGGCCTACGA
>JBJHDB010000175.1:0-2760 GCA_050486325.1 Nitriliruptoraceae bacterium | reverse complement strand
GTATCCGAGGTCGCGGAGCTCCTGGGTGACCCTGGACGCCGCCGCACCGCCGTCCTGCTGGTATCCATCGAGCACCTGCACGGTGATGCCAGAACGGGCAATCTCACCGTCGCCGTCACCGTCACCCGGCCCGCCAGGGTCTTCGGCGTCGTCGTCCTGTCCATTCGGCCCGCCCGGCTGGTCGCCCCCGTCAGCATCCGGGGGGTCGACGGGATCGGCGGGGGCGGGTTCTTCCTGCGCATCATCGAACAGGGGATCTTCGACAGGGGGTCCATCCTCGTCCCCGGTTGCGGCGAGGTCGTCGGGGCCGGCCGTGAACGTGCCGATGAGCGCGAACGCCGCGGACACGACGAGCACGAACCCGACGGCGGCAGCGATGTGGCGGGTCACGTCAGTCCTGGCACCAGTGCGTTCCTACGACGGTCAGCGTGCCACAGTATGGCCAACGAACACGGTCAGCGGACGTCAGCCCCCAGCCGGCGGGCTGCTCGCTGACGCTGCCGGGCGGAACGCATCCGACGCAACCTCTTGACCAGCATCGGGTCGTAGGCGACTGCAGCCTCGTCGTCGATGATGCGGTTGAGCAGTTGGTAGTACCGGGTGGGCGACACTTCGAACTGGTCACGCACCGCCTGCTCCTTGTTCCCGGCGTGGCGCCACCACTCACGTTCGAAATCGAGAATCCGACAGCTGCGCTCGTCGAGACCGGACGTATCGGCCTCGCCATCGTGGAACGGGGACATCCGCCTGCCCTCCTGGTCGGGGCAAGCCTGACAGACGAATCACAAACGTGCAACTACGCGAAGGTGACCAGACGGCCGGTAGTGGAGGTCCGGCCGCGTCCAAGGCGCCGGAAACGGTCGAAACCACCGTCGCGGTTACGCTTGCGCACCACGCCGAGGTAGCTCAGTCCGGCAGAGCATCCGCCTTGTAAGCGGCAGGTCAGGGGTTCGAATCCCCTCCTCGGCTCCGAAGCGTTCATCCGCCTCATCACGGGATGTCCAGGGTCGTACGGATGGCGAGGTACGACACGGTCAGCCGATCGATGTGCCGGTGTCCCGGGGTCCGGTCGGTATCAGTGACGCGGACGAACACCCGGCCAGATGTCTCCGGTGGAAGCTCGACGACGAACGTCGACGACTCGCCCGCACCGATCGTGAACCTGTCGACGAACGTCGCCCCACCATCGGTCGACGTCGCCACAACGAAGTCATCCCCGTCGGTGGACTCCGTCGCTGCCGCGTGGACCACCAGCTCGACGCGCGTATGGGGGCCATCACGCACGTCGATCCGCCATCGGTGATCGAGCTGGGAGGTACGCGCGTCTGACGGCCCCTTCGAGAGCACCTCGCGCAGCACCTGTTCACGTGCGGGGGTTCGGGTTGCCGCGAGCTTGCCGGACGTGCGACCGGTGGTGGTTCGCTGCCATCGCGCACCTTCGTCGAGGACCTCGGCCACCACGGTGACCGAGATACTCGCCGTGCTGCGTTTTCCTGCGCGGTCGGTCACGCGCACCCGGATCACATGGGTGCCCGCGGGCAGATGCAGGTCGAACTCCGGTGTGCGCGCGAGCACGTTGCCCTTGCGATTCAGCCACTGCCACTTCATCCCGTCTGGATCGCCCTGCACCAGGTGGGCGGCGAAATGCAGGTTCATCCCGGTGGCATCCGGGGCGTACACGGTGTGGTTCGGCGCGGCGGCCGGTGCGGTGATCGCTACCACGGGCAGAGGTGGTGCCGGGGGTTTCGCGTTTCGTGCCGCGACGTCATTGCGCAGCGTCGGCATCTGCGCATGGAACGAACCGCCCGGACAATCGGTCGCCGAGAAGTCGCGATGACCCGAGATACGTTTGACCGTCCGTGTGGACGACGTCCCGGTCAACGTCACGTTGCCCTTCGGGTCGAACCCGTGACGTTTCGACAACCCCGCCAGCTCAGCGACGAGAGCCTCACGCGCACCAGCCTTCGGCGAGCGTGTGGTGAACGTCCCGAGGAGGGCGATCCCGTAGTTGCCGGTGTTCCACCCACCGACATGCGCACCGGTCACGATCTGCGACGACTTCGACGTTGTCTGGTGCCCGAAGGGCGCGGTCGTGCCGTTATCGCTCAGGCACGAGGGACTCGTGCTGCCCGACCAGCGCCCTTCGTAGACCGTCCCGTCCTCGGCGATCAATGCGTGATAGCCGATGTCGGCCCATCCGTTGGTTCGCACGTGGTAGGTGTAGATCGCGCGTACGCGTGCCGCGGGGTTGAGGTCGTCGTTGGGGCCAGCCGTGTGGTGGACGGTGACCACACGCAGCGGCGCATATGACCGTGACGAGGTGCGCAGCGACTCGTCTGCACCCCAGTCCTTGCGTGATCGGCACCGGACCGCCGCTTCGGCCGACCCGGCAGGCCGGTGCCCCACCACGACCGGTGGCCCGTCGGTGGTGTTGATCGCCGCGACACGCGCATCCCGAGCCCAATCCGGTATGCCACGCAACTGGTAGGCCTCGGCGTCGAAACCCGCGATCAACTCGCTCGACCACGAGCCGATCGCCTGGGCGCCATCCTCGGTCACCGCCTGCCAAGGCCCCCACACGCCGTCGTGCCGAAACCGAACACGCAATCCGTCGATGCCATCGAGGTCGTGATCATCGTGCGCATCGTGGTCCTCGTGACCGTCGTGCGCATCGTGATGATCGTCGACGCTGTGGGCGTCGACCACGGGCTCGTCACCGGCGAGATGCCGGGTGTCTTCGCCCTCGGGCACACCGAGCAC
>JBJHDB010000174.1:0-2767 GCA_050486325.1 Nitriliruptoraceae bacterium | reverse complement strand
GCCATTACGTCCGCGATGGTCGGCATGGTGCGTTCCACCGGGACGGCCTGTGCCAGCGCACGCACGGTGACCGAATCGAGAATCGGGAGCCGGTCGGCGTCGGGCGAGCTGATCCGGCCATCCCGAACGATGCAGATGCTGGCGGACGGCAGCTCGAGTATGTGGTCGCCTTCGACGATGAGCGCATCGTCGGCGTCATGTTGCTGGGCCTGGCGACGCGCCCACTGGTTCGCGGCGTACGACAGCGACTTCGTTCCCGACAGCGCGGATCGCCACGGCACGTCCAGGGTCGTCAGGGCGATCGCATCCGGCCAGGACACCGGCTCCACCATGCCCCGGATGGTCCCCGCTCGGGTGACGATCAGGCGCAGCGCCCCGTCGCGTTCGCCCCAGGCGGCCAGCAGGTCCTTCACGACCTGGCGCAGCACCGGCAGGCGAAGGTCAAGCGTCAGCGCGGATCGCCGCATCCGGTCGAGGTGGCCGTCGAGCTGGTGCGTGCGACCGCGCCGGACGAGGATCCGTTCGAACACGCCGTCACCACGGAGGAAACCGTCGTCGGTAAGTGGGACGGATGCCTCGGTGGCGGGGACGACCCGGCCATCCATCCAGGCGATCGCACGGCCGGCCGGCTGCCCGGTGGCTTCGCTGCGCAGGGCGCTGGTGGGGGGATAACGGTTCTCCATGCACCCATCCTGCCAGATAGGGCGTGGCCACGTACGATCGTGATACCGGGAGGAGCCGGCCGGGCGACCGCGCGGCGCCGAGGTGACGACGCACCGCGAGGAAAGTCCGGACTCCACAGGGCAGGATGCTGGGTAACCCCCAGGCGTGGTGACACGTGGCAAGCGCAACAGAGAGCAGACCGCCCGCCGTGGTGACCCGAGGTCGTGCATGTCACGATCACGGTGAGCGGCGAGGTAAGGGTGAAACGGTGAGGTAAGAGCTCACCAGCGCGGCGGGTGACCGTCGCGGCTGGGCATGCCCCATCCGGAGCAAGGCCAAGCAGGGACCAGCGGCGGCCCGTCGACGTGTCCCAGGTAGGCCGCAGGAGGCATCGGGCGACCGGTGTCCCAGATAGATGGTCGCCACCCGCGGACGTCAGTCCACGGGAACAGAATCCGGCTTACAGGCCGACTCCTCCCACACATCACCTCCCCGCCAACGCCCGTCAGCGTCGGGGGACTGCCGGCTGACGGGTACCGTTGCCGCCGACCGTCGACCGGCGTGCCATGGCCCTGATCGCATGACCGATCCCGAAAGCATCCGTGCGAAGCACGCCGACGCACCGTTCATCCGTGCGTGTCGCGGACAGTCTCACGACACGATGCCCGTGTGGTTCATGCGCCAGGCCGGGCGCGCGCTCGCCGAGTACCGCGCGGTGCGCGAGCGCCACCAGTTCGAAGAGGTCGTGGCCACGCCCGAGCTGGCTGCCGAGGTCACCATGCAGCCGGTGCGTCGCTACGGCGTCGACGCGGCGATCCTGTTCTCCGACATCGTCACGCCGCTCCAGGCGATCGGCATGGGGGTGACCATCACGCCGGGTGTGGGACCGGTCGTCGACGAACCGATCCGCACCTCCGCCGACCTGGTTCGGCTGCGTTCGCTCGAACCCGACGACATCGCCCACGTGGCTGAGACGGTCGAGTTGCTCGCAGACGAGCTCGACATTCCCCTTATCGGGTTCGCCGGCGCGCCCTTCACCCTGGCCAGTTACCTGGTCGAAGGCGGCCCTTCCCGGTCCTACACCCGAACCAAGGCGCTGATGTTCTCCGACGTCGCGACGTGGCACGGCCTGATGGAACGCCTCGCCGCGATCGTGTCCACGAGCCTGCGCACCCAGGTCGCGCACGGGGCGAGCGCGGTGCAGCTGTTCGACTCCTGGGCGGGCGCGCTGAGTCCACAGGACTACTCACGGTTCGTGCTGCCACACTCCCGCTCGGTGCTCGAGTCGCTCGACGACCTCGACGTTCCCCGAATCCACTTCGGGGTGGGTACCGGTGAGCTACTCGGACTGATGGGCCAGGCCGGCGCAGACGTCGTCGGCGTCGACTGGCGGGTTGACCTGGCCGAGGCCCGGCGTCGTATCCCCGATCGAGCGGCGACCCAGGGAAATCTCGAGCCGGCGGTGTGTCTGGCGCCATGGCCACAGGTCGAGCAGCGTGTCCGTGACGTCCTGGTTGCCATCGACGGACGCGCCGACCATGTGTTCAACCTCGGGCACGGCGTGCTCGCCGAGACCGACCCTGGGGTTCTCGCCGAGATCGTCGCGCTGGTCCACCATGAGGGCGAGGTCCGTGCCAGCTGAGCCGCTGCGCCGGGTCGTCGTCGTCGGCGGTGGCCTGACGGGGTTGGCCGCCGCCTGGTGGTTGCGCGATCACGCCGACGTCGTCCTGCTCGAAGCGGGGAAGAAACCCGGTGGAGCTATCCGCACCGTCGACGTCGACGGAGCGCGACTCGACATGGGTGCTGACGCAATCCTGATGCGTGAGCCCGCGGCGTTGCGGCTGCTCGAGGCGCTGGGGTTGGCTGGCGACGCTCTGGCGGTTCCGGCCACGAGCCGGGTGCTGCTGTGGCGTGGCGGCCGGCTGCGTGCCATGCCGGAGGCAACCGCACTCGGTGTACCGACGCGCCTGCGCACGTTGGCGTCGTCCGGCGCGGTATCGCTGCGGGGGTTGCTTCGCGCTGCGACCGAGCCGGTTCGGCGACACCACCCGTTTACCGACGACGTCAGCGTCGATGCGTTGATCGCACCGCGTTTCGGGCGCGA
>JBJHDB010000173.1:0-2782 GCA_050486325.1 Nitriliruptoraceae bacterium | reverse complement strand
GTTCTGCGCTGCACGCCGGCGGGTTCGTGCAACTTCGCGTTTTGCTGCCTGTAGATCCGTGGAGTCAACACCGCATGAGCAATGCTCGCCTGCCTGGGACGTGCCTGACCCCGGATGCCAGGTGCGCGTGGGTCCGGTCGTCCTGTGCGTTCGTCGCGGGTGTGCAGGTCGGCTCGCTCGTTGGCGCTCACGAACGGCGAAGCCCAGGACTGCGCTCGTCACTATGGCCACGATTCCAGCCCATCCGATGGCCGAACCGAATCGCGACCCGCCGATGGTGTTGACAGCTATCCACAGGCCCAGCAATGCGATGACGGCGAGTTTCCTCGGGCCGATCGTGAGCGCGCGTGCCATTATCGAGGCTGGCCTCGCGGTCCATTGCGCCACACGAACCTCGCTCTTGGATGTGGCCAGGTGACTGATCGTAGCTGTCGTGTCGCGCTCAGTTCTCGAGCCGCGTCCGGTGGACTTCAGTTGCAACGGGATGCTGCGATCCGGCCGATCGACACGTCGGGTCGAACCGACAGGCGGTGGTTGGCAATGACTGGCCGCGGCGGCCTGACTGTAGGGTTCGTTCCAGATGGTGTGGCAAGCGCGTGCTCGTACGCGGACATTCGATACTGCGACGCACCGCCTTGCGACGTTCGTCCACAGCCCGACGATAATCAACGAGGCGCTGCGTGGTCCCTCACAACCGGTTCAACCAGTTGCAAATACCTGCGCTCGGTGCGTGGACACCTGAGCGTCGCGTGTCGGTCGTCATCCCGCACTTTCAGGCGCCGGAGCTGCTGACGCGAACGCTGGCGGCGCTCGCCGAACAGACTTATCCGCACGAACTGCTCGACGTCGTCGTCGTCGACGACGGCTCCGATCCGCCACTCAAGCTGGCCGAGCGCCTGTTCGGCCTCGACCTGACGGTCCGACGTCAGCAACGGCGCGGTTTCGGCGCCCCACGGGCTCGCAACCTTGGGGCCGACACGGCGAGCGGCGACGTGTTGGTGTTCCTCGACTGCGACATGCTTCCTGAACCCGGCATGGTCGAAGCGCACGCCCGCTGGCATCACATCAGCGACCTTGCGGTGACTCTCGGTCCACGGGTGCACGTCGACGCGGCCGGTGTGACGACCGACGCGATCCGCGCCGCTGCACGCGATGGCGGTCTTGCTGGGGCCTTCACCGGTCGTGAGCACACCGCACCGGCGTGGATCGACGACCATCTGGCACGCACCGACGGGCTCACCAGCGCCGATCATGACCTGTTCCGGGTGGTGGCCAGCGGCAACCTCGGGGTATCGCGTGCGCTGTTCGAACGGATCGGCCGTTTCGACGAGAGCTTCGACCAGTGGGGTGGCGAAGACACCGAGCTCGGCTACCGGCTGTTCGTCGGCGGTGGGCTGCTCATCCACGACCGTGACGCCCGCTGCTGGCATCAGGGGGAAGGCGAGGCGCCCGACGCCGGTGAACGACTGTCGCTCGTCGAGCAGCGGCCGAAGCTCGCCCAGCTCATCGCCCATCACGGCTTCCGCCGGGTCCGGCGGGGACGCAGCTATCAGGTGCCGCGGGTCGCGGTGACCGTTCGTGCACACGATGTTGACGCGGGTGCGGCGCTTGGATCGGTCGAGTCGGTGCTGGCGAGCAACCTGCACGACCTCATCGTCATCGTTGACCCGCCGGTAGATGAGCAGCATCGACGGTGGCTCGAGCGCCAGTTCGAACACGACGTACGGGTGGCGTTCGACGCGGCACGAGTGGCGTGGCAAACCCCGCACCGGGTGCGCCTCGACGCGCCCGCGGTCGTCGGTGCCGAAAGCCTCGAAGGGATGCTCGCGGCGCTGACCGAACCGGACGATCCAGTCGGGCTGCTCAACGTGACGGTGCCGCCGGCGCGGGCCTCCGAGCAGCGCATCGTCGCGTGGAACACCCGCGCGATCGCCCGGGTGGAACCCGCGGTTATCACCGACCCGGTGCTGGCCGCTGACCCGCCGGAGTCGGCACTCGCCGCGGTCGAGGACGTCTTCGGACGGCGCTGGATGTCCGGAACGGATCTGGCCGTCGGTGAGGCGGCGACGATCGATCCACTTGCCGACCCTGGCGCGGCGAGCGGGACGGCGGCAGTCCGCGGTGAGCTGCAGGCCATCGGTGAGGTGCTGGCCCGGCTCGAGCCCGAGCAGCAGCGCCAGCTCGTCGATGTCGCCCGCACCGGGCTCACCCAGCTCGGCCCGCGTCAGCTGCGCCTGTTGCTGCGGGTAGGCGGACGCACGCTGAAGACGCTGGCCTGGCTGCGCCGCCGGCTGCCCGGCGGCCGACGCCGTTAGTTCAGAGCAGCTGCGCCAGGGTCCACGCCAAGCCGGCCAGCGCGGTCACGGCGGTCACGACGGCAACGAGCAGATGGCGCTGCTGAAGGCTGACCGTCGCCACCAACTCGCCGCGGAACACGGCGATCAGTTCGTGACGCAGTATCTGGATGTCTTCCTTCGTCGCGAACACGGTCGCCAGTCCGTCGAAGCGTTCGTCCATCCGGTCGAGGCGTCCGTCCACCCGATCCAGTCGGTCCTCGACGTGTTCGAAGCGCTCCATGGTCTGCGCACGGAGTACGCGAAACTCACCGGTGAGGGTCGACACGTCACTCGAGAGCTGCTCGACCTGTGAGGCCGGCGCCGGCTGCTGGTTCGGCTGAGGGAGAAGTGCGAACATCGTCTCGGCGGCCTCCCGTCCCAACGTGTCCGCCATTGCCCGCAACAGCGCGTCCCGGCGCTCGTGTTCTTCCCCCATCGTCCCATCC
>JBJHDB010000172.1:0-2830 GCA_050486325.1 Nitriliruptoraceae bacterium | reverse complement strand
AGTTGCCCGACGACGACGCTGGCTGGCGCTCTGCAACCAAGGGCGAGGTCACCCGTGCATTCCGCGACGCGGCAACCAATCCCGACAACCGGTTGAAGGTCCTGCTCGGCACCGATTCGATGTCCGAGGGGCTGAACCTCCAAACCTGCGACCTGCTCGTCAACTACGACTTGCCGTGGAACTTCATGCGCGTCGAGCAACGCATCGGCCGTATCGACCGCATCGGTGGCCCGACCGTCGCCTATGTGCGCAACCTGCTGATTCAAGGGACCGTCGAGGAACGTGTCTACCGCGGCATCGTCGACGACCACGACACCTTTGGATCCGTCATCGGCCCGACGGGCAAGGTCACCGGCGACCCGTCGTTGGTGCTCAACACCAGCGAAGGCGCCATCATCGGGTGCGTCCTCGGTGGGGATGACGTGGATGAAGCGCTCGAGCAGATGCGCAAGGCCGCCCGCGAGGCTCGAGCTCGTGCGCTGACTGCTGGGACGTTCGACAACTCCGCGCTCGAGGATCACGACCCGCGGGACGGACCGTGGACCTTCGACCGTGCCGACGTACTGACTCGAATCCGGCGCGCGCTCGAGCCCGCCCTTCCCGAACCGTCCGCCGCCGGATACTGGACGGTCGTCACCGATACTGGGCAGGCCCACCGTGTCGTCCTCGAACCAGACGTTGCGGCGGCAGACCCCGACGTGTCACTGCTCGTGTGGGGATCACCAGCATTCGACGTACTCGGCCAGCATCAGGTCGCGCGATAGCGACACTGGTCGCTCCTCGGAGGTCGGCCCTTGGCCGGTACTCCACCTACGGATCGTTGAGTTCGTCTAGGCCGCTTGGCTGCGAGCGACCGTCTGCCGTAGCACGGTGAGCTGGTTGTCGAGGTAGTCCGCGTTGATCTCAGTGTTGCCAGCGTCTCGTAGTGCGGTGTTCACACTTGTGGCCATGCGTCGAGCAGCTTCCCACTCGCGTTCCGCGTGCTCCAAGCGCATCGATGCAGGTAGCGCCGAGACCTGCTGGGCTTCGGTCACCCGGGCGAGGAGTGAGTGTTCCCGCCCCCGTCGGACGCGGTCGTCCGGTACGAGATATCGGCAGCAGGTGGTGCATCGCAGCAGTGCGTCTGCCGCCGGAGCGCTCTCGATTCGTGCCAACGTCGCGGTGTCGACGCTGCGCTTGATGGGGCGCAGGTACCGCCGGCTGGCGTTGCTCGCCCGGCGTTGGGGTTCTTCGGCATCGGGCGCAGGCTGTGGGGAACGAAGCTTGCTCGTGAGTGCGAACGTTTCGCCGGCGGCCAGACCGGCGTCCGCGGCAGCTATGCCCAGTGCCCGCAGCATGACGGTCAACGATCCCATGCGGCCGGCGATTGTGTTGCGGCCTTGACCCTGGGCATGCCCAAGCAGTCCGATCACGTTGCCGAGTTTGTCGGCGCTGTCACGGTAGGGATCGATCGGGGTGCATTGCACGTAGGTGGCGGAGTAGATCGCTGACAGGTGATCGAGACGGCGGCGGGCCACGTCGATGCCTTGGGTGTGAACACCGATGGTGGCGATGGCGGGCAGGGGCTGCTCGAAGCAGACCTGCTCGACGATGCCGGATGCAGCCTGATCGAAGTCGGACAGATCAGCGGTGCGGTCGTGGGGGATGAGTCCGGGAACGAGGTAGGCAGCCGCGCCGAGTGATGCCTGGAGTCGAAGATCCGCCGCGACGAACTGTCGAAAATCGTCGAGCGACATGTGTGGCCAGCTGCGGCGCGGCGCGTGCGGCAGGTTGCCGAGGCGAGCGACGTTGAACGCGCTGTCATCCTGGAACCGCCACGGCGAGGTGTCGATGAGGTACTTGGTGCCTGCCGATCGCAGCATCGTGAGAATGTCGCGGCTGGTGGAGACCCACGCGCCGTCGAGGATGACCCACGGAAGCGATACGGGTTCCGCGTCGAACAGCGTGCGCGGTCCGAGCGCTCTCGCCAGGGCCCGGTAGTTGCCCTGGTCCACCCTCGGGATGAACCCGTGTCCGAGTCGGAGGTCCTCCATGACCGTGAACCTGACTTTACGGCGACGTTCTGACGACGTAGAATACGCGTTAGGATGTCGAATGACAAGCATGTGTCTTGGAGGTCATGGTGAGTACGGTCACGACGCTGCTTGACGACATGATCGAGTCGCACATCGTTGATGCGCCGGACATCGCGCGGGTTGTGGGCACCACGCCTCGTTCGGTGGCCAGGTGGTCGACCACGGGTGCGGCTCCTCGGCGGCACAACGAGGAGCGGCTGCTCGAGCTCAAGGCGGTGGTCGACGTCCTGCGGCAGGTGATGCGTGACGAGCCGGCTCGACTGTGGCTTCGCAGTCCGGTGCCTGCACTGGACTATGAGAAGCCGATGGAACTGATCGAGCAGGGCGAATACCGCCGTGTGATCGGTGCGATCCTGGCTATCGGCGAGGGTGTCACGGCTTGACGTTGCTCGACCGGTCCCGTTTCTCCACTGCGTCACGCATCGCGGTCGCGACGACGGCTTTACGCAACCAGTCGCCACGGTTCGATCCTCGTTCGGGTGAAGGGGCACGCGTCAACGGTGGCCGGTTCAATCCTGTCAACAGCTTCCCGACGCTGTATCTGTGTGAGACGCGCGCCTGTGCCGTCGCGGAGCTGGCACGCCAGGGACTGCGGCACGTCGTCGGCGTCGAGGGGCTGCTCCCTCGCGTGCTGTACCGCTACGACCTCGACCTCTCGCGGGTTGTGGATATGACCGATGTTGCCGTTCGGGAGCACGTCGGGGTCTCACGTGCAGACCTGGTCGGCGACGACTGGAGCCTGTGCCAACAGATCG
>JBJHDB010000171.1:0-2896 GCA_050486325.1 Nitriliruptoraceae bacterium | reverse complement strand
TCGCATCACCGAGTTCGTCGGCAAGTGCCTGCCCTTCTGTGTCGAGCACATCAGCGATGACGACCTTTGCCCCTTCGGCGACCAGACGACGTACTTCGCCTTCGCCCATGCCTCTCGCGCCACCGGTGACGATGGCGACCTTGTCGTCCAGGAGTCCCATGTTGGTTCCTTTCGGGGCGCCGACCCCAACGAGTCGATACGAAGGTGAGGCGTCATCGTCGGCGCCTCGGCGCCCGCCACTTGGCCTTCGTCGGGCGAGATTTCGCCCTTGCCGGCAGTAATGTTGCGCAACTGCTGGCCTACGGTGCCAGGTGCGTCATCCGACGACGAGGGGCCAAGGTCCCCGACCGGTACGCCGACCGGCCCCACTGGCCCGCATATTCCGCCGTGGCCAGCTGGCAATGACGACATCATCCTGTGACCTGAGCGCCGAGTGACCTAGGGGCGAAGGGCCTGCCGAGCTGCGTCGGTGCCGTGCGACCCGAACAGATCAGGCCGTTGTGCTCGGGACGGCTGATGCTGCGGCGCGCACCATCGAAAGGTGGCTGTCGCCTGGAACGGCCGCTTCGGGCGCGCCATGTGTCGGACGGCTACGCGGGAGGAGATCGACATGCGTGCCATGCGATGGATCGCTGTGACGATCGTCGTGGTTCTCGCCGCCGCCGTGGTCCTTGTGGTCACGCGCGGTGCCGATCCGACCCGGCCAGATCGAGACGGCGTGCTCGAGATAACCATGGAGCACTACAAGTTCACCCCGGACCGCTGGTATGTCACCGCCGGCGAGCAGGTCGTGTTGCGTTTCGTCAACGACGACGAGGTGACCCACCATGTGTCGATGGGCCGTGGGCTCGTCGAGGCGGACCGGCGCGCGGTCGGTTTCGAAACCGACCTGCTCGATCAACTCGACGTCGCAGTGGAGCCGTCCAGTGCGCGAGTCGACCTGGCTCCACCCTACGAGGGCTTCACCGTTGAGGTCCGGGGTGGGACGACAGTGACGGTGACCACCACGTTCACCGAGTCCACGGTTGGCGAATGGCATATCGGCTGCTTCACCGGCCGCGGCTGCCACTTCCGGTCCGGCCTGGACGGCATTCTGACGATCGAACCTTCCCGCTGAACACCGCGCTGCCAGGCTCGCTGTTCAACGTTCGGCAACAAGCGAATCGTGCCGCCTGACGAGATGGTCGCGTTCGACATCGTGGCAGGTCGAAAGCCCCTGGCTTCGGGTCCCGCGGTAACGCACGCTCACCATGTCCGCATAGGAGGTTGTCGACATGGTGGACAACGCACGACTGGAACCGCGCTCAGCGCAACCAGGCGAGATGATGGAACGGCTCGACCGGATGTTCGAGGACATGGCGCGCATGCTGCCAATGATGCGCCCGTTGGCGTTCGCCCGTGATTGGCATCCGGCAGACATGGTGCACGTCGACGAGTTCTACGACGGCGACGAGCTCGTGATCCGTGCAGAGCTGCCCGGCATCGATCCCGATCGAGACGTCGAACTGCGTATCGCTGACGGGATGCTCCACATCGACGCGGAACGGCGCGACGAGAAGGAGTCCGAGGAACGGGGCTACGTCCGGCGAGAGATGCACTACGGCAAGTTCTCGCGTTCGCTTCCGTTGCCTGACGGGGTCACCGACACCGACGTGCAGGCCACCTACAAGGATGGCCTGCTCGAGGTCCGCCTCCCCGCACCTCGCCCGGAACCCGCCAAGCGCATCGCGATCGCAAAGAACTGACGTCGAAGCCGACACACCTTCCGGGGCGGTGACGGCCCCGCCCCGGGACGACTCAGGGATCCTGGCCCGGTGTGCACTCGCCGTTGTAGAGCGCCCATTCTTCGCACTCCGAGCCGTCGGGGAAGACACAGATACCGATCTGGCCTCCCTCGGGGCCTTCCCGGATGTCGAGGTCTCCGCCGAGCTCAACACAGTACTCCGAAGCCGGATTGGCGATGCCTGGGTCTTCACCGGGCATCTCGGGCGTCATCGTGCACGCGTGAAGGGTCGAAGCCAGCGCCACCACGGTGATCCACATGACGAGTCGAACGTTCGTCTTCGTTCTGTCCATGATCATCGCTCACATGTCGGCGGTCGCCGTGACCGATGCGAAAGTCACCGGGCATGGCACCGCTGCGGGCGGCACGTGTCGCGCACCGAGTCGAACTTGGCCCGACGCACTGGCGACGTCGAGAGGCGAAGGTCCTTCCCGTTGAATTCGTGGGAACCGCGATGAACCGTCATCTTGGTCTGTCTGCCGCAGAGGTCGCACGGCGCAGCGTCGAGTTCGGACGAAACGAGCTTCCTGAACCCAAGCGGCGGCCGGTGTTGCGCAAGATTGTCGATCAACTGCGCGATCCGATGAACATGCTGTTGATCTCTGCGGCGGCGATCTCGGGTGCCGCACTCGGCGAGATTCCCGATGCTGTCGCGATCGGTGCCATCGTCACCATCAACGTCGCGATCACGATGGCTCAGGAGGGTCGCGCCGACCGGGCTTTGCGGACCCTCGAGCAGCTCACGACACCTGAGGCGACCGTCGTGCGAAACGGCGTGGCCAGCCGTGTCGACGTTGGTGATCTCGTCCCGGGCGACCTCGTGCAGCTCGCGTCCGGCGACCGGGTACCAGCCGATGGCCACCTGATCGCTGTCGATCAGCTGGAGGTTGATGAATCACTCCTCACCGGAGAGTCGGTCGCCGTGCCCAAGCATCCTTATGACGTACGGGACGAGGCGCTCGCCGGCCACGACGGTGCCGGAACCGTCATGCAGGGCACGTTCGTCACACGCGGGAGCGGCGCAGCGATCGTGTACGCCACCGGGAGTGACACCCAGCTGGGTGGGATCGCCGCGAGCCTGGACGCACCACGTCCTGCAACGCCACTTCAGCG
>JBJHDB010000170.1:0-2911 GCA_050486325.1 Nitriliruptoraceae bacterium | reverse complement strand
ATGCGCACCGCCCTGATGCTGCTCGGCGTGCTCGCGCTGATGACCGCAGTGGCGACGGCGGTTCCCCAGTACCCCAACGTCCCCGGCACCGTCGACGCGTGGCTGGCCGGCGAGGAAGGGCCGGGGCCAGGGGTGTCACGGACGCTGCTCGCTGTCGGTGCGTTCGACGTATACGGGTCCGCGGCGTTCCTCGCCCTGCTCCTTGCCCTGTTCCTCAGCCTGACGGCCTGCCTGGTGCCTCGGATCCGTGCGTGGATCCGCCTGGTACGCCGCAGCCGCCCGCCGTTGTTGCGCTATCGGCCAGAGCGTCCCGCCACCGTGTTGAGCACCACCGTGGACGCCGATGCGGCTGCCGTGCATGTCGCCGACGAACTCACCGACCGCAGATGGCGTGTGCGGACCGATGAGCCGGGCACGACATCCGGTGCGACGTCCGGTTCGGGGGGCACGGCCCTGGCCGGAGTGCGGCAGGTCGCGGCCGAGAAAGGACTGTGGAGCCGGGAGGGTGGAAGCCTGCTGTTCCACGTCAGCTTCTACGTGCTGCTCGCCGCCATCGTCTACGGCCAGCTCACCAGCTTCGAAGGGCAGCGCGGGGTCATCGAAGGCGAGCCCGGCTTCGCCGACACCGAGGTGTCCTACTGGACGTACCGTCCTGGACGGTGGTTCGGCGGTGACCAGCACGACGGGTGGCGCCTCGACCTGGACCGGTTCCACATCGACTGGATCCGTGACCCGCACGCGCCGGGCGCCGGTCAGCCGACGATGTTCCGCTCCGAGGTGACGATCACCCCACCGGAGGGCGGTGAGCCGTTCGCGGCCGAAATCGAAGGCAATCGTCCATTGAACCTCGACGGCACCAAGATTCACCAGCTGGACTGGGGATACGCCCCGTACGTCGAGATCGAGGTCGACGGGCAGGTCGTCCATGCGGCGTTCCTGACCACGGTGGTCGCTGACGACGGGTCGTTCCGCGGTGCGGCGAAAGCACCCGCTGCCGAACCCGACGTCGGCCTGGAGATAGAACTGTTCCCGTTCGCCCCGGACGGCGAGGACGGTCTGCCACGCCTGTCCGGCGCGCCGTGGGACACCGACCCTCTGCTCGTCTACCACCAGTGGCGCGGTGACCTGCAGCTCGGCAGGACCCAGCAGCTGGTCACCGCGCTGGACACCGACCTGATGGACAACACCGGGTGGGGGTTCCTGCGCCCGGGTCAGCAGGCCGAGATCGACGGGGTCACGGTCCGGTTCGTCGAACTGCGCCGTTGGGTCGGGTTCCAGGTGTCGGCCCGCCCCCAGATCCCGTGGCTGCTCGTCGGGGCGTCGATGCTGTCGATCGGACTCGTGTACGCGTTGTACGCCTACCGCCGCCGCTACTGGGTGCTGCTGCATCCGCCAGACGACGACGGCCGTACCCTGGTCGTGTGCCACGGCACGGCGTTCCAGCGTCCCGAGACATTCGATGTGGAGCTCGCCCGCCTCGGTGAACACCTCGCGGCCCGTCTCGACGCCCGGATCGAATCTGCGGATCGCCCCACGGGGACACGACCCGACCAGGTGGGTGCACGATGAGCCAGGACCAGCTCGGCGAACTCTCCCGGATCCTGTACTCGCCGGTGACGGTGGCGTTCTACTTCACCGCAGCGTTCGCTTATCTGTATGCGCTGACGACCACCGTCGGTCGCCGTGATCAGCGTGACCGCGGACGGCTGGTACGCCGTGTCGCCGGCGCCCTGACGGTCACCGGGCTGGCCACCCATGTCGCGCACGAGATCCTGCGTGGCCTCGCGCAGGATCGGCTGCCGCTGGGGAACATGTTCGAGGTGACCTCGATGATGGCGCTGGTCGGCGTGTTCGGTGGTGTCGTCTATCTGCAGTTCGTACGCCGCCGCGGTGAGCTCAACGGGTTCGTCCTGCTCGCGGGCGGGCTGATGCTGGCATTCGCCGGGTTGATGTATGCCGAACCTGGTCCCTTGATGCCGATCCTCGACACGTGGTGGCGCACCTTCCACGTGTCCCTACTGGTGGTGGCCATGGGCATCTTCGCCGCCGGCTTCGTGTTCAACGCGCTTTATCTCATGCGCGACCGTGCCGAGTCGGCCGGTGGCTCCCACGACTCCGACGTCGGTGGCGACGACCTTCCCGCCGGCGAGCACGCCGAGGGTGCGCTACTCGCTGACCGCACACCGGATCATCTCGGCGCAGCGGTTGCCACCATGGAGGAAGCCGACCTGGCGGTGCACGCCAGGATGCGTTCCGCGGTGCGTATCCCGTGGCTGGCCGCCGGCACCTTCCTCGGAGCCGCCTCGGTGTCGTGGGTGTTCATCGTCAGCGCCACGACCACCGCCGACGGGGTCGTGCGGTTCTTGTCGATCAACCTGTCACTGGTGGCCGCCGCGCTCGTCGTGCGCTGGTTCGTGCCGCTGCTGCCGTCAGCCAAGACGCTCGACGGCCTGGCGCACCGCACGATTGCGTTCGCGTTCGTGCTCTGGACGGTGGGGACCATCGCCGGTGCGATGTGGGCGGAGCAGAGCTGGGGCCGGTTCTGGGGCTGGGACCCCAAGGAGACCGGGGCGTTTCTGACCTGGGTCGCCTACGCCGGCTATCTGCATGCCCGCGCGACCCGCGGGGTGCGGGGCCGCCCGGCAGCCTGGATCGGTATCGCCGCATTCGTGATCCTGATGGCCACCTACCTGATCGCCAACTACGTGATCGTCGGTCTCCACTCGTACGCGGGCCTGTGACCCGCTCGCGCCATCCGTACCTCTACCCGTACCCGTGGCGGTGACGCCCACCCGGTCGGTGCGTCTATCCGCGGCCCAGGGCTTGAACGGCAAGTTCGGCGAGCCGGGTCCGATCGGGTTTGCCGAGCGGAGTTCGGGGGATCGCATCGGTGAGGATCAGGTGCTGCGGG
>JBJHDB010000169.1:0-2988 GCA_050486325.1 Nitriliruptoraceae bacterium | reverse complement strand
CTTGGAGAAACAGAAGGAGGGTAAGCGCAAGATGAAGTCGATCGGTGCGGTGGAGGTGCCCCAGGAGGCGTTCGTGTCGGCGTTGCGCGCATCGAGTCCACGATCCGATGAGTGAGCTTGTCCCGACCGAGCCGTGGCCTCACCGCGACGTGTCGTGGAGACGTGGCTGATGGCATCCGGTGACGCCGGCAACGACTCCACCAGGCGATCCGAACCACCGCCGCCGGTGGAGGACCAGCGGGTGTCCCTGCCGCCACCGGCTGACCAGCGGGTGTCCGGCCAGACGCCGGAAGGGGCCGAGGCGTCCACGACGCCGCCCGCGGGTTCCGAGGTGTCCGCTTCGTCGTTCGACGAGGCGCTGACCCGCGACGAGCGCGCGCTCATCGACCATGCCAAGGCCATTCCGGCCGATTCCGACGCCGACCTGTGGGCGTTCGCGTTCGACTCGCCTCTGCGCGCACAGGAGGCGCTGCTCGCCGCCATGCGGATGGTGGCACGCAACCACCTGAAGCTCGAGGACGCCGCGATCGTCGCCAAGGTGCGCGGTCGTGTACGGGTCACCCAGACCAAGGACGTCACGCCGGCCCAGGGGGCGGTCGGTGGTGCATGGCTGGGGATCGTTGCCGGCCTGTTCCTCGGCCCGGGCGGGCCGATCGTGGGCGCCGCCCTCGGTGCGGCCGCCGGCGGGCTGTTCGCCAAGCTGCGCGACATCGGCATCGACGACGACGAGATGAAGCGGATGGGCGACGAGCTTGCCGACGACGAAGCGGCACTGTTCCTGCTCATCGAGGATTGCCACCGCATGCGCGCCCTTCACGAGGTGTCCCGCTTCCCGGGACGTGTGCTGGCGAGCTCGGCCGATCCGGAACTCGTCGAGGCCGTCCGTCGGCGGCTCGCGGTCGACCCATGGGGGTGACCGCCGGTTCGGCTTCGCCGTGCAATGCGACCGAAGACGGCCTCGAGCGTGCGCGCCGCAATCCCGGCGCGTGGCTGGAACGGCCGGTCGAGTCGGGTACGGCCGCCGGGTTCGGCGTGTATCTCCATGTGCCGTTCTGCAGTCACCGGTGCGGCTACTGCGATTTCGCTACCGACGCAGTCGGCGTCGATGGCGACGAGGCCCTGTTCGACCGGTACGTGCAAGCGCTGCAGCTGGCGATCAGGAGCAGCGTCGCCGCCGGGCCGGCGGCACACGCCCCGCCGGGAGCGTTGCCGGCCGACACCGCCTGGCCACGGGTCACCTCGGTGTTCGTCGGCGGGGGGACACCGAGCCTTGTCGGCGGGCAACGCCTGGCACGGCTGGTGGCAACGTTGCGTGACCAGCTGGATGTCGAGGCGGATGCCGAGATCACCGTCGAGTGCAATCCGGAGTCGTCCACGCCACGCCTGTTCGCCGCGCTCGCCGCCGCCGGGGTGAACCGGGTGTCGCTGGGCGCCCAGTCATTCGTGCCGCGGGTGCTACGCACCCTCGAACGCGGCCACGACCCGGGCCGAATCGCGACCGTGGTGGCCCATGCCCGTCAGGCCGGGCTCGGCCACGTCGGGCTCGACCTGATCTACGGCACGCCGGGGGAGGACGATGCCGACTGGCGCAGATCGCTCGAGCTGGCGCTGGCGACCGGGGTGGACCACGTGTCCGCATATGCGTTGACCATCCATGACAACACCCCGTTCGGACGGTCGGTCGCCGCCGGCGCCCTGCCCGATGTCGACGACGACGTGCAGCGTGAACGGTTCGAGGTGGCCCGGCAGGTGCTCGGTGACGCCGGCATGGACCAGTACGAGCTGGCCAACTGGGCGTACAGCGCCGCCAGTCGCAGCCGCCACAACGTGCTGTACTGGCGCCACGGTGACTATCTGGGCGTCGGGGTCGGCGCCCACGGGCATGTCGCGGGTCGGCGCTGGTGGGCTACCCGTGCGACGGCGCGGTGGATGGCCGCGGTCGAACAGGGGTCGTCAGGGGTCGCGGGCGACGAGATCCTGACGCCGAGCGAACGCGCAGTCGAGCGGCTGATGCTCGGGATGCGGCTGCGGGACGGAATCCACCCCTACGACCTGCCGCCGATCGAACCGATGGCGTTGGAGTCGGCGCTGGCCCGCGGATTGGTCGAGTTCAGCTGTGGCCGGTTGCGCGCAAGCGACGACGGGATGTTCCTGCTCGACGAGACGGTTCGCACGCTCGCGTGAGGATCGGCGTCGCAGGTGCGGCGCGTCCGGTGCCCGTGGCCCGACCCCCGTCGGGCGTCAGTTCTCGTAGGTGCCGACGAGCCGGTTCTGCTCGATGATCGCATCGGCGTACCGATCGTTGAACACCCGTCGGGCAGGTGCGCCATCGACGGGGTGCGCGAGCGCGTACACCCAGAAGTAGTAGTGGTGCACGCCGTGCCCCGCAGGGGGCTGCGGCCCGCCGTAGCCGACTTCGCCGAAGTCATTGGGTCCCGGGCGGAACTGTGCGTCGGGTTCGGCGCCCAGGTCGGTGGTGTCAGCGGGGATGCCGTACAGCGTCCAGTGCGTGAACCCGTCGGGCAGCGGAGCGTCCGGGTCGTGGCAGACGATGGCGAGTTCGACCGTGCGGGGCGGCACGCCGGCGATGCGCAGTCGTGGCGCGGCGTTGCCCTTGTCGTGGGCATGACGATCATCCATCGGCGCCAGATGCGTGACATCCGGGCTGGTCAGTGTCAGGTCGGCGATGTTGAGCCCCATGAAGTGCCCTTCGAAATCCGGTTCGTTCGTCGCACGGCCACCATGTTGCCGGTGGAAGCAAGGGACCGCAGCGGAACCGATGACCGCGCTGTCGGGTGGCTGCGACGGTGCCGTGCGGATCGAGCACACGATGGTGCACAGCCCGACCGGTGCCCGGGGATGCCGGGCGCGGTCAACGCCCTAGGTTTCGGCGCGCACGCCATGCGACGTCGGGTCGCGTGGCTCGTTCACACGGGGGAAGTCGATGACATGGGGACGTGCGAGCTCGGACGGATCGGTGACTGTGGC
>JBJHDB010000168.1:0-3030 GCA_050486325.1 Nitriliruptoraceae bacterium | reverse complement strand
CGTTCGGCTGCCGAGATCGCCGAGGCTCTTGTCGCGGAGTTCGAAGTCGGCGTCGATGGGACCGGATGCAGGCCGGGCATCATCGGGGAGCTCGGAACTTCCGATCCGCCGCATGCCCACGAACTGACCGTGCTGCGTGCCGCGGCCGCGGCACAGGAAGGGACCGGCCTGCCCATCTCGGTGCATCTGCACCCGTGGTCCACGCACGGGGACCAGGTGCTGGACACCTTGACCGCAGGGGGCGCAGACCCGCTACGAGTCCTGCTCGGGCACATGTCAACCGCGATCGCCGACGACGCATACCAGGTCAGGCTGCTGGAACAGGGCGCCAATCTGGGATACGACCTGTTCGGCTTCGATCACTCGCTCCTCGGTGTCGGTAGGTATCCGCCCAGCGACCACGACGTGGCCCGCAAGGTCGTCGACCTGTACGACCGTGGCTACGGCGACCAACTGTTCGTCTCCCAGGACATCGGTGTCCGTACGAGACTCCGTGCTTTCGGTGGATGGGGCTATGCCCACCTGCTTGACCATGTCGTTCCCCTGCTGACGTCGTTCGGATTGGGCGAAGCGGATGTGCGTCGACTGCTCGTCGAGAATCCTCGCCGTCTGCTGACCGTGCCGGACCAGCGCGAGCAAGCGTGAGAGGCAGCGACGAGGTGCCTGGTCAGGTCATCACCCAGCCGCCGTTGACGTCGATCGTCGCGCCCGTGACATAGGAGGCCGCGTCGCTTGCGAGGAAGGCGACGACCTCGGCCACCTCGTTCGGCTCAGCGAATCGACCGAGCGGGATCTGGCTGACGTAGCGAGTGATGTCCTCATCGGTGAGGTGTTCGGTCATCGTCGAGCGGACCGCTCCGGGCGCGACCGCGTTCACGGTCACGCCATGTCGGCCGTAGTTGCGCGCGAAGTTCTTGGTCAGCGAGATCATCCCGGCCTTGGTCGCGTTGTACACCGCTGAGTCGGACACGCCGCCAGTGCGGGCACCAACACTCGAGATGTTGATGATTCGGCCCCAGCCGGTTTGCGCCATGCCGGTGACCAGGGCCTGGGACAACAGGAACATGCCGCGCAGGTTGACACCGATCGTCCGGTCGAATTCCTCGACTCCGAACTGTTCGATCGGCTTGTGGACGAACACTGCCGCATTGTTCACCAAGACATCGACCGGGCCGACCTCGCTGGCCGTTCGGGCACATTCGTCCGGATCGCCGAGGTCTGCTTGGACGAAGCCGTCGAGAATTCCCTCGGATTGCGCGACCACGTCGACGCCGACGACGTGGTGATCGCGTGCTCGAAGCAACTGCGCGATCGCCCGGCCGATTCCACGGGCCGACCCGGTGACCAGGGCCCTTCGTGGTCGTGTCATGAGATGCCTCCTCGGGGGCCGATCCGGGCGGCCGTCAGTCAGTCGAAGGTTCGATCTCGGTCGTCTCGCATGGCCGCAATGCCTTTTGCAGCGCCGGTCATAGTGGGACACTACGCTGAGTGAAGAAACGTTTCCAGCCCAGTTGTCTCATCGGTTGCCGCACGAGCGGGAGGTGGTGGCATGGTCGAGAGTGCACCGGGTCTCCGAGCAGGGGTGGGGCGGGTCGATCTCACCCCTCCGGTCCCGATCGATCTTGTGGGCTATTCGCGGCGATGGCAGCCAGCGACCGAAGTCGCCGAGCCGTTGACGGCGACCGCGCTGGTCGTGGAGGACGCCGGCCGCAGGTTCGTGATGATCTGCATGGATCTGATGTCGCTCGCGCCGACCCACGCTGATGCCCTGCGGCGCACGGTCGCTGAAGCAATCGGCACGTCAGCCGAGATGGTCATGCTCAACGTCAGCCACACGCATGCGGCGCCGCAGGTCAGCGGAAGGGTCAAGATCGGCGGCAGCCAGCGAGAGATCAGCGAGGTCGAGCGCCAGTACACGGCATATCTTCCGTACCAGCTGTGCTCGGCCGCGCGGCAGGCTGTCGCCAGGCTCGAACCGGTTCGCGTGGGTGCCGGCTCGGGCAGCTCCGACCTGGCCGTCAACCGGCGCGAGCGAACCGCCGATGGTCGAACGATTCTCGGATGGAATCCGGACGGCCCCATCGACACCCAGGTGGGCGTGTTGCGGGTAGACCGCGCCGACGGCACGCCGCTGGCAATGGTGGTCAACTTCGGGTGCCATCCCGTGGTCATCGGCCCGGAAGATCCCGCGGTCGGTCCGGACTTCGCGGGGCCGATGCGACGGTTTGTCGAAGAGGTCACCGGGGCGACGTGCCTGTTCCTGCAGGGGGCAGCCGGCAACATCTTGCCGCTCGAGGGTTTCTTCGACGAACGTGGGCCGGAGGAGCGGTTCGGCAGGAGCCTGGGACTGGAGGCCCTTCATGCGGCCGCGCGCATCGAGACGTCGCAGACTCGGATCGAACACCTCGACTACGGATCCGTGACACCGATCAAGCGGTACCGCCGGGTACCCGAGGACGTCCAGCCCGTACAGAACATGTTCGTGGCGACGCGGACGGTCGAACTGCCGCTGAAGCGCGTGCCGACCCGTGACGAGCTCACAGCCGAACTCGCGGGCTACCGACGCACGCTCGAGGAAGCGGTCGCTTCAGGCGCAGACGGTGCTGTCCTCAATCCGCTGGAATATCACGTCAACTGGGCGATGGATGCCATCGTCCAACTCGATGAGCTGGGACCGTATGCCGCGGTGCCGGCGTTTCTCCAGGCGGTACGGATCGGTGACTTCGCCGTCGTCGGCGTTCCCGGGGAAACGTTCGCGGAGCTGTCGCTGGCCACGAAATCGCGGGCACCCCTGCCTACGTTGTTCGCGGGCTACACCAACGGCATCATCTCCTACCTGCCGAGCGCCGCCGAGTATCCCTACGGCGGTTATGAGGTCGACTATGCGCACCACTCGTTCGGGTTGATCGAGCAGGTGGCGCCCGAGAGCGAGGAGTTGCTCGTCGACGCTTGTGTGGCACTTGTCGACGAGCTCTCGGCGTCCTGAGGCAGTTCGGGCGATTGGAGCCCGATCACGAAGTCACCAGGTGA
>JBJHDB010000167.1:0-3079 GCA_050486325.1 Nitriliruptoraceae bacterium | reverse complement strand
GGCAACCCGGCCCTGGCGGTCGACCGTTCCGGTTCCTGCGATCACCGTTCCACCGGTCAGATCGACCGGATCGAGCCGATCGAGGATGGTCAGTGCGAACATCAATCCGGCTGAGGGCCCGCCGATCACACCGGCGTCGATGTCGACGTCGACCGGAAGCTCGATGGCCGTCGTGAGCAGCAGGCCTACATAGCCGCTGGAACCGTCGTCCGCAGTGCCGAGCTCGACGGTCACCAAAAACTCTTCGCCGTCACGCAGCACCGTCATCGTCACCGAGCGGCCTGGCGGGATCGACCGCACGACGCGGGCCAGCTCGTCACTGGCGCGGATCTGCGACCCGTCGACGGCGGTGATCACGTCGTCTGCACGGAAGGCGTCCGTGACCGCGTCGTCGGCGACCTCAACGACCCGAGCACCGAAAGGTTCGAGGATGTAGCCGGCAACCTCGAGTGCGGCGATCGTCGCGGACAGCTGGCTGTCGATCATTGCGACCGTGTTGCGCTCGCGCAGCTCGTCGGCGTCGGTGCCAGGCGGATAGAACTGCGTGCGTGGCACCGTGTCCACGGTGGCTGACACCATCGCCCGCAACCAGTCGGTCAACGCCGGCCGGTCGTCCACGGCGATGGTGGTCAGCACGAAGGAGCCGCCGGAGGGATGCACCCCGGCGCGGGAGACGGTAACGAGCTCGGCGGTGTCCACGGTCGGCCCAGGCGCGACCGCGACCTGGCATGCGGGTTGGGCGGCCACCACCTCGCAGGGCACGCTTCCGCGCACCGCGAGTATGGCCGAGCCCAGAACCAGCGCGGCCACGACACCGATGCCCCAGCGGACTCGCAACTTGCGTCCTCCCGTCGCAGGGCACGCACCGTCGCCGGTACGCAGCCCGTACCGTAGCCAGGGCCCGTGACGCCCCGGCGTGGCGGTCGTACACGAGGACAGGCACCGTTGATGGGCCAGCCGATCGAACCGTCGAATCACGACCACGACGGTGACGACGATCCACTGCGCGGGCTTCCCCCCGAGATCCGTGCGCTGCTCGAGCAGCTCGGTGGTGGGGCGAGCGACCCGACGGCGTTCGCCGCGATGTTCGCCGGCGGCGGCATGCCGGGACCGGTCAGCGGTGCGGGGCCGGTCGACTGGGCCCTCGCCGGGCGCGTCGCCATGGAGCTGGCCGAGGACGGCGACCGGGAGGCGACCGAAGGAGAACAGCGGCGGATCACCGAAGCCGTCGCACTGGCAGAGCATTGGCTCGACATGACGAGCCTGCCCGCACCTGCCGACGCCGGGCGTGTGGTCGTCGCCAGCCGTCGCCATTGGGCGACGGTCGCACTCGACACGTTGCGCCCCTTGGTCGAGCCGATCGCCACCGCCTCGTTGAACGCCCTCGTCGAACTCGCCGGTGAGCAGCTGGCCGGCCTGGAACTGTCGGAAGCGATCGAAGAGTCCGGCATGGACCTTCCACCCGAGCTGGCCCAGCTCCTCGAACGCTTCTCCGGCGGAGACATCTCGTCGATGCTGCGGCCCGCCGGCGCGATGCTCGCCGGGCTGCAGGTGGGGCAGGTCGTCGGCCGCCTTTCCCAACAACTGCTCGGCCAGTACGACCTGGGGATCCCGACCGCGCCGCGCCCCGAGGCGACCCTGATCGCGGTCAACGTCGACGAGGCGTTTACCGGTTACGGACTCGATGCGACCGAGGTCGCCGTCGTGTTGGCGATCGACGAAGCGGCCCACCGGCGGCTGTACCACGCCGTCACGTGGCTCGAGGGGCACGTCCACGGACTCGTCGCCGAGTTCGCCCAGGGGATCGAGGTCGACCCGGCCCGCCTCGAACAGCTCGCCGACGAGTTGATGACCGGAATCGACCCGGACGACGCCGACGGCCTGCGCGAGGCGATGGAGCGGGCTGCGACCTTCCGCCTCGAACCGACCGTCGCGCAACGGCACACCTTGGAGCGCCTCCAGGCGGTGGTCGCGCTGACGGGTGCATGGGCGCGGCACGAGGCGTCACGTGCCCTTGGTGGGCGCATCCCCGGCCATGCACGAATCGCCGAGGTGCTCCGCCGCCGCCGGGCGGTCCGTGGCGACGGAGAGACGCTGCTGGCCACGCTGCTCGGCCTGGACATCAAGCCGGCGGACGAATCGGTCGCGCAGCGTTTCGTCGAACACGTGTCGGCGGCCATCGGGCCGTCAGGCCTGCACCGGGCGCTGGCGCATCCGGAGAACCTTCCGGAAGCCGACGAGCTCGCCGATCCCGGGCGGTGGCTGCAACGCACCACCGAGGTGTCGGATATTCCCGACGACGTGACGGCGATGTTCGCTGGACTGTCGGATGCTCCCGTCGAGCCGAGCGCAGACCAACGCACTACCGCTCGTGACGACGACCCCGATGATGCTCGTGACGAAGACCCGGAAGCCGACCCTGGTGACCCCCCCGGGTAGCGGTCCGCACGCACCGCCGTAGATCCCGTTGCGTGACGTCGAATCCGGTCGAACGTGAACGCGCGACGAACGCGCACACCCGCGCGACAACCTGTAATCGGTGGCGTCCACATGCTGTGGATCGACTGTGGACCATCTGGGACACGCCAGTACCCGCATCCGCGGCGACCGCGCCGTGAGGCGCGCACCGTCCACCTGGTAGGCCGTGACCGGCGATATCGAGTTATCCACAGATGATCCACAGTTGGGGCCGGTTCGTCCCCAGGCGCTGTGGACAACCTGATCGACACCTCGCGCCATGAACCCTACGGTCGGCCGCGGAACCCCCGATCTGGGATCGACGGGCCGCTCCACGGGGAAGGGAGCGGACACGTCGATACCGGGTCGGGGGTCCGTCGTTGGTCGCGCGTCGCGGGCCGGCACAGTCGTTACGCTCGAAGCCGTCCACATGCCCCGTCCGAGCGAGAACCTCCATGTCCGATGCACACGCTGCGGCGTTCTTCGATCTCGATCGGACCCTCATCAGCGGGTCGTCGACCTTCGCGTTCGGGGTCGCCGCATGGCGTAACCAGCTGCTCGCCGCACGCCACCTGGCCACCGACGCTGCGCAGGCCGTGTCGTTCAAACTGTTCGGCGCCAC
>JBJHDB010000166.1:0-3174 GCA_050486325.1 Nitriliruptoraceae bacterium | reverse complement strand
CGTCCCCGGCCGTCGTGTTCCTCTACGGTGACGGGCGCTCGGACGGAGGTGGTGCGTGGCGCGGTACGTCGCTCGACGTGTCGGCCAGTCGCTGATCGCACTGCTCGGCGTGTCCATCGTCGTCTTCGCCCTCATCCACCTAGTGCCGGGTGATCCGGTCCGGTCGGGTTTGGGTACCCGGTTCGACCCGGCGCTGTACGAGGCGTTGATCGCCCGCCACGGGCTCGACCAGCCGCTCGTCGTGCAGTACGTCGACTGGCTGGGCCGGGCACTCACCGGCGATCTCGGTGTGTCGTTTCGCACCGGCCGACCGGTGACCGAAGGACTTGCGCAACGCCTTCCCGCGACGGCGTGGCTGGCGTTCGCCGCCGTGGCGATTGGCATTCTGATCGCACTGCCGGCCGGAATCGTCTCCGCGTTGCGGCAGGGCAAGCCGATCGACTACGCGGCCAACGTCTTCTCCCAGATCGGGGTATCGGTTCCCGACTTCTGGTACGGGATTCTGCTCATTCTCGTGTTCGCCCAGACCCTTGGCTGGCTGCCACCGAGCGGCTACGTCTCCCCTCTGGACGACCCGGTCGAGGGACTCCGGCGGTTGATCCTGCCTGCGGCCACCGCCGGGGTGGTCACCGGGGCGATCCTGACCCGGTTCGTGCGGTCGGCGGTGCTCGAGGCGATGAACGCCGAGCACGTGCGGTTCGCACGGGCCAAGGGGCTCCCTGCCGGATACGTACTTCGGCACCACGTGCTGCGCAATGCGTGGAATCCGATCATCACGATCACGGGCCTGCAGCTGGGCACGCTTCTCGGGGGCATCGTCGTCGTCGAGGTGGTGTTCGCCTGGCCAGGCATCGGGCGGCTTGCGCTCGACGCGGTCGTGCGTCGTGACTATCCGATGGTGCAGGGGGCCGTGATGTTCATCGCGGTCGCCTTCCTCGTCATCAACGTCATCGTCGACCTGATCTACGCCAAGCTCGATCCGAGGATCTCGGTGCGATGAACGACCAGGACACGCCCACAGCACCGGCCGACGGGCTCGAACGCCCGGAGACCGAACAGCGCCCGCCGTGGCGCGACAAGCTCGCGGTGCTGCTGCGCAACAAGCTAGCCGTGGCCGGCATGATCGTGTTGCTGCTGGTGGTGGTGACCGCGCTGTTCGCCGACGTTTTCATCCGTTACCCGATCAACCAGCAGAACGTGCCTGCCCGGTTCTCCCCGCCATCGGCGGCGCACTGGTTCGGCACCGACGACCTCGGCCGGGACATCTTCAGCCGTGTGGTGATGGGGGCGCGGGTTTCGCTGCAGGTCGCCGCGGTCGCGGTCGGGATGTCGCTGTCGGTCGGGACCGTGCTCGGGCTCGTCGCCGGTTACCGCGGCGGCTGGATCGACGCGACCCTGATGCGCGCCGTCGACGTGCTGTTCGCCTTCCCGGCCGTGCTGCTCGCCATCGCCCTCGTTGCGGTGTTCGGCCCGAGCCTGCGCAACACGACGCTGGCCATCGGCATCGTGTTCGTCCCGATATTCGCGCGCGTGGTTCGTGGCGCCGTCCTGTCGGTCCGCGAGGAGCTGTACGTGCGTGCCGCGCGTTCGCTGGGTGCCAGTGACGCCCGCATCATCCGCACCCACGTGCTGCCGAACGTCGCCGCGCCGATCATCGTGCAGACCTCACTGTCGTTCGCCTTCGCGATCCTGATCGAGGCCGCACTGTCCTACGTCGGAGCCGGTGTCCAGCGGCCGACGCCAGCGTGGGGGTTGATGCTGTCGGATGCGCAACGGTTCATCGCCCAGGGCTGGTGGCTGAGCGTGTTCCCCGGGTTGGCGATCTTCATCAGTGTCATGTCGTTCAACCTCGTCGGCGACGGGTTGCGTGACGCACTCGATCCCAAACAGCGTTCGGTCGTCGAGTCACGAACGGGCGGGGAGTCCGACGATGGCTGAGCCCTTGCTCCGGGTCGACGACCTCGACGTGCGTTTCGCCACGAAACGTGGCACGGCACACGTGGTCCGCGGGATCAGCTACGAGGTCCAGCGGGGCGAGACGGTGGCCATCGTCGGCGAGTCGGGATCGGGCAAGTCGGTGGCGACGCTGGCGATGACGAAGCTCATCCCCATGCCTCCCGGACGGGTATCCGGACAAGCCCTGCTCGACGGGACCGACCTCGTGGCCCTGTCCGAGCACGAACTGCTGGCGTTCCGCGGTTCACGGGTCGGATACGTGTTCCAGGATCCCATGACTTCGCTGAACCCGGTTCACACCGTCGGTCGCCAGCTCACCGAAGGGATGCGCTTCCACCTGGGCCTGTCGGAGCGAGCGGCGCGCGAACGTGCGGTCGACCTGCTCGAGAAAGTCGGCATCCCGGGGGCTAGGGACCGGCTGGACGACTACCCCCACCAGTTCTCGGGCGGCATGCGCCAGCGGGTCGTGATCGCGATCGGGCTGTCGTGCGATCCGGACGTACTGGTCGCCGACGAGGCGACCACCGCACTGGACGTGACCACCCAGGCCCAGATCGTCGAACTCGTGCAGCGCCTCCAGGACGAGTTCGGGATGGCGGTGATCTGGATCACCCACGACCTGGGCGTCGTCGCCGGGATCGCCGACCGGGTCATCGTCCTGTACGCCGGAGAAGTGGTCGAGCAGGCGCCGGTGGATGCGCTCTACGACGCACCCCGCCATCCCTACACGGTGGGACTGCTCGCCTCGCTTCCCGTGCTCGGTGCGCTGGACACCAAGCGTCTCGCAAGCATTCCAGGTCTGCCACCCGCGCCGACCGCGCTGCCCCCGGGATGCGCTTTCCACCCTCGCTGCAGCTACCGGGACGACGCGCGCTGCGCCACCGAGCGGCCACCGCTCGTCGAGGTCGCACCGGACCATCTGGTGCGCGCGTTCTACACGGTCGAGGGCGCATCGGCGACGGTAGCCGCGGGCACGGAGGGCAGTGCATGACGACGGACGAGCTGGTCCGGGTCGACGGTCTGGAGGTCCATTTTCCGGTGCCGCGCCACCGGGGTGGCGGCACGGTCCGTGCCGTCGACGGACTCGAGTTCGGCATCCGACGCGGGGAGACCCTCGGCCTGGTCGGTGAATCGGGCTGCGGCAAGTCGACCGCGGGGTTGGCGATGCTGCGGCTGGTCGAGCCGACCAGCGGTGTGGTCACCTTCGACGGGCAGGAC
>JBJHDB010000165.1:0-3182 GCA_050486325.1 Nitriliruptoraceae bacterium | reverse complement strand
CACTTTCCGTGCGATCCCGTCGGTGTGACCACGACGCCGAACATGTCCGACGACACGCCGATACGCCGTCTCCACGTCCAGGCCGCGCAGCTCATCGGCGCGGCGGCGTGCGACATCAAATGCTGCTGCCTCGGGATCCTCGGCCGCAGCACCAGCCAGCAGCTCATCGAGCAGCTCCCGCGCGAACCCACGATCGATCAGGTCGCGGCGGATTCGCGCGGCGGCGTGCCCGCGGCGGCGCCGTTCCTCGACGAGGGCGGCCCCGAGCCGCGGGTCGTCGACGATGCCCATCCGCCGCGCACGGTGCAGCGCCTGCTCGATGCACGCGTCGTCGAAGCCGCGACCCGCCAGCTTGTCGCGCAATCGTCGCTCCGCCTGCGGAGCGCGTGCGGTGGAGTTGCGCACGAACGCCAGGGCCCGGGTGACGTCCGGGTCATCGAGCGTGTCCGCCGCGCCGGCCGCCGAGGAACCATCCACGTCGGGCGCAACCTTGCCGTGACTGCCGTCCGAAACGGTCGCAACGGGGCCACGGCCCGTGGAATCCGGGGTCGCGACCAGTGAACGTCGTTCCACTCCGCGTTCGGCCAGCCATGCTTCGGCGTCCTGCGGCACCGGGTCAGACCTCCAGCTCGAGGTCGGGCTCGTCGGATGCCGCGGACTTGCCTGCCGTGGAGGACTTGGCCTTGCCGTTCGCCTTGCCGTTCGATGCGGCTGGTGCCGCCTCGTCGTCGACGAGTTCGGGTTCAGCCCCGTCGTCGGCAGCCAGCGGATCCAGGCCGAGCTTCTCCTTGACCTTTTTCTCGATTTCGTGCGCGACGTCCTCGTTCTCCTTCAGGAACTGTCGGGCATTCTCCTTGCCCTGGCCGAGCTGCTCGCCGTCATAGGTGTACCAAGCACCGGCTTTGCGGATGATCCCTTCATCGACACCGACGTCGATGAGGGAGCCTTCCTTGGAGATGCCTTCGCCGTAGATGATGTCGAACTCGGCCTGACGGAACGGTGGGCTGACCTTGTTCTTGACCACCTTGACCCGAACACGGTTGCCGACGGCGTCGGTGCCATCCTTGAGCGTCTCGATCCGGCGCACGTCAAGACGGACCGATGAGTAGAACTTCAACGCGCGCCCGCCGGGCGTCGTTTCGGGCGATCCGAACATGACCCCGATCTTCTCGCGCAGCTGGTTGATGAACACCGCACACGTCTTCGATCGATGCAGCGACCCGGCGAGCTTCCGCAGCGCCTGGCTCATCAGGCGGGCCTGCAGGCCGACGTGGCTGTCACCCATCTCGCCGTCGATCTCGGCCTTCGGCGTGAGCGCGGCCACCGAGTCGATGACGACGATGTCCACCGCGTTCGAGCGGATGATCATGTCGGCGATCTCCAGCGCCTGCTCCCCGGTGTCCGGCTGCGACACGAGCAGTTCGTTGATGTCGACGCCGAGTGCCTTGGCGTACGACGGATCGAGGGCATGCTCGGCGTCGATGAACGCGGCGACACCACCGAGGCGTTGCGCCTCGGCGACGGCGTGCAGTGCAATCGAGGTCTTTCCGCTGCTTTCCGGGCCGTAGATCTCGACGACCCGGCCACGCGGGATGCCCCCGATGCCCAGCGCCAGGTCGAGCGAGAGCGCTCCGGTGGGAATCGCGGGGACCTTGACGGCCGCCGCGTCCCCCAGGCGCATCAACGAGCCCTTGCCGAACTGCTTCTCGATGTTGGCCAGAGCCATGTCGAGTGACTTGTCGCGGTCCACGTCGTCCTCCGAACTCGTCATCCACCCGTGTGGTGATTCGGGGCGGGCGCCGCCGGGCATCCGGCGACGGTACGGCGGTGCCGGTCCATTCATCGCGCGGGGGCGGCGCTGCTCTGGATCGACACCGTAGATGCACGATGTGACATCACGAAGGAGGCACCGCCCGTCGCCTGTGGAAGATGCTAACCGAACATGCGTTCGCATGCGAGGAGGTGTGCCGTCCCGCCGCCGCGAACCACGGGACACGCGTCGCTGCGCGCCCAGGTGGGGACACCAGCCGCCCACGGCTGGTCCTCGCCAACGGTAAGAGGCGATGCCCACACCGGTGGCCGCGATGTCGGCGAGAACAGACCGTACAACCGGTAGCTTCGCCACGCGCACGGCCTCGATCCCACCTTCGACGTTCGGAGCCATCCGTGCCGGACACGGTCCCTGGCGGCGACGCGCTGCCCGCCCCCTATCCCACCCGATTCGTGTTCATCGACACGGAGGCCACCGGCCTCGACCATCGGCGCCACGAACTGACCGAGGTCGCCTGGATCGCGCGGGCGGCGGACGGCACCCAGGTCGAGCGGCAGTACTTTCCCGAGCACTCCACCGACGGCGCCGACGGCGATGCGCTCGAGCTGACCCGATATGCCGAACGGATCGCGCCACAACCACGCACCCCCGCAAGTGAGTGGCTGTCGGTGCTGCTCGAGGATGCCCGCGACGCGGTGCTGGTCGGCGCCGTCCCGGACTTCGATGCGCGCCACCTCGAACGCATGTGCCACAAGGTTGGCCTGACACCGACCTGGGACTATCACCTGCTCGACGTCGGAACGCTCGTGCTCCCGCTGCTGGCACCGGGACCCGAAGCCCCGCGCGGTCTGGCCCGTACCTGCGAAGCGTTGGGAATCCCCCACGACCGGGACCAGGCGCACGGCGCGCTCTACGACGCACGACAGGCCATGCGGGTCTTCGACGTCGTCTGGGAGACGATCGCGACGCTGCGCCGCACCGGCGCCCCTCTGCCCCCGCCAGTCCCCCGCGTGGCCGATGGCGATAACGGTGACCAGGCCGACGAAGAGCGCGGCAGCGAGGACGCTCAGGCGGAATCGTCGAATGCGACGGAGGCTTCGGCGACGTAGCGAGCGGGACCGTCGCCCAACCGGGTTCGCCACACCTCGACACCGGGGACCGTCCACTCCGTATCGAGGTCGCGGTCAGCCAACTTCCCCGCGAGATGCCGGCTCGACATGGCAATCTCTGCCGACCGGCCGGTGCGTCGCGCGCGGGCCAGGGTGACGTGCGGGCGCATCGGCGTGTCGGTGACCCCGAAGCCGCCTGCTTCCATCCGGGCACGCACGCCGGTAGCGAGCGCCGCCAGGCTGCCGGCGGGTTCGTCGACCACCTCGAGGTACAGCACGCGGTCACCAAACGTGCCTGGCGC
>JBJHDB010000164.1:0-3275 GCA_050486325.1 Nitriliruptoraceae bacterium | reverse complement strand
GCTCCCTGACCGAGCTGGAGCTCGTCGACCGCCGCGTGATCATATCCATCGATCACGCCGCCAATGCGTGCAACCTCGGTCGATCGGAGCCGAGCCGCGGCGACGCAGGCGGTGATGGCGCGGACCAGTCGATCCGGCGCCCGGCCGTCCACCAGCGGTGCATGTACGACAATCGCCGCGTGGCCGTCCTGCCGGAGCAGGCACTGCAGCATGATCACGCCCAGATGGGCTGTGTCGGCATGCGCGGACCGCTGGTCGAGGTCGGGTGGCAGCTCACCGAGCTCCGGCGCAGACCACGCCACGACCGGGCATGCCCTCGCACCGATCGCCGCGGCGGCGTAGGCGGGTGGGGCCGCCATGGTCGGCACGACAACGAACACGTCGAGGTCGGCCTCGTCGAACATCGCCGCAGCTGCCCGGCCAGCTTCGACCGAGTCGACGAGGCCAGGATCGATGACATCGAACCCGGCCTCACGCAGAGCATCCTGGACACGCCCTGCCCGACGGGCACAGGCCTCGCGATGCTCGCTCCCGAGCTGATCGTCGAACATGCCGAAGTAGGGCTTGACGAGGCCCAACATGACCGGGGGGCGGCCGTGACCGGAACGCGTCATCCGACGGCGACGTCCGCCTCGATCTCGACGAGCATCCAGTCCTCGACGAGGTCGACGCCGCCGATCACCACCGCAGGTGGAACGACGCCGTCGAAATGCTCCTCGAGCACTGACCGGACGTCGGGCCAGTCGCCGATGCGGACGAGGTAGATCCGCAACCGGCCGATCGACGCACCTTCGGCGGCACCGGCGATCGCCTCGTCGATCCGCTCGAGTGCGCGGGCGGATTGGGCGCGTACACCGCCGTCGACGGGCGAGCCGTCGGGCGCACGTCCGACCATGCCGGCCACGAAGATGAGCGAACCGATCCTACGGGCCATGTCGAACACGACCTTCTCCCACGTCCGAAGTCGACTGCTCCACCGGGCGCCCCGGCGCGGGGATCCGCGTGAGAGCTCCGCCGATGTCGGCACGAAACCTACTCCATCGTGCTACGAAAATCAGGGCCAAGCGCCCTGAAATTGCTTATTCAAGCGTTTGATGCAGCAATCTTGGCGAATCCCGCACTGAACGTGACCGTACGACTACGCTCCCTCGGCAACCATGGGGATTCGATGCGCCTGGTCCTGTTCGCCGACCTGCACCTCGACGCGACCTTCACCTGGGCGCCGGTCGAGATCGCCCGACGTCGTCGCGCCAATCTTCGCCAGACCCTCCGCAACATCGTCGAGCTCGCCGAACAGGTCGACGCCGATGCGATTCTGTCGGCCGGCGACCTCTACGAGCAGGCCACCGTGTCAGGGGCGACGACACACCTGCTGCGCGACGCCTTCGGTGGCGCGGGCAGACCGGTGGTGCTGTCGCCGGGAAACCATGACCCGTTCGTCGACAGCTCGCCGTATGCGACCCTCGACTGGCCCGCGAACGTCATCATCGCCCGTGACGATCGCCTCGCCCCGTTGGAGCTGGCCGACGGGTTCACGCTGTGGACCGCAGCGCACCGTCGCACCGCAGGCACCGCCGGCTTCCTCGACGGGTTTCGCGCCGACGGCGCCGGCGTTCACTACGCACTGTTCCACGGCTCCGCGGAGCACCACCTGGCCCGCGAGAGCACCGGCAAGCAGCCGCACGCCCCGTTCACGGTCGACCAGGTTGCCCGATCGGGACTCGACCACGCCCTCGTCGGACACTTCCACCGTCCCTACGACGGCGACTGGCACACCTATCCCGGCAACCCGGATCCATTGACCTTCGGCGAGGACGGCTGGCGAGGGGCGGTCGTGATCGATGTCGGCGAGGACGGGTCCCCGCATCGCCAACGCCACACCGTGGCCGTCTCGGAGGTTCACGACGTCACCGTTGAGGTCACCGGGGCCTCGAGCGTCGATGACATCCAGCACCGCACCCTGGCGGCGTTGGCGGACCTGACCGGCCAGGTTCGGGTGACCCTCACCGGCGAGCTCATGCCTGAACTCGACCTTCGCCCGAGCGACCTGGCCGTTCCCACGACTCCCGACCGTTTCGTCGTCATGGGTCCGGCACGCACGACAGACGCCCACGACCTCGACGCGATCGCGCAGGAGAACACGGTGCGCGGCATGTTCGCCCGCCGGGTACTCGCCGATGACGAGCTGGATGACGACAGCCGCCGCCATGTGCTCACGATCGGACTGCGTGCCATCGACGGCCGTGACGACCTGGCGGTCGTGTGATGTGGTTCGCCCGCATCGAAGCCATCACCGTGGGTCCGCTCGAAGGACTTGCCGTCGATCTCGCACCGGGCCTGAACGTCGTCCATGGGCCCAACGAATCGGGCAAGTCGAGCTGGCATGCCGCCCTGATCGCCGGGTGGCTCGGCACACGCCGTGGACGCGGCCAGGCCCGCGTGGAGGACCGGCGCTTCGTCGAACGACACACACCCTGGTCGGGCGCACCATTCGTGGCCGCCGTCACGTGTGTCACCGGCGACGGGCGGCACATCCGGATCCGCCACAACCTGACCGAACTCGCTGACAACGACGCGGTCGACGACCTGGGCCGGGACCTGTCGGGCGAGCTCGAACGCGACGGGACGGTTGACGGCGCCGCGCTGCTGGGCGTCACCCGACAGATCGCCCGTGCGGCACTGATCGTCGCCCAGAACGATGCCGCCGCGGTCGACGCCGCCGCACCCGGACTTCTTGCACACCTCCAGCGTTCGATCAGTGCCGGCGACACCCACGGAGCGACCACCACCGCGGCGCTGGACCGCATCGCCGAATTCCGCCGGATCCAGGTCGGAACGGCGCGCCAGTCCACCCGCCCGAAGGCGGTCGCCGCCGACCGGTTCGACGAGGCCCGACGGCGGCTCGATCGGGCGCGCGAGCAACATCAGGAGCACCTCTCGCGCCTCGCCGAGCACCGGCGCGGACATGCACAGCTGGCCACGCTCGAACAACGCCTCGCGACGCTTCGCGCGGCCGAGGCGGCCGCACGCCGCGACCGCCTCGCCGACGAGCTCGAACACCTCCGGGCACACGGCGGCACCTCGGTCGACGTCGACGTGACGGCCGCCGACCCGGCCGCCGGCACGACTGTCGATCCGACCACCCACCCGGACGACGCACGGTCCGCCCTGTCCCGCGCCCGCGACCGCCTCGACGCCCATCGGCGTCTTCCCGTCGCATCCGCCGACGATGAGACCATGCGGATGAGCGCCGACGAGTTGGAGGAGCTGGCGAG
>JBJHDB010000163.1:0-3281 GCA_050486325.1 Nitriliruptoraceae bacterium | reverse complement strand
TTTCAGCAGGCCGGTGATGACGTCGACGAGCGTCGTCTTCCCGCCGCCGGTCGGGCCACAAATGCCGATCACCTCGCCCTTACGAATCTCGAGGTCGATGCCGTCCAGGGCATTGCGATGCGCGGCCTCATACCGGAACGTGACGTCCTCGACGCGTATGCGGTCCTCGAACGGAAGCCGCTCGGGATTGTCCATCGACTCGGCCTCGAGCTCGAAGCGGCGAGCGTCGGATTCGAGCTGGTCGATCGGGGTGCTCGCATACTGGAGCTGGTTGATCGCCGCGAGGATGCCCTCCGTCGATTTCTGGAGGCGCTGTCCGACGTAGGCGAACAGGCCGAGAATCGCGAGCGTCTCGGGTGTGTCCTGGCCGAGGAGCACCATTGCGGCGAAGTACAGGAGGATGAACCCCAGCAGGGAAAGCTCAACGAGTTGGCTGGGCAGATCCTTGAGGACATGACGTTTGATGGCGACCTTGGCCAGCGCCTTCTGATCCCTGAGATAGCGCTGTGCGAACGGTCGCTCGCCCCCGAGCACCTTGATGTCGCGCACCCCTTCGTAGGCCTGTTGGAGCGTCTGCAACGTCGTCGCGCGCAGCCGGTGATTGCGGGTTCCGAGCTTGCTCAGCCGCGGACGCAAGATCTTGAGCAAGATGATGCTCGTCGTGCCCAATACTACGAATGCGATGAGCGTGGCGACCGGCGAGACACTGATCAGGAATCCGAGCATGCCGATGACCAGCATCGTCTCCGCGATCGTCTTGATCATCGGCTTGATCGCGTCGCCAAACACCTCCTTGACCACTTGATTGGTGTTTCGGATCAACTCGGAGGAGTTGCGCCGAAGGTGATAGGCGTACGGCATCGACAGATATCCGGCCATCATCCGGCTGGAAAGTCGCGCCGCCATGTTCTGGACGATGCGAGTCTGAACGTAGGTGTGGCCGACCTTCATCGCGGACTTCGCCACGAAGAACACGCCAGTCGCGGCAACGACTGCGATCGTGAGCTCTGTGCCCTCCAGGGTGGTGAAATCGCGAATGTCGCCGAGGACAGGCAGCTCGAACGTCGGTGCCGCACCGGTGGCGAGGCTCAACATCGCGTATACGACCGCGGCAGCGACGACCTCCACACCGCTCATGACCAACGCGAGCGGGAGCAGCAGGAGCAGCCGGGGATAGTTCTCGCGGCCGACGAGCTGGACGGTGCGGCGCAGCAAGGGGAACAGTTTCACGCGGAGGCCTTCACGGGCAGGATGCAGTGCGGGCCGTGCTCAGGATGCGAGCAGATGCTCCAGACGCTGCCGCAGCGTATCGCGGTCAAGTCTGTGAAACGCCAACACCTCGTTCGGTCGGCCGCACTGTGGCAGCCCCTCGATCCCGATGATCGAGACCGGTGGCGGCTCCGCCCGTCGTGCAGCCCGCGCGGCGAAGCGCTCGCCGAGCCCGCCGCGCACCCAGTGGTCGTCGAGCACCACTAGCCGTGTCGCACTGGAACACGCTTCGGCGATGAACTCCTCTGCCGGGTCACTCACCCACGGTAGGTCGATCAGCGTCGTCGAGGTGGACAGTTGCGGGTCGCCGGTGATCGCGTGCCACGCCTCGGTCAGTAGCACCGGTCCGTAGGCGACCACAGTCAGCGTCCCGTCGCCAGCGTGCACGACTGTGCCGTGGCCGGGCTTGGGCAGCGACTGCGCAACGAAAGGCACCGGGATCGCCACCGGGGTCATGCGCAGGTAGACGCTCGCAACGCTCTCTGTGGTGGCCCACGCGACGGCGTCGGTGACCTGGCGCTCGGTGGACGGTGCGATCACTGTCACCCCCTCCAGGGAGCCGAACGTCGCGATGTCGCGGGTGGCCTGGTGGGAGTGGCCGGGTGCGGCTGGGACAAGCCCGGCGAGCGCCCCCATGTACACCACCCGCCGGCCCTCGCTGTCGTTGTTCGCAATCTGTTCGGCGGGTCGCTGTGACAGGAACGACGCGAAGCTGTTCACCACCGGCAGCATGCCGCCAGCGGCAAGTCCTCCCGCCTGGGAGACCATGTCCTGCTCGGCGATGCCGCACTCGACGAAACGGTCCGGGAACGCGTCGGCAAACTCGACCAGCTGGCAGTCCACCATCAGGTCCGCATCGAGCACCACGATCCGTTCGTCACGACGACCGGCCTCGGTCAACGCCGCGCCGTAGGCCTCCAGCAGGCGCTGGGGCTCCACGGTCACTCCGGGCGCCGAGGATTGGGGCCGGTCCACTTCCTCGAGGGCGGGTGTGCCGAGCCGTAGCGCGGCGAACCGGTCGGTGAGCTCGGCGAGCAGCACGTCACGGGCCTGTTGGTACTGATCTTCGGGGAGTGCACCTGAGTGGAACGGGTAGAAGCGCTCGTCGGCGGGTCGGCTCGTGTGCTCGAGGTCGGTGACGCCCGCTCCCTTGCGAGTCTCGGCGATCACCACGTGCGGCTGGCGGCGGTCGTGCGCAAACGCCTGGGCGACCTGGCCGAGATCGTGACCATCGCAACGTGCGGTGCTCCACCCGAATGCGGCGAACTTCGCTTCGAGGTCGCCGAGGTCGCTGACCTTGGCAACCGCCATGTCCGACTGAAGACGGTTGTGATCGACGACGACGGTGATCTCGCCCATCCGGTCGCGGGAAGCGGTCGCGAGCGACTCCCATATCTGGCCTTCCTGGAGTTCGCCGTCCCCGGTCATCACCACTACCCGGCGTTCGCGCCCCGACAGCCGGTCGGCAAGGACCAGGCCTTTCGCTTTCGAGATGCCCATGCCGAGCGAACCGGTATTGAACGTCACTCCGGGTGTGCGCACGTCGGGGTGCCCGGGCAGCCCGCCGAGCCGACGAAGCCGGGTGGCGAGCTCCCAGTCAAGCCGCCCGAGACCCAGCATCACCGCATAGAAGCCGGGGACGTCGTGGCCCTTCGACGAGAAGTACACATCCTGGTCGTCGAGGTGCTCGAGCACGAGCCAGCTCACGACATCCAGGCTGGAGAAGGTGCTGCCGATGTGCCCGGATCCGGCCAGATGAATCATCCCGAGCGCATTGATCCGGCAGAGCGTCGCGAACGTCTCGGTCACCTCACGCGCGGGTGCGTCGGAGCCGAGCAGGCGCTGGACTTCGGAGGGTGGGACGAAGGTCGCGTGGTCGCCTGACGTGCCCATCTGGTCACCCACGGGTGTGCTCCTCGGTGTCGTTGGTGATTTCGCCGAATGGCCGTACGTCGACGGCTGGAAGCAGCGACGGATCGGCGGCAACCAGCCGCTGGAGGCGCTCCCAATCC
>JBJHDB010000162.1:0-3309 GCA_050486325.1 Nitriliruptoraceae bacterium | reverse complement strand
GGCAGGTCCCGCTCGTGAAAGAACACCCCACGGCTCGAACCGCCACGCATGATCACGGCCGGGATGCGGCGCTGGGCAACCATCAGGACACCGGCATGGCGAGGTGGGCGGCAATCCGCTCGGCTGCCTCCTCGGTCGTGTGCCCTCGCACAGGGCAAGGCACGCACGGTGCACTCCGATTAGCTGATACGACCAGCACGCCGATGTCCTCACGCTGACACACAAGTGGTATACACCATACCGTCGTGCCGGTAGCCGGCCCCGTCCGCCGAGGGGCCTTCGCCCGGTCGGCGTCGACCACCACAACCAGGAAACGATCGAGGAGACCGCACCGATGGAGATCCACTCGCCACGCGACGGCAAGCCGGAGACCGCACGTCGCACGGACACCTTCACCGGGGACGTGTTCGGTCAGCCGGTCCTCACCGACGTACCGAACCTGACCTACAACCGGGTCGTGTTCGGGCCCAACTCACGTACCTACTGGCACAGCCACGGGGACGGACAGATCCTCCACGTCACCGCCGGAAAGGGTGTCATCCGGTCCCGCGGCGAAGACGAGCACGTCATCAGCGAGGGCGACACGATCTGGGTCGAACCCGGCGTCGAGCACTACCACGGTGCCGCACCCGACTCGCACATGACCCATCAGGCGTTGTCGTTCGGCCAGACGAGCTGGCTCGAAGAGGTCGACGAGGGCGAGTACGGCGAGAGCGCCTGACCTTCGTGCCGGCTTGACACGGTCCCGCACGACGCCTTAGCTTCGGTATGCGGAATACCAGGACTTCGGCATGTCGCCGGCGCTCCGTCACGGCACGGCACGTGCCGTGTCGTCTACGTCGTGGGAGATAGCTATGACCAGGGTTTCGGCCGTCGGGGATGTCCGCGTGTTCCGCGACCAGCCGGAGACCTTGCTGGCGCAGGTGCGTGACAAGATCGCCGAAGCCGACATCGCCTTCTGCCAGTCAGAGTCGACCTACTCCGACAAGGGCTCGATGGGGTCGTCCGGACTTCGCGGGGCCTCGCCCAACGACCCACGCGGCTATCCGGCACTCGCCGAGGCGGGCTTCGACGTCATCTCCATGGCCAGCAATCACACCATGGACTGGGGGCGTGACGCGCTCCTCGATACCGTCGAGCGCATGCGCCGTGACGGGATGCATCCGATCGGCGCCGGCGAGGATCTGGCCGCGGCACGCCGACCGGCCATCGTCGAGCACGACGGGACACGGATCGCATTCCTCGCGTACTGCTCGGTCGCGCCGAAGAGCTACTACGCGGTTCCCGGCCGCGCCGGCATCGCCCCGATGCGTGCGATCACCCACTACGAGCCGCTCGAAGAGGATCAGCCTGGCACCCCGGCCGAGATCATGACCTGGCCGCTCGAACGCGACCTCGTCGGCGTCGAGGAAGACGTCGCGCAGGCACGTGAGCACGCGGACATCGTCGCCGTGTCGATGCACTGGGGCGTGCACTTCATTCCGGCGGTCATCGCCGACTACCAGCCGACCGTCGCCTACCGGGCCATCGACGCGGGCGCGGACATCATCATCGGCCACCACCCGCACATTCTCAAGGCCATCGAGGTCTACAAGGGCAAGGTGATCTTCTACAGCCTCGGCAATTTCGCGCTCGACACCAACGACGACCGCAGGGCCGACCCGCCGTGGCTGGAGAAGGTCAACGAGGCGTTCCTCCTGTACGGCTCGCCCGGGATGCGTGACTACCGCGAGGTGCGTGAGGCGAACTACAGCTTCATCGCCAACTTCGAGGTCGAGGACAAGCAGATCAGCAAGGTCTGGTACGAGCCGGTGATGATCAACGACCGGCGCGAGCCCGAGATGGTCGCGGTCGACTCTCCGATGGGCGCCGAGATCGTCGCCTACGTCGAGTCGATCACGGAACGCGCCGGCATCGACACACGGTTCCGTATCGAGGGAAACGAGGTGGTCGTCGAGATCGCCGACTGACACGTGCTGACCAGCGCCCCAATGAAAGGCGAGCCCAGATGACCGAGACCGCGTCCTACGTCGATCACTATGTCGATGGCGCCTGGACCCCCGGCAACGGCGGCGAGTTCGCGTCGATCAACCCGTACTCGGGTGAGGCCTGGGCGGTGCTGAGCTCAGCCGACGAATCCGACGTGGACCGCACGGTCCAGGCCGCGCGCCGCGCCTTTCCGGTCTGGCGCGACACGCCGGGGCTCGAACGCAGCCGGGTGCTGCATCGGATCGCCGAGCTCATCGAGGATCGCCTCGATGAGCTCGGCGAGATCGAGACGCGTGACAACGGCAAGCTGTTCAAGGAGAACCGCAACCAGATCCAGTTCGCCGCGCGCAACTACCGGTTCCACGCGGGCCTCGCCGACAAGATGAACGGCGAGACCAAACCGCTCGACCGCGCCGACGTGCTGAACTTCACGATGCGCGAACCGCTCGGGGCGGTCGTGCTCATCACGGCGTCGAACTCGCCCCTGCAGACGCTGTCGAACAAACTCGCCCCGGCACTGGCGGCCGGCAACTCGGTCGTGATCAAGCCTTCCGAGCACGCGTCGGTGAGCACGCTCGTGTTCGCCGGCCTGCTCGAGGATGCGGGGGTTCCGGCCGGTGTCGTCAACGTCGTCACCGGCGAGGCAGAGACCGGTCGTGCGCTCACCTCCCACCCGGACATCGCCAAGATCAGCTTCACCGGTGGCGTCGCCACCGCGAAGCGGATCGCGGCGAACGCGGCGGCGAACCTCGTCCCGGCAACCTTCGAGCTCGGCGGCAAGTCGCCCAACATCGTCTTCGACGACGCCAACCTCGATCGCGCCATTCCCGGCGCGATCTCGGGCATCTTCGCGGCGGCCGGACAGACCTGTGTCGCTGGCTCCCGGCTGCTGCTCCAGCGCGGCATCCACGATCAGGTCGTGGATGCCATCGCCGAGCGCGCCAAGGCGATTAGGCTCGGCGACCCGATGGACCCCGACACCCAGATGGGCCCGATCGCGCACGCTGACCAGTACGCGCACATCACTTCCCTCGTCGAGGGCGCCAGGTCCGACGGTGCGACGCTGGTCGCGGGAGGCGCGCCGGTCGACGACATCGCCGGCGGGATGTTCTTCCAGCCCACGATCTTCACGGATGTCGACCCGGAGTCGACGCTGGCCCAGACCGAAGCTTTCGGACCGGTGCTGGCCGTCATCCCGTTCGATGACGAGGACGAGGCCGTGGCGATCGCCAACGGCACCACCTATGGCCTGGCCGCCGGACTGTGGAGCCAGGACATCAACCGGGCCCTGCGCGTCGCGCGTCAGCTCGAAGCCGGGAT
>JBJHDB010000161.1:0-3316 GCA_050486325.1 Nitriliruptoraceae bacterium | reverse complement strand
GAGACCTCCGCCATCTTCCTCGTCGCCTCGTCGATCATCTCGCCATCGAAGGTCGCGGCACCTCTGCCTTCGGCCTCGGTGGCATGCCGGTACGCGTCCAGCAGGTCGCTGGCACGCTCGAACGCGGCCTGGCTCACCCCGAATATCCGGTTCGCCGGCTCGATCTGGTCGGGGTGGAGCACCCACTTGCCGTCGAATCCCAGCGCCCGGGTACGTCGAGCCATCCGATCGAACCCGTCAGCATCACGAATCCGCGCGTACGGGCCATCGATCGCCTGGATCCCGTGGCGGCGCGCCTCGAGCAGGATCGTGAAGAGCACGTGATGCCACGGGTCGCCCGGGTAGTCCTCGATGTCGTCGCCGACGGTCATGCCCGGCATCCCAAGTGCCGCAGCCATGTCTCCGGGACCGAAGACGATCGCTTCCACCCGCGGAGACGCCGCCAGAACGGGGCGCAGCTCCAGAAGCCCCTCGGCGTCTTCGACCTGCAGCTCGAGTCCGATTCCACCGACCGGCCAGCCGTGGTCACGCTCCAGCTGGGTGATGACGTGATCGACGAATGCGACCTGACCGGCGTCGCGCACCTTGGGCAAGATGATCGTGTCGAGTCGGTCCCCCGCACCGCCCACGACTGTCAGCAGGTCACGCAGTGTCCAGGGCGTCGACACGTCGTTGACGCGCACCGCCCGTACACGCCTTCCCCAGTCACGTTCGCGCAGAGCGGCGACGACCCGCTGACGCGCGTCCTCCTTCTGGGTCAGCGCGACGGAATCCTCCAGGTCGAGGATCACCTCGTCGGCGTCGAGGCCGACGGCCTTGTCGATCATCCTGTCGGACGAGCCCGGCACCGCCAGGCAGGATCGCCGCGAACGCGGTGGGCGCATGCCGCTGTCGTCGACCACGTGGTAGCTCCTCGTCGGACACGACGATAGGCGCTCCTGCCCGTACCCCGTCACCTCCGGACGCGCCGGCCACGCCGACCGCGCTTCGACCTGGTTGCATCCCGCCACCGATTCGCGAGGCTGCTGACGCTGCGCTGGCCATCCTCGGGGGTCGGTGCACCCCCGCCCAGGCGCGCGGGAACCCACCAGGCCCCTTCGGGAGCGCCATCCACATAGTCACGCTGCAGCTCGGCGAGCATCACCGCCATCCGGTCACGCAGTCGGTGCGTTACCTCATGCGGATCGTCGTCGGGCCTGGGACGCATCGGGGTGCCGAAGCGGATCGCGACAGGCAACCGCCACTTTGGCCAGGGCCGGCGACCTGCGGTGTGGAACCGGTGCGAGCCCCATGACACCGCCGGGACCAGTGGCACCTGTGCCGCGGCTGCAAGCCGGGCCGCGCCGAGCTTGAACGTCATCAGCTCGAACGACGGCGAGATGGTCTGCTCGGGCATGACGAGCAGCAGTTCACCGTCGTGCAACGCCTTGACCGCATGCCGGTAGGCCGCACTGCCCGCGCCCCGCTCGACGGGAATATGACCGGCACGGCGCATGATCGCGCCGAGAACCGGGAGGCGGAACAACGACGCCTTCGCGAGGATGCGGACTGGTCGTCTCAGCTGACGGTACGGCGTCCGCCCCACCGTCAGGTGGTCGAAGTACCCGATGTGGTTGGCGACGATGACCGCACCACCATTCGCGGGAATGTGCTCGACACCGGAGACGTCGAACTGCCACCGCTGCAGGCCCATGACCGCGAGTACACCCGCGGCGGCGAGGCGGTACACCAGGCCGGCACGCGGCACGGCGTCGGCAACAGAATGGGGGTCGGCGGCGGTCACCGCGGACCTGCCTCGCCGCCACCCGGGTCAGGGTCACGCTCGGGCGTGTCGGCCTGGCGCCAGGAACGGGTGCGCATCCGGAGGCGTTCGACGATTTCGGCGTGGTCGGGTGCGCCCCCACCCAGTCGCGCGGGGACCCAAGGTGCCCCTTGCGGCGTTCCGTCGGGATAGCTGCGCTGCAGCTCGTCCAGCATGTCAGCCATGCACTCGCGCAGCTGTTCGGTGCACCGTTGGGGGTCGGCGTCGGAAGGCACCTCGATGGGCGCACCGAAGCGGACCTCGACGGGTAGTCCGAAGCGCGGGCGCATCCGGATGCCCGGACTCGCGAAACGCTGCGAACCCCAGCCGACCACCGGAACGACCGGCACGGCGGCCTGCTGGGCCATACGGACCGCACCGGAGCGGAACGGCAACAGGTCGAACGATGCGGATATCGTCTGCTCGGGGGCGAGCGCGACGAGATCTCCGCTGGCGAGTGCGTCCACCGCGCGGCGAAAAGCGTCCGAGCGTCCCTGCGACGACGCCCGGTCCACCGGGATCGCCTCGACCCACCGGGGCAGCCAGCCGAGCACACGGCTCGCCCAGATCTCCCGCTTGCCCAGAAACCGGACGGGTCGGTCTAGGTCAAGCACGACCGGCCAGGCCACCAGAACGAAGTCGACGTAGCTGTGATGGTTGAACGCGAGGACGGCGCCGCCTGAGGCCGGCACGTGCGATAGCCCATGGACACGCACGCGCCAGCGGAACGCCCACCGCAGCAGCCGGGCGACACCTGCGAGCAGTCGCCACCGGCGTGTCAGCCGGCGGGGAGACATCGGCGCGTAGGGTTCAGCTCAACGGACAGGGGCACGTGCTCACACGACCCGCTGCATGCGCAGCTTTGAGCCGTCGGTGATCGATCGCGACCCCCGTGCGAGCGCGATCGTCCCGCTGCGCACCAACTCCCGGATGCCGTAGGGCTCGAGGAGCTCGGCCATCGCCTCGAGCTTGGCCGGGGAACCGGCGACCTCGATGGTGATCGCGTCCTGTGCGACGTCCACGATCGACGCGCGGAATACGTCGGCGAGCTCGATGATCTGTGACCGCGAGTGCGGTTCCGCCGACACCTTGATCAGCTGCAGCTCGCGTTCCACGGACTCGCGGTCATCGAGCTCGACGATCTTCAGGACGTGCACCAGCTTGTTCAGCTGCTTGATGATCTGCTCGAGCTGGACGGCTTCAGCACCCACCACGATGGTCAGGCGGGACACCGCCGCATCGTGGGTCGGGCCGACCGCGAGGGAGTGGATGTTGTAGGCACGTCGCGCGAACATCCCAGCGATGCGGGTGAGCACCCCCGGCCGGTTCTCGACGAGCACCGAGAGCAAGTGTCGATGATTCACCTTGGCCTCCTGCAGCTGAGCCGTCGCACGCGCGTTGACGCCGCTCATCCCGACTCGGCGAGCCGGGCCCGCCATTCTTCGACGGACTCGATCACGTCGTCGTTGCTTGCCCCGGCGGGCACCATCGGGAACACCATCTCGTCGGGATCGA
>JBJHDB010000160.1:0-3342 GCA_050486325.1 Nitriliruptoraceae bacterium | reverse complement strand
ATAGAGGTAACGCATGCCAGCACGGTCGGCATTGCCGCCCCGCCGCAGCAGGATCACGAAGGTGCTCGCGACGGCCTTGATCTCCCACGACACGAACAGGGTCATGAGGTCGCCGGCGAACACCACCCCCATCGCGGCACCCGCGTAGGCGAGAATGGCGGATGCCTCGCGCGCCTCGACCATGGTCAGGCCGTAGATGCCGGCGATAAGCGCGGCGATGGCGAAGATCCAGCCGAACGCCATGGCCAGACGGTCTGCCCGCAACGGCTGGACGTCGAAGCCGAGCCAGCTCGCTTCGACCACCGTTCCGGGCTCGATCACCAGCAGCTGGGCGAGCGCGAGGACCGGCGCGACGACGAGGACGGCCTGGCGGCCGCGCCGAGGCAGGAACCACACGATGGTCGCTGCGGTGATTAGCGGCAGCGCCGGGTGCGTGACGAACTCAGCCACGCAGGTCCTCCTGGAGGTCAGCCGGTACGTCGTTCGGCCAGTAGTCCTCATCACGCTGGATGAGTGCCGCTCCCAGCCATTTCGAGACGACGATGATCACCGCGCATCCGACGAGGCCGATCGTGGCGGCGTAGCCGGGGAAGTACCCGACGCCGACGAACAGGTCGGCGACCACTCCGGCCGCGAACGCCGTCGCGGTGATCACCCACGCGATCCTGTGCATCATGGCGCACCTCCCGCCACGGCACTCGCCACCAGGTCAGCCAGTCCGTAGACCCCCAGCCAGTCCCCGAACCCGAGGATCAGCCCCAACGCGGCGGTGACACACAACGGCACGACCATCAGGGCCGAGGCGTCCCGACGTGCCGGCTGGTCGATGTCGGCGCTGGATTCGGGTTCCGCCGGCGGCCGGAAGAACGCCCGGTGGACGATCGGGAACAGGTAACCGGCGGTCAGCAGTCCGGCGAGGACCATCAGCGTGGCCAGCACCGTCTCGCCCGCCTGGTAGCCACCGAGCACCAGGTGCCATTTGCTCACGAATCCACCCATGGGTGGCAGGCCCGCCAACCCCAGCGACGCCAGTGCGAACGCCCCCATCGTGAACGGCATGCGCCTGCCGATGCCATCCAGCTGACTCACGTGGTCGAGCTTGCGATGGATGTAGATGGCTCCAGCACAGAAGAACAGCGTGATCTTGAGTGCGCCGTGGTTGACGATATGCATCAGGGCGCCTTCGTACGCGGTGCGCGAGAGCAGCGTGAATCCCAGGACGATGTACGCCAGGTGCGCGATGGTTGAGTACGCCAGCCGACGTTTCAGGTGGTCCTGACGCATCGCGATCACCGACGCGACCAGAATCGTGGTGCCTGCGACGACGGCCAGCAGTGTCGTCACCGTCTGGCCCTGGAGAACCTCGGGACCGAACACGAATCCGATCAGCCGGCCGAAGGCGAACACGCCGGCCTTGACGACCGCAACCGCGTGCAGCAAAGCGCTAACCGGTGTCGGTGCGACCATCGCGGCGGGAAGCCACGCATGCAGCGGCATGAGTCCAGCCTTGGTGCCGAACCCGACCGCGAACAGGAGGAACACGACGATCGTCAGTGCCGGCCCGAGCTGATCGCCGACGAACCCGCCGGGGGTGAACGTGATCGCACCGGTGCGCTGCACGACGATCACGAGACCGAGCAGCACGGCAACGCCGCCGCTGAGCAGGAACCCGAGGTACTTGCGTCCGGCACGAACGGCCGCGTCGTTGCCCTTGTGGGTCACCAGGGGATAGGTGGACGCGGTGAGCAGCTCGTAGAACACGAAGAACGTGAGCAGGTCCCCGGCGAAGGCGACACCGAACGCCGTCGACAGGCACAGCGCGTAGAACGCATAGAAGCGGGTCTGGTGCGCTTCGCGCCCGCCGCGCATGTACCCCACCGCGTACGACGAGGCCAGTACCCACAGGACCGACGCGAGCAAGGCGAAAACCATGCCCATGGGGTCGGCGCGCAGGGTCAACTCGAAACCCGGGACGAGCTGGCCCAATGCGGTGGTCGGAACCTCGCCGTCGAGCACCCGGGGCAGCATCGCCAGGACGGTGGCGAAGGTGAGGGCCGCGCCGACGAACAGGCCTGCGTCGCGCACATCGGGCGCCCGGCGCAATGCGACCACCACCAGGGCGGTCACGACGGGAATCCCGATCGCGACCAGCGGCAACCACGAGGCGACGGTGGTCATCTCCCTCCAGGCGTGACGGCGGTCATCTCCCGACGGGCGGCGTGGGCGACGGCCCGCGGGGAGCCTAGTGTGTGGTCCACCGCACGACCCAGGCGACCCGGACCGTGCGGTGTGTCGACATCACGGGTCGCGAAGTCCGGGCGGTTCGGTGTCGTGCCGACCGGGTGGGTCCGCGTCGTATCGGGTTCCATCCCACAACGGGGCTCCCGAGCGGAACGCGGCGCGTGCCAGCACGTGGCCCGCGACGGGTGCGGTGACGAACTGCAGCACGATGGCGACACCGAGCGTGATGAATGCACGCAGCGTGCCAATCTGGACCGCGACCCCACCCAGAACAAGTGCCAAGCCGAGGCCAGCCGCCTTGGTCGCCGCGCTTGCGCGCGTGAGCACGTCGGGAAATCGCAGCACACCGGCCGCCGCAAGGGCGAACAGTGCCACGCCCACGCCAACCAGCGACGAGCCGAAGACGATCACGAGCCGCGCCGACCGACGAGGACACTCAACGCGATCGTGGCCAGGAACCCGAGCAAGGTCGCCACCAGGACGACATCGAGCAGCTGTTCCGCGCCGGAACGAAGGGCGAGCAGCGCGATGGCGGCGATGACGACGTACAGACAGATATCTGCCGCCACTGCCCGGTCGCCGAGGGTCGGGCCGCGCAGGGCACGGATCATCGCCAGGGCGAACACGCCGGCGAGCACCGTCAGTGCGATCTCGACGGGCGTCATCGCAGTGCTCGCAGCAGCATGCGCTCGGTGCGGGCGACGTCGGCGAGAAACTGATCGCGGTCGGGGGCGTAGAGCGTGTGCAGGAGCAACTCGCCCCGCTCGGCGTCCACCTCCAGGCACAGCGAGCCCGGCGTCATCGAGATGGTGCTCGCCAATGTCGCCAGTTCGAATGGGGTGCGTGCCGCGGTGGGGAAACGCACGATGGCAGCCTGCAGCCGCAGGCCCGGGCTGACCACGTCACGCGCGACGCGGAGGTTCGCCAGCACCAGCTCGACGAGAAAGAACCCGGCGAACGCGACGAGGTGCAGCGGCCGCACCCGCCGTCGTGGCATCCCTCTGGGATCGGGGCCCGTTTCGGCACCGCGAGGTCGATGATCCATCAAGTCCCGCCCACCACATCGAGGAACGGCCCCGGATCCGTGAGCGCCTCGGCGGC
>JBJHDB010000159.1:0-3352 GCA_050486325.1 Nitriliruptoraceae bacterium | reverse complement strand
CCGGCCCGGACGTCCTGGCCAGCTCGATCGCGTGGAACAAGCCGATCGCGCAGGGCCTGTACGCGCGGCACGGCCTGGCGGTTCCCGAACGCGTGATCCTGAGCCAGTTGGCGTTTCGAGAGATGGGTGCGAGCGCAGCCGTCGACCGGATCGCCCTCGCACTAGGGTTCCCGCTCGCCGTCAAACCGGCGACCGGTGGTTCGTCGTTCGGCCTGACCATCGTCGAGGAGTCCGCACAGCTCCCCCAGGCGATCATCGGTGCATTCAGCTACGGCGAGGTCGCGCTCATCGAAGGGTTCGTGGCCGGCACAGAGGTCGCCGTCGCGGTGCTCGACGGCGAGGCGCTGCCCGTGGTCGAGATCCAGCCGAAGACCGGCGCGTACGATTTCGCCGCGCGCTACACCCCTGGTGCGACCGAGTTCCACGTGCCGGCACGGTTCGACGCCGATGTCCGTGCCGCGTGCGAGTCGGCCGCGGTCACCGCCTACCGCGCGATCGGGGCCCGACACCTGTCGCGTGCCGACATGATCGTCGACGCGTCCGGCACGCCATGGGTGTTGGAGTTGGACACGTGCCCGGGAATGACCAGCACGTCGCTTGCTCCTCTCGCCGCCCAGGCTGCCGACATCCCGTTCGACGCGTTGTGCCAGCGCCTGGTGACACTTGCGTTACGGGACGCGGCGCGGGGACGCGAACCGGTGTCTCCACGGTGAGCTCTTCGGACACCAGCCACCTCCTAGACGACGAACCCGCACCGGACACGGTCGCGTTCGACATCGGTGAGGTGCTCGTCGACGAATCACGGGTGTATGCGGTGTGGGCCGAGCTGATCGGAGTGTCACCGTTGGCGTTCGGTGCGGTCCTGGGCGCGGCGATCGTCCAAGGGGCCCCGTTGCGCGACGTCTTCGCGCACCTGGCACCGAACGTCGCGTGGGAGTCCCAGCTGGAGGAACACGAGGCTCGGCTGGGTGGGCTGACCGGCGCAGACCTGTATACCGACGCCCGCGCCTGCCTCGACGAACTTGCCGGCCATGGCTTCCGGGTGCTGATCGCGGGCAATCAGCCTGCCCGCCGCACCGAACAGCTGACCGCGCTCGGGCTGGCTGCCGATGGGATAATCACCTCCGAGGAGCTCGGCGCCGAGAAGCCCGACGCGGCGTTCTTCACCGCGCTGATGCGCTGGGCCGATGTCGACGATCCCGCCCGGATCCTTTACGTCGGTGACCGGGTCGACAACGACGTCGATGCGGCGATGGCGGCCGGAATGCGATCCTGCTGGCTGCGGCGCGGTCCGTGGGGCCAGCTGCAGCTGCTCGCCGACGGGGTCGAGCCGGATCTGGTGCTCGAAGGGCTCGGCGAGCTTCCCACGTTGCTGGCGACCTGGCGGGATGGCTGATGGCCGACACCGCCAAGCGGGCCGCGGCCGCGGCCGCAGCCGACCTGGTCGAGCCGGGCATGACACTCGGGCTCGGTTCTGGGACGACCATGGCACTCTTCCTCGAGGTGCTTGCCGAACGGCAGCTCGACGTCCGAGGCATCCCGACGTCGAAGGCAACCGCCGTGTTGGCACAGGCCCTCGGGTTCACCCTCCTTTCGGCCGACGACACGGGCGAGGTCGCGCTGGCCGTCGATGGTGCCGATGAACTCGACCGCGAACTGCGGCTCACCAAGGGTGGCGGCGGCGCGCTTCTCCGGGAGAAGGTGGTGGCCACGATGGCGGTGCGCTTCGTGGTGATCGCGACGCACGACAAACTGGTGGACCGGCTCGGCTCGACCTTTCCCGTCCCCGTCGAGGTCGTGCCGTTCGCGCTGGGTCCGGTTTCCCGGTCGTTGGCACAGGAGGGCTTCGAGGTCACCGCGAGGGACGCCGGCCGTTATCGCACCGATAACGGCAATGCCGTGCTCGACTGTGCATATCCGGCCGGTATCGACGATCCTTCATCGGTCGACGAGTGGATCACCCTGCTGCCAGGCGTGGTGTGCTGCGGGCTGTTCGTCGACCTGGCCCACACCGCCTTTCTGAGCGACGGCGGTGGGGAGGTCACCCGGCTCGAACGTGCGGCTGCCGGACCATCAACTCAGTCGTCGAGCGCTTGACGCACGTCGTGTTCGACGCGCTGCTGCACCTGGGAGCGGTCCCCCGCGTCGAGACCGTCGGCGATCACGCCGACGATGCGTTCGAGGTCTTCGACCGAGTCGAACTCGATCTGCAACCGTCCACGCCGGGCACCCATGGTGATGCGGACGCGCGCGTCGAGCGCGTCCGAGAGGTCGTCCTGCAGTTCGATCAGGCCAATGGGCGGCTTCGTCCGCGTTGACCCTTTCCGCTGGCGGGGCGATCCGTCGTTGTCGTCGACCAGCTTGAGGCGGACCACTTCTTCGGTCGCGCGGACCGACATCCCCTCCGCGACGATCCGCTCGGCCACGCGCGCCTGCTCGGCCGGGTCGTCCAGCGCCAGCAGCGCCTTCGCATGGCCTGCGGACAGCACGCCCGCGGCGACGCGACGTTGCACGGCCGGCGGCAGTCCGAGGAGGCGCAACGCGTTGCTGATGACCGGGCGGGACTTGCCGATCCGTCGGGCAAGCTCCTCCTGGGTGAAGCCGAACTCCTCGAGCAACTGCTGGTACGCAGCCGCTTCCTCGAGCGGGTTGAGCTGAACGCGATGGATGTTCTCGACCAGAGCTTCCTTGAGCAGGTCGTTGTCGTCGGTGTGGCGAACGACTGCCGGCACGGTTTCCAGGCCGGCCAGGAAGGCCGCACGCAGCCGTCGTTCACCGGCGACGAGCTCATATCCGTCGGCGGTTGGTCTCACGACCAAGGGCTGCAGGACACCCACGTCGCGCAATGAAACCGCGAGGCCTTCCAGTTCTGCGTCGTCGAACACTTCCCGGGGCTGACGGGGGTTGGCGGTGACCTGGGTCACCGGCACTTCGACGAGCGTTGCAGATGGCGCTAGCGCGGCGGGCGGCCCGTCGGCTTCGGGTGTGCGGGCAGGCTCTTGGGGAATGAGGGCGGCCAGGCCTTTTCCGAGCCCACCGCGGCGCGGTCCGCTCATTGTGCGTCCTGTTCTGTCGCCTGGCTCGCCGGGTCGGGGGTTTTCGCGTCGTGGCCGCGGCCATCGCCCAACCCGAGACGGTTTGCTATTTCGTGCGCTAGGCGCTCGTACATGATCGCTCCGCGACTATGCGGGTCGAACACCGTGATTGGTTGCCCGAAGCTCGGCGCCTCCGACAGACGCACCGTGCGCGGGATGACGGTGTCGTAGGCACGGTCGCCGAAGTACGCACGGACCTCGGCGACGACCTGTTCGGCCAGATTCGTGCGGCCGTCGAACATGGTCAGCACCACGCC
>JBJHDB010000158.1:0-3366 GCA_050486325.1 Nitriliruptoraceae bacterium | reverse complement strand
CGGCAGTAACCGCCACCTGTTCCTGCGGAACGGCCGACCACACGATCGCCACGGCATCGCGCTGACGTTCGGCTCCGGCGATCTGGCCCGGCACCACCAGCGCCGCAGCGACCGCGATGGCAGCGACGGCGGTCAGCGCCACATACTCGATGCGCCGGCGTGCGCGGGACGGAGCTGGCGGAGCCTCGACGAGCGTCTGTACCCGCTGAACCAGACCACCACGGGGAGCAAAGGCAGCGCACGCATGTCCGGCTCTCGGACCGCCTTCGAGCACCTTGAGCAGCCCACTGGCAAGAGCACCAGGCCGACCGGTCGCTCCCACCGCGACCTGATCGGCGGCGAGCTCACGTTCACGGTGCAGGTGCCGCACGGCCCACCCGACCCCTGGGGCGAAGAACACGGCGTCACGTACAGCGCCCAGGATCCCCGCGACGACATTGTCCCGCCGGCGCACATGGGCGAGCTCGTGCGCCAACACCCCTTCGAGTTCACCGTCGTCGAGGCGTTCGACGAGTCCGGCGTCCAGCACGATGATCGGATGCCGGCGGCCCACGACGTATGCACCGCCCGGTGTCTCCGGGACCACCGTGACAAATGGCTCGGCAACATCCAGCCGATCTGCGACTCGCACGGCGGCCTGGCGGACATGACCGGGTACGAGACCAACGGAAACGGCATCCACGGCACGCCGGTACGCCGCACGTCCGGCGAGAACCCGTCGGACAAGCCGAGCGGATGCGAAAATCGCCCATGCCGCGACGAGCAGGGGGAACACCATCGGCGCAAAATAGAGGTAGCCCTCAGCTACCCGAATGGCGAGCGCGTCGCGCGCTTCGACAGGAACCATCAGGGTCGGCAGACGTGGCTGCGTCCATGCAATCGCGACGACCGTGATGATCGTGGCGGCCGGGGCGAGGGCAGCCAGCACGCGAACGCGTGGCGTACGGATCCCGATACGAAGCAGGAACTTGACGAGCAGGACGGAGGCGACCGTCGCGATGATCGCACGGATCGCGATCGACTCGACGGGCAGACTCAGCAGTACGCCGAGATCCACGGAATTCAGCGCTCCTGTTGACGCTGCCTGGCGACGGCTTCACGCAGGGAGTCGAGCGTGACGCCGTCGACTTCGTCGACGACGTCGGCGAGATACGCGGCGGCAGGCTCGGGGTATCGCTCGAGCAGCCAGTTGAGCACATCGCTCACCGCCGAGCGCGCGTAGTGATCGCGGCTGACGGCTGGGCGGTAACGGTGCGCCAGCCCTTCGGTGTCGCGCCGCAGCATGCCTTTCGTGGCAAGCCGGCTCATCGTCGTCATCACCGTCGTGTATGCGATGGTGCGGGTCTTTGCCAGTTCGCCGTGGATGTCGCGTACCGTCGAGTCGCCGAAGCGCCAGACGACGTCCATGACCTCCTGCTCAAGGGGGCCGAGCAACGTCTCCAGTGGTTCGTTGCGTCGTGTCGCCATCTCGACCTCGTTTCCTGCGCGACTCCCGGTTGTTGACCCACCACGCGCCCGTCCGCCGATCACGGCCGGACCACGCAGACGACTGTAGCGCCTTGCCGCTGGTTGGACACCACCTCCTCGTTGCCGAACCGGGCAGCATCGTGGTCAGCGTCGATGGCCCACGATAAGCGCGAAATCCTCGGAGGAAAGGCTGGCTCCACCGACGAGGGCGCCGTCGACATCGTTCACCGCCATCAATGATCGGATGTTGCCGGGTTTGACGCTGCCCCCGTACAGGATGCGTACGGCGGTGCCGGCAGCGCCGAAGATTTCGCCGAGCGAATGCCGGATCGCCGCACACATCTGTGCCGCGTCCTCTGGCGTCGCATTCCGGCCGGTTCCGATCGCCCAGACAGGTTCGTAGGCGACGACGACGTCATCGGGGTCATCGAGCGACAGTCCCTGCAGGCTTGCGGTCAACTGACCGATCGTGATCTCCTCGGCACCCCCGGCGTCACGTTCGTCCGCGGTTTCGCCGACGCACACGATCGGGCGCAGATCATGACGCCGGACCGCATGCGCCTTCTGATTGACCTCCGCGTCGGATTCACCGAACAGGTGCCGCCGCTCCGAATGACCCACGATCACGTAGCCGACGTCGAGCCGGGCGAGCATCGGCACCGAGACCTCACCGGTGAAGGCGCCATCGTCGACGTGGTAGCAGTTCTGTGCACCCAGGACGATGGGTAGTTTGTCCGACTGGATGAGCGTCTGCACCGAACGGAGCGCGACGAATGGCGGGCAGACGACCACCTCCTGACCCTCGTAGTCCTCCTCATCGAGGTGGTACGCGAGCTTCTGGACCAGCTGGATCGCCTCCAGATGATCGCGATGCATCTTCCAATTTCCCGCGATGATGGGTGTGCGTTCCACGTTGGTGCTCTCCAAGCGCTCATGTCTCGGACCCGGTTCGGGCGACACTACCGCGCCGCACCACCTCCTCGTTCTGTGCGACCCGATCCCACGGCATGCAGCATTCTGATGGTGGTGGCATGAACCGGCTCCCTCAACACCGCCTCCGTGGGCCCGGTTTCTACAACACGCCCGTGATCCAGGACCGCGATCCGGTGAGACACGCTGCGCGCGACGTTCATGTCGTGGGTGATCAAGATGATGGCCGTCCCCCGTCGTTGCTGCAGGTCGCGCAACAACGCCAGGATGGCGCTACGAACCGGACGATCGAGTGAAGCGACCGGTTCGTCGAGTACGAGAATGCGAGGTTGCACCGCCAACGCACGGGCAATCGCTACGCGCTGTCGCTGACCGGCCGAGCAAGCTCCTGGCCGACGGAGCGTCAGCTCCTTCGGCAGCCCGACCGCGTCGAGCAGCCCGGCAAGCGCATCGTTGGTGGACCCGGCAGGCCGGCTGTCGGGATGAATCTTCCAGGGTTCGGTCAGTAACTCAGCAACCGTCCGCCGAGGGTCGAGGCTGCCCATCACATCCTGGGAAACGAGTTGGATGCGTGCCCGGTGGCGTCGCAGGTTCGCCCCTCGAAGCGCCAGAAGGTCGATGCCGTCGACGCGGACGACGCCGCTAGCAGGTTCTACCAGGCGAGCCACCGCGCGTGACAGGCTCGACTTGCCTGCACCGGACGGGCCGACCACGGCGAGTGTCTCGCCGACATGGACGTCCAGGTCCACCGCGTCGACCGCACGAATCCGCTGACGTGCCACGCCGAACCCGGCGCGACGTTCGAACACGACGGACAACTCGCGCACCTCGAGTACCAACTCGCCACCGCCAACGACCGATGTCGCCGGCCGGTTGGGCAACGGCTGCATGAGGTGCGCCGCAACCGTGGTGCTCGGCCGAGCAAGAACATCTGCCACGTCGCCGTGCTCGACCGTCCTGCCCCGATCG
>JBJHDB010000157.1:0-3578 GCA_050486325.1 Nitriliruptoraceae bacterium | reverse complement strand
GGCCATCCCGGCAGGCGTTCGCGCCGAATCCTCGTTGGCGGTTGCCGCGAGCCGTGGCGGCGCCGCTGGATGAATGCCCGCGCGACGTCAGGCGTTGCCAGCTACTGGTGACGGCGACGTTCGCCGGAGACGACTAGCGTCGTCGGCCCGTTTCCTCGATTCCCTGTTCGTTCCGACCGGAAGTAGTCGTGCCATGAAGTCAACCTGGACGCTCCGCACCGGCGCTGTTGCCGCTGCACTCGCCCTCGTCATTGCCGCATGCGGCGGTGACGACGGCGCCGACGCACCGACCGACGACGACCAGCCCGAAACGGCGGTCGAAGACGACGGGCCCGTCGACGACGCAGGCGACGGACCCGCAGACGGGCCGACGATCGTCGTGTCGTCGTTCAACTTCCCCGAGTCCGAGATTCTCGGTGAGATATATGCGCAAGCACTCGAATCGGCGGGATACCCGGTCGAGCGCATGCTCAACCTCGGCTCACGCGAGCTCATCTATCCCGAACTGCTGGGCGGCGACATCGACCTGCTGCCCGAGTACCTGGGCTCGGCACTGGTGGTCTGGTTCGGCCAGGACTCACCGCTGGGGATCGAAGCGGCCTTCACCGCACTCACCGAAGCGTTTGCGCCTGAAGGGGTCAGCGTCCTCGAACCGGCACCCGCCGAGAACAACCAGGCATTCGTGGTCGCCAGCGCGTTCGCCGAAGCCAACGCCGTGAGCACACTGGGCGATCTGGCTGACCTCGGCCCGTTGACGTTCTCCGGCCCACCCGAGTGCGAAGATCGCGACACCTGCTACCGCGGACTGGTCAACACCTACGGCCTCGAGGACCTCGAGTTCGTGTCGAACCAGGAGGCCGCAGCTCGTCTCGCCTCGCTCGACGAAGGCGACAGTGACCTGATCCTGCTGTTCTCGACCGACGCGCCGCTGGCCGGTGACGCCTACGTCGTGCTCGCCGACGATGCCGGCATGCTGCCACCGGAGAACATCACACCGGTGCTGCGAACAGAGGTGCTCAACGCGTACGGCGACGAACTGGCCGGCTTGCTCGAGGACATCACGAGCCGTATCACCACCGACGCCCTCCAGTCGATGAACGCGCAGGCGTCTGAAGGCTTGTCCGCGGCCGAGATCGCCGCAGCATGGCTCTCGGACAACGCCTGATCCGGACGTCGGCGACCCGGCGTGTGCGGACATCACGTATCGCACATCGTGCGGGTCGTCGGCCTGTGCCCCACGCGTGTGTTCCGACCGGAGTCAGCGCGGGCCCGAACACGGTCGATTGCCCACAGTCAACCCTGCCTTCAGTCTTCGGGGTCGCCGCGTTCGTCCGCCCGGAGTCGTTCGAGGAGGCGCAACCAGACCTCGGAGACGGTCGGGAAAGCCGGGATGGCGTGCCACAAGCGTCCGATCGTGACCTCGCCGGCGACCGCGATCGAGGCGGCATGGATCAGCTCGCCCGCTGAGGGTCCGACGAACGTGGCACCGACGATCGTGCGCTTATCGCGATCGATCACGAGTTGAGCATCGCCGATCACATCCTTGCCGAGCAGTGCACCGCCGGCGGTGTGTGCCATCGGATGACGTACGACGTGCACGTCGATTCCGGCCTCACGCGCCTGTTCCTCGGTCAATCCGACCGCGGCGATGTGGGGATCGGTGAACACCACCCGAACAAGCGCACGTTCGTCTGCCCAGGCCGCGTCGACGTCGACCCCCGCGAGTGCGTCACCCACCAGACGCGCCTGGTACTTGCCCTGATGGGTCAGCAGTGCCCGACCGTTGGTGTCGCCCACCACGTACAGCCAGTCGTGGCCGGCAACGCGAAGGTGGTCGTCGACCGCGATGTAGCCGCCCTGTTCGGCTTCGACACCGATGGCGTCCAGCCCGAGCGTGTCAGTCGGCGCCCGGCGACCGACCGCGACGAGAAGTTCGTCGGCGTCGATCTCGTCGCCACCCTCGAGGGTGATGGTCACCGGGCCATCGTCGGCGCGGGTCACGGCTTCGGCGCGTGCGCACAGCCGGACGTCGATGCCTTCGGCGGTGAGCGCCTCACGCAGCTGTTCGCCGGCGAAGGGTTCCTCCCGGGCGACCAGCCGATCGAGCGCCTCGATGATGGTCACCTCACGTGCGCCCAGACGGGAGAACGCCTGCGCCATCTCCACCCCGATGACGCCGCCACCGAGCACCGCGAACCGTTCGGGGATCGACTCCGCCGTGGTCACGTCGCGGTTGTCCCAAGCGCCGGCGCCAGCCAGGCCGTCGATCGGTGGCATCGCCGGGCGCGAGCCGACCGCGATGACCACGCCACGTCGCGCCGTGAGGGTTTCGATCTCCTCGTCGTCGCCGACGACCTCGACGACACGTTCGCCGGCAAGCCTGCCGTGTCCACGGACGAGTTCAATACCCGCCGAGGTAAGCCAGTCGACCTGGCCCTCGTCGTCCCACAACGAGGTGAATGCGTCACGGCTGCGCAGCACCCCTTCTACGTCGATCTCGCCGGTGATCGCGGCCGCTGCAGCCGGCACGCGACGTGCAGCAGCGAGCGCTTCGGTCGGCCGCAGCAGCGCCTTCGAGGGTATGCACCCCCAGTAGGAGCATTCGCCACCGACGAGTTCACGCTCGACGATGGCGACTTCCAGGCCGTGCTGGGTGGCGTAGTCGGCGGCGTTCTCGCCGGCCGGACCGGCGCCGATCACGACGACATCGAACTCGCGAGGCATGAAATGAACCTGACGGTCGCGGGCATGCGGTCAACAGTGCCTGGTCAACGTCCGGCATGCGCGGTCGATTCCACCCCAGAGCCGAACCGACCACACTCGTTGGCTCCGCACGTGCGCTGCGGCGAGGTCAGTCGTTGACGGCTCGGCCAAGATCGAATCCGGCGTCGTCGCCCGCGCTCGGCTGGCGCACCCGTTCGCTCGGGAACGCGGTCACCTCACCGCGGAGCTCGTCGACCAACGGTTCCAGCGAGATCGCAAAGACCCCTTGGCCGCGTTTGAGCAGGTCGAGCACCTGACGATCATCGTCGACCGTGTAGACGGTGACACCGTCGGAGATCAGGGTCGACTCTGCCAGCGAACGGCCGCGCGCCTCGAGCTCCTCCACGGCGAGCCGCACCTTCTGCAGGGACACGCCGGTGTCGAGCAGCCTTTTGACGACCTTGAGCCGGACCACGTCGTCGAAGGAATACAGGCGCTGGGTGCCGGAGCCGTCAGCCTTGCGCATGCCCGGTTCGACGAGTCCGGTACGCGCCCAGTAATCCAGCTGCCGGTAGGTGATCCCCACGATCTTGCACACGGTGGGGCCGCGATAGCCCTCCTGGTCGCGAAGGTCACCGACGTCAAACGCCAGCTGTCCCGTCGCTCGCGCCGGCTTGGGGGTAATCGCCGATGCTGCTGCGCCGCTCATTCGACGGTCCTTCCCTGTGCTTGCCTGCAGATGCTCATCCGCAGGTCGTCGCGGTAGTGGGGCGACAAAGCCCCGGACGCTCCACTGTCCGAACGGTCGAGCGAGTGGAGCGAAATGGCTTCGTGTCCCCCACCTTCTGCGGGGTTGCCCCCGACTACGGCGACAG
>JBJHDB010000156.1:0-3587 GCA_050486325.1 Nitriliruptoraceae bacterium | reverse complement strand
CGGTCGCGTGGAGCCCTCCGGTCGACGGCCTGGCCGACGAACTCGCCGCGGTGCTGACCGATCCGCGCACGGCTGAGGCCAACGCGATCGCCCTGGACCGGGTCAAGGCCGCAGAACCACGCTGGGTCGGGGTGACCACCGCTGCCGACGCGCTCGGCCTGGAGCCTGGCCAGTTCCTGCACGCCGGACCGCCGATCAGCTGGGAGGACGCCTCCGGGCCGCTGCGGGGTGCGTTGGTCGGCGCGATGTTGCTCGAAGGTCTTGCCGACGACGCCGATGGGGCGTTCCGACGCGCCGAGTCGGGTGGCATCGAGCTGGCACCCTGCCATCATCACGCCACGGTCGGGCCGATGGCCGGCGTCGTGTCGCCCTCGATGCCGATGTTCGTGGTGGAGAACGCCGCGTTCGGCAATCGGGCGTACTGCAGTCTCAACGAGGGCCTGGGCAAGGTGCTGCGGTACGGGGCGTACGGCCCAGAGGTGATCGACCGGCTGCGCTGGATGGGTCAGGTGCTCGGTCCGGGACTGGCCGCTGCCGTCGAGCGCCTCGAGGCGGTCGATCTGCGCGCCCTGATCACCCAGGCGCTGCAGATGGGCGACGAGCTGCACAACCGTAACCGTGCGGCGTCCGCGTTGATCGTGCGCGAGGTCGTCCCTCCGCTGCTCGAAGCCGGACTGGACCCGGCCGACGTCGCCGCGATCGTGCGATTCGTCAACGGCAACGAGCACTTCTTCCTCAACCTCGGGATGCCCGCCGCCAAGGCGACGATGGATCCCGCCCGGGACCTGCCGGGATGCAGCATGGTCGTGGCGATGGCCCGCAACGGCACCGAGTTCGGCATCCAGGTATCCGGCACGGGATCACGATGGTTCACGGGACCTGCCCAGGTCCCCGACGGCTTGTTCCTCGGCGACTACGGTCCGGACGACGCCAATCCCGACATCGGTGACTCCACGATCATGGAGACCGCTGGCGTGGGTGGTTTCGCCATGGCGTGCGCACCGGCGATCGTGCGGTTCGTCGGTGGTCAGGCCGGCGACGCGCTCGACGCAACCCGGTCGATGTATGCGATCACGCTGGGCGAGCATGCGCAGTACCAGGTTCCGATCCTGGAGTTCCGCGGCACACCGGTGGGCATCGACATCACGCGTGTGGTGCGCACCGGCATCCTCCCGTTCGTCAACACGGGCATCGCCGGGCGTGAAGCCGGCACCGGTCAGGTCGGGGCGGGACTGGTCACCCCGCCGATGGGGGCATTCTCGGACGCGCTGCGGGCACTGGCCGCCGACGCACCGTCGTTCGGTAGCGTGGATCGGCCCGGCCATGGTCAGCCTCGGCCAGGAAGCGAGCCCACGGGATGAAACCGCCACCGTTCGCCTACTGCGCGCCGGTCGAGCTCGCCGACGCGCTGGCCAGCCTCGCCGAGCACGGCCATGACGGCAAGGTCCTCGCGGGCGGTCAGAGTCTCATCCCGCTGCTGAACATGCGCTTGGCCGCACCGGTGGCGCTGGTCGACATCACCCGGATCGAGGCGCTCGACACCGTCGAGGTGTCACCGTCCCATGTCCGTGTGGGGGCGGGGGTGACCCACGAGCGACTGCGTACCCACGTCGAAGCGGCGACCGCAGCGCCGATCGTCACCGAAGCACTCGACCATGTGGCGCACACGGTGATCCGCAACCGCGGCACGGTCGTGGGCTCGATCGTGCACGCCGACCCCGCGGCCGAGCTTCCCGGTGTGCTGGCGCTGCTCGGGGGCTGGGTCGAGCTGCGTTCGGTCGACGGTGTGCGTGAAGTCCCCGCGAGCGAGTTCCTCCTCGGGCCGCTCGAATCCGACGTGCGTCCCGGCGAACTCGCCGTCGCGGTCGGCTTCCCGCGGGCGGCTCCACGCACCTCCAGCGCGTTCGTCGAGTTGGCCCGTCGCCACGGTGACTACGCGCTGGTCGGGGTCGGGGTGACCCTGACGACGGATCCTGGTGGTGCGGTGACCGCAGCGCGGGCGGTGTGCATCGGTGCGGGACCACGACCCGAGCCGATCACCCTGACCGAACCGTTGTCGGGTGGTCACGTGGGGGCGCTTGACACGGCTGCGGCCGTCGAGGTGCTGCGCGACGCGATCGACCCCGACGACGACGTGCATTCCAGCGGGGACTATCGGCGTCACCTCGCCGGGGTGCTGCTCGATCGGGCACTGGCGAGGGCGGCGGACCGATCCGGGGCAGCGAGCCGATCCGGCGCAGGGGCAGGCGCATGACCGACCGACGAGACGACGCAGGGCATCCCCCTCTTGGCGAGCACAAGATGGTCGCTGCCGACGAGGCCGTCGAGGTGCGCCTGACCGTCAACGGGCTGCCGCGGTCGGCAGCGGTGCCGCCCCGACGGCTGCTCTCGGACTTTCTGCGCCACGACCTGGAGCTGACCGGGACCCACGTCGGCTGCGAGCACGGGGTGTGTGGCGCCTGCACCGTGCTGCTCGAGGGCCGAGCGGTGCGCTCCTGCCTGATCCTCGCCGTCGCGGTCGATGGACGCGCGCTGACCACGATCGAAGGCCTGGCGGCCGCCGACGGCACCCTGCACCCGGTCCAGGAGGCGTTTCGCACCCATCACGGGCTGCAGTGCGGTTTCTGCACGCCGGGATTCGTGTTGAACGCCTGCGCATTTCTGGCGGACGAACCCGAGCCGGATGACGACGAGATACGGACGGCGATGGCCGGCAACCTGTGCCGCTGCACCGGATATGCGGGAATCCTCGCCGCGGTGCGCGATGCGGCCGCAGTGTTGCGAACGACCGGTGCCGCCCCCACCGAACGTCACCGCGCCGGCAACAGTCGCGTCGAAGGCGGCCGCGGTAACACGGGCGTTGGCGACGCCACCTCGGGCACACCTCCCGACGTGCGGACGGAGGGTCGCACATGACCACGCGCATGGTCGGTTCGTCGATCGCCCGACGCGAGGACCCCGGGCTGCTGCGCGGCGAAGGCCGGTTCCTCGACGACCTCGGACACGGCGCCTATCAGGTGGCGATGGTCCGCAGCCCCCACGCGCACGCCCGCATCGTCGACATCGATGTCACCGACGCGCTCGATGTCGACGGTCTGGTGGCGATCGTCACCTACGACGACCTGCCACCGCGCCTGAAGGAACGGCTGCCGGTCCTCATTCCCCATCCGACATTGACCGCGCCCGTCACCCAGTACGTGCTTGCCCGTGACGAGGTCAACCACGTCGGCGAAGCCGTGGCGATGGTCGTCGCCGTCGACCGTTACATCGCCGAAGACGTCGTCGACCGCATTCGGGTTACCTACGAGCCACTGCCGGCCGTGGTCGGTCCGGCCAACGCCGACGCGGCCGAACAGGCCGTGCACACCGAGGTTGCCGACAACGTCGCGGCACGCATGACCCAGCAGATCGGTGACGCGGCGGCCGCCATCGACAAGGCCGAGCACACGCTGTCGTTCCGCCTGGACATCGAGCGATCCGCCTCGATGCCGTTGGAGGGTCGTGGGACGCTGGCCAGCTGGGACGCCGACGAGGGGCGGCTGCGCATCCACTCGTCGACGCAGGCCCCGACGAGCGTGCGAACGGCG
>JBJHDB010000155.1:0-3602 GCA_050486325.1 Nitriliruptoraceae bacterium | reverse complement strand
GGCGACCGTGGCGGGCAGAGCACGCAGCGCCTTGTCGAGCCCAGCGGCGGTACCGACGACTGTGGCGAGACCGGCGAGCCAGGCGACGCCGCCACGTCGGCGGGCCCGGCCAGCTGGGCCGGCAGGGACGTGCCGGCCGAGGACGCCGAGCAGTCGGCCCATCCCGACGACTGGATGGACCCCGTCAGGTGGCTGGCGAAACGACCGGTCGAGGAGGACGACGACCACCAGCGAAACGAGGCGGTCTACGACCCGCGGAACCGAGCTCGGCACGAACGGCCCTTCCGACGAAGGTCGCGCATTCCTGGCCACGGCGTCGGTCAGGACCGGGGGGCCGGTTCGGGCGTCGACCTGTCGTCCTCCTCGATCTCCTCGTCGTGGTGGCCGGCTTCGGCCATCGCCTCGGCAGAGAGCGGCTCGAGCTTGGGGCGTGCCCGGCGGCGCCGTCGTGCCGGCACGAGGTCGCGCATCTCTTCGAGCTGGCCGAAGCACAGCAGCCGGTCGTTGGCCTCCAGCTCGCGGGAGCCTTTCGGGTTGGGCACCACCTTGGCACCACGAGTGAGCGTGAGCACGGTGATGTCGCGATCACGCAGTCCGGAGGCGGCGATCGTCTTGCCGACCATGCCGGATCCCTCACCGATCAGCAGCTCCGCGACGCCGTATCCGGTGCTCACCGACAGGCGCTGGCGCACGTCCAGCTCCGGGAAGGCGACCTGGTTGGCGATGAAGTCGACGATGGCGCCGGCGATGTCGAGTTCGCTGGCGGTCTCGATGCCCTCCAACCCTGGCGACGAGTTGACCTCCATGATCATCGGGCCGACCCGGCTTTCGAGCATGTCGACCCCGGCGATCTTCAGGCCCATGATCTGGGCGGATTGGACCGCCGCACGCTGGTAGTCCTCGTCGAGCTCGACCGCCTCGACGGTGCCGCCTCGGTGGACGTTGGAGCGGAACTCGTCACCCTCCGCCTGGCGCCGCATCGCCGCCACGACGCGATCGCCGATCACGAACGCGCGGATGTCGCGACCCTTGCTCTCGGCCACGAACCGCTGGATCAGCACGTTCTGCCGGGTGCTCTGCAAGGTCTCGATGACCGCCTCGGCGACCTTGCGGTCGGGTGCCAGGATCACGCCGATGCCCTGGGTTCCTTCGAGCAGCTTGATCACCACCGGCGCACCGCCGACCCGCTCGATCGCCGGCAGCACATCCGCCCGGTCGCGGACGAACGTGGTCGCGGGGATGCTGATGTCGTGGCGCGACAGGATCTGGATCGACCGCAGCTTGTCCCGCGAGTTCGCGATGCCGGCCGCCGTGATCGGCGTGTAGACGTCCATCTGTTCGAACTGGCGCACCACCGCCATGCCGAAGTAGGTGATCGATGCACCGATGCGCGGCAGGATCGCGTCGTAGTCCGACAGCGGCTTGCCCCGGTACTGCAGGTCGGGTTCGTCGCCGGACAGGTCGATGCCGAAACGCAAGGTGTTGAGCACACGGACCGTGTGTCCACGTTCCTCGGCGGCGGCCTGCAGGCGACGGGTGCTGTAGCTGTCCCGCGCGCGCGACAGGATCGCCAGCTTCATCCTTGACCTCGTGGTCGTGTGTTCGGTGTCGACCCGCAAGGTAGCCAGCGGCCACTCGTCACCGGGTCGGCGTTCGCTCGCTGCAAGGAACCGCCTGTCGCCGCAGGCCGCTGATCGCCGGCGCCGCTGATTGCCGCCGGCAGCCGATCACGCCGGCAGAGTCACGACGAACCTGGCGCCAGTTGGCCGGGCGGCCACGTCGATCTTGCCGCCGTGCTGTTCGGCGATCTGCCGGCAGGTGGCGAGTCCGATCCCGGTCCCGGCGACCTGGTCGGCCGACGACGCGCGTGTGAACATCGCGAAAATGCGCTCGACGTCGTCGGTGTCTATGCCCTGGCCGTTGTCTTCGACCGTCACAAGCCACGTGTCGCCATCGCGCTGTGCGCCGACGGTGACCTCCAATGGACGCGTCGGTTCGCGATACTTGATGGCATTCGTCAACAGGTTCAGCAACAGCACCCGCAGCAAGGCTTCGTCCCCGACGACGGTCGGCAGCTCGTCCCGGTCGACGCGTCCATCGGCCTCCTCCAGCTCGTGCGCCAGCGAGGCGACGATCTCGTCGAGCAGGGGTCCGAGCGCCACCCGGTCGCGTGTTATGCCCACGGCTTCGGCACGTGACAGCGCCAGAATCGCGTCGGTGGTCGCGAGTAACTGCCCGGTTCGGCGCAGGGCCCGGTCGACCAGCGAACGGTCGCCGGGTTCGAGCGATCGTCCGCGTACGAGCACGGTGTCCAGCAGGGTGTGTATCGATGCAAGCGGGCCTCGGAGGTCGTGTGAGGCCACGGCGGCGAAACGTTCGAGCGACTCGTTGGCACGTTCGAGCTCACCGACGGTGGAGGCGAGCTCGTCGGCCATACGTCTCTGCGCGGCGAGGTCGACCGACAGCAGCCGCAGCCGCACGACGTTCAGCAGGATCGCACCCACAGCCAGGACGTAGATGAAGGTGTTCGCCACGATGACGGCGGACACGAGGGGGACGAGCACCGCCAGAAGCGGCAGCCACAGCCGCCAACCGCCCAGCCGAAACTCCGGGTCACCTTCTGCCAGGCGTGGCAGCGCCGGGTGCAGCGCCAGTACACCGACGGCGACGAACGAAACGATCCATGCGACGGTCACCGGGTGGCCGGGAGTGAAGGCCCCGATGGTGGCCAGGTATGCGTAGTAGACGTCACCCGCCAGCTCGAAGCCGATCCAGGCGAGCACCAGCCAGTGCACCGCGCTGGTGCGGACGTCGGCGGTCAGCAATCGTACGGCCAGCCCGGCCAGCAGGGCGGTCAGCAGGAGGAAGCTGACGGCAAAGCCGAAGGTGACGCGGTCGGCGCTGGCGATTGTTTCGGCCGAACCCACCATGACCGGCCACAGGGCCGCGGTGGCCGCAACCGCGAAGATCGACCCGTCGACGAGCGCGACCACCTCTGGTCGGCGCACGCCGCGCGCGCCGACGTGTCGGCGACGGATCAGGCCGAGCAGGAACGCCGCAGCGAAGCCGTACGCGACGAGGTAGACGGTTTCGATCGCCGTGATGAACGGGGGAGGTCCGCCGGTCACCGCAGGCACGATGCCCCATAGCGGGGACACGCCTGCGTACAGCCCGACCGAGATGGCGAGGTTGCGCCACAGCGCGGACGACAGCAGTCCGTCACGGGCGAGTCGGACGACGAGCATCGCTGCCGCGGCGACCGTCAGCCCCTCAGCCAGCATCGCCTGTGTGACACCGCCCGTCGGCAGCAGCAGGTACAGCGTGGCGGCTGCGACGGAGGCACCGCCGAACACCAGCCACGCGCGCCGAGCGATCAGCGCGCGTGGTCCGGTGTCGGGCAACTCGGTTGCGGGTTCAGGCAGCTGCTGGCGCTCCGGTCGTGGTCGAGTCGGTGGTGTGGCGGCGCGCCTCACGTTCGATCGCGCCGATGAACACGATCGCCCACAACAGCGCGAGTATGGCCCACAGTGTGCTCAGCGCCGACGCGGCCGGGACTATCAGGCTGGTCAGGGCGTGGAACAGCACCATGATTCCCGCAAGCC
>JBJHDB010000154.1:0-3650 GCA_050486325.1 Nitriliruptoraceae bacterium | reverse complement strand
TCCCACTTTCCGTTTGGTCGCCGTCGCGTTCGCCGTCGTGTTCGCCGTCGTGCTCGTCGTTGCGTGCGCGAGTGACAGTGCCGCTCCGGCCACCCAGGACGAAGGTGCCCAGGATCCGGCCAGCGGCACCGGTGAATTGGACACGACCGACGAGTCCACCGCAGAGATATCCGCACCGGATGACGACACCCAGGAAGGCGGAGCAGTGGCCGCTGTGACGCTGGCGATGCCCGGTTCGGTCACCGTGCCTGACGGTTTTCCGGATCAGATGCCGCTTCCGGCGGACGCGACGTCGTCGGTGACCGAGGACGCCACCGTGGTCGGGGTCACGCTCAACCATCCAGCCGAGTCTGCGGCGCTGATCGCCTTCTACGAGGAGCAGCTCGTCGCCCACGGTTGGGACTTCGCCGACAGTCCGGTTGCGGCCGACAATCCGATGTTCACCGAGAACATGCGCTGGTGGGATGTCGAAGGGCACGGGATGTCTGGTTCGGTGATGATCTCCGACGAGCTCGCAGGTCCCACGATGCGCGTCGTGCAGATCATGATCGATCGATGACTCGACAGTCGGATGCCGCCGTGTGACGCCGGACACGGCCTGGCGGCTCCGACGCGGCGATGCAGCCGCCCCGACGGTCGTTCAACCCACATCGTGAGGCGAGTCGACCGTCGGAGCTGGCCCTGCCCGATCAGATGTCGTAGTACAGCTGGAACTCGTGGGGGTGGGGCCGCAGGCCGACCTGTGCGACCTCCTCGTCCATCTTGTATTCGATGTACTTCTCGAGCAGATCCTCGGTGAACACACCGCCCTCGAGGAGGAAGTCGTGATCTTCCTCGAGGCCGTACAACGCTTCCTCGAGGCTGCGCGGCACGCTTGGAAGGTTCGACAGCTCCTCGGGCGGCAGGTCGTAGATGTCCTTGTCGACCGGGTCCGGCGGCTCGATCTTGTTGCGCACACCGTCGAGACCCGCCATCAGCATCGCGCTGAACGCCAGGTAGGGGTTGCACGACGGGTCGGGGACCCGGAACTCGATGCGCTTCGCCTTCGGCGAATCACCCGAGATCGGGATGCGCACCGCCGCCGAACGGTTGCGTGCCGAATACACGAGGTTGACCGGCGCCTCGTAGCCGGGCACGAGCCGGCGGTAGCTGTTGGTGGTCGGGTTGGTGAACGCGAGCACCGACGGCGCGTGCTTGAGCAACCCGCCGATGTAGTGCCGTGCCATCTCGGAGAGCTGGCCGTAGCCCGACTCGTCGTAGAACAGTGGTTCGCCATCCTTCCACAGCGACTGGTGGGTGTGCATGCCTGACCCGTTGTCGCCGAAGACCGGCTTCGGCATGAATGTGACGGTCTTGCCTGCCGCCCACGCGGTGTTCTTGACCACGTACTTGAACGTCATCAGCTTGTCGGCGATGTGGACGATGTCATCGAGACGGATGTTGATCTCGGCCTGGCCCGGAGCGCCGACCTCGTGGTGCTGCACTTCGACGGGGATGCCGAACGCCTCGAGCTGGGCCGACATCTCCGAGCGCAGGTCCTGGTAGTGGTCCATTGGCGGAACCGGGAAGTAGCCCTGCTTGGTTCGGGGCTTGTAGCCGAGATTTCCGTGACCGTCGTCGTCGGCGCCGGTCGTCCAGGGCCCCTCGACGGAATCGATCGCGTAGAACGAGGCGTGGGGTTCGTTCTGGAAGCGGATCGCGTCGAAGATGAAGAACTCGGCTTCCGGGCCCATGAACACCGTGTCCGCGATACCGGTCGACTTCAGGTACGCCTCGGCCTTGCGCACGATGTTGCGCGGATCACGTGAATAGGCCTCGCCGGTGATCGCGTCATGCACGTGGCAGTAGATCATCAGCGTCTTGCGGTTACGGAAACGATCCTCCTGCGCCGTGGACACGTCGGGAATCAGGAGCATGTCGGACTCCTGGATGCCCTGGAAACCGCGCACCGAGGACCCGTCGAAGTACAGGCCATCGGTGAACACGGATTCATCGACTGCGGAGACCGGGATCGAGAAGTGCTGGACGAGGCCGGGAAGGTCGACGAACCGCAGGTCGACGAACTCGTAGCCCTCGGACTCGATGACACCGATCAGATCCTTGGCGTTCTGCGGTGCGGATGACAACGTGCTTCTCCTTTTCGTCGCTTCGTGAGCGTGCGGCATTCCAGATCGCGACACAAACCCTACGCCGCCACGGTGATGCCGGTGTGTCGCGCGTGTTACGACGGTGTTACGGCGCGATCGTCGCGTGAGGAGAGGCTCTGTACGCCGGCACGCTGGTTACGCTGCGAGAACCGCCCTGTGTCTGCACCGGAGGAACCGTGGAGGAACTCAGCGTCGAGGACATGCTCGTCGACGTTCAGCGCCCGTTGACCGACTGGATCGCCTCCCGTACCGATTCGATGCTGATCCTGTGGGCCAGCGACAACCTCGTCGAACCGAGCATCCGCATCCTGACCATCGTGGTCGTGACCTGGCTGTTGGTGCGCCTGATTCGGCGTGCGATCCGCCGAGCCGTCGCACGCGTCCAGGATCCGGATGGGATCCCCGGCCGCAAGCTGCGTGCGAAAGTCGGGCTGATCGACGAACAGCGGCCCGTCTACTCGACACGGCGCGCACAGCGTGCGGAGTCCATCGGCGCATTGGCCACGAGCGTCGTCAGCGTGGCGATCTGGTTGCTCGCGTTGTTCATGATCCTTGCGACCTTCGGACTCAACCTCGGCCCGCTGATCGCTGGCGCGGGCGTCGTCGGTGTCGCCATCGGGTTCGGCGCCCAGGACGTCGTCAAGGATTTCTTCTCCGGTGTTCTGATGATGCTCGAGGATCAGTACGGGGTAGGCGACATCATCGATGCCGGTGAGGCATCCGGGGTCGTCGAAGGTGTCAGCCTGCGCACCACCCAGATCCGCGACGTCACCGGGACGCTGTGGCACATCCCCAACGGCGAGATCCGACGGATCGGGAACATGAGCCAGGAATGGGCGCGTGCACTGCTCGATGTCGGCATCGCCTACGGCGCCGACATCGATGCCGCCAGCGCGATCATCCTGCGCGTTGCCACCGACATGGCCGACGAAGACGAGTTCCAGGAACAGTTCATGGAAGCTCCTGAGATCTGGGGTGTGCAGGAGCTCAGCGGTGACAGCGTCGACATCCGGCTGGTGGTCAAAACCCAGCCAGGCCAGCAGTGGGCGATCGCTCGCGAGCTGCGCCGTCGCATCAAGCTCGCGCTCGACGCCGCCAAGATCGAGATTCCGTTCGCGCAACGCACCGTGTGGCTGCGAACCGAAGCGCCGGTTGCGCTCGGTGACGATGCGACACCTCCGTTCGAGGCTGCCATTCCTGATGACCGCACGATCGCCACTGCGGCTGAACGCGTGCGCCAGAGCGGCGACGAGAACCCGAGCGTCGATCCCGAGCAGCAGCCTCCTGATCCCGGATGACCAATTCCGGTCACGGCGACGAGCGTGGTCAACGCAGGTGCGCTGGTGCCCGTTCCGGACGCGCACCGACATGCTCGCGACTGGTGGCCATCGTCGTCATCACGGCGATGACCGGCGCGGCACTGCTGGCGCATCCCGCATCACGCGTGCGATTGGACGCGGCGGCGCTGACCTTCGATGTGCTAGACCTTGGGTTGCCCACGGC
>JBJHDB010000153.1:0-3656 GCA_050486325.1 Nitriliruptoraceae bacterium | reverse complement strand
CCGTCCCCGGCCAGCGAAGATCGCCGTTGAACCTCGGCCCGGTGACGTCGATGTGGCGCTGTCGTCACGCGGTGTCGCGGTGCCCTCGGCGCCTCCGGCCGTCGGTTCGGCTCCGGTGTCGGAGGCCAGCTCATCAGGCGCCATCACCGCACCTCACGAGGTTCGGCTGCCTCGGGTTCGCCAGGCTTCCACGCCTGCTCGATCGCGTCGTGCAACGGCCGGAGTACCTCCTGCTTCAAGGCGACGAACGCCGCCGAGGTGTGCATCTCCAACGTGCGTGGGCGTGGCAGGTCGACAGTGACCTCGGTCGCCACCCGGCCCGGTCGTCCGGTGAGCACCACGATGCGGTCGGAAAGGAACACCGCCTCCTCCACATCATGGGTGATCAGAATGATCGTCTTCGACTCGGCGCTCCAGATGTCGAGCAGCCAGCCCTGCATGCCCTGCCGGGTGAGCGCGTCGAGGGCACCGAACGGTTCGTCGAGCAGCAGGATCTCGCGGTCGGTCAACAGCGTGCGCAGCAGTGCCGCACGTTGGCGCATCCCTCCGGACAGCTGTGCGGGCCAGTGATCCTCGAAGCCCTGCAGCCCGAACCGGGGGAACTCGGCACGAGCGCGGGTGCGGGCGCGCTCGCGCGACACACCTTGAAGCTCCTGGCCGAGGATGACATTGTCGATCACCGACCGCCACGGCATCAGCAGGTCCTTCTGCGGCATGTAGCCGACCCGACCGAGCAGCTCGGTGGTGGGTTCGCCATCAAGAAGCACCTCACCGCTCGATGGCGGGATCAACCCGGTGAGAATGTTGAACAGCGTCGACTTTCCGCAGCCGCTTGGCCCCACGATCGAGAGAAACTCGCCTTCGCGCACCGAAAGCGAGATCGAATCGATCGCCTGGACCTCGACCCCCGCCTTGCCCGGCTGCCGGAAGGTCTTTCCGACCTTTCGGGTCGCGATCTTGCTCGACATGGCCGCCTCCACCCCGGATCGTCGCCGGGGGTGGGCGCCGATGCCGGTGCCCACCCCCAGTGGATCATCCCATCAGCGAACCGCTCAGCGGTTCACGAACTCGTCGGTGGCATATCGCTCCGGTGCGATCGGCTCGGACACCGCGCCGGAGTCACTGAGGAAGTCCACCAGCGTTTCGATCCCATCCCACTGGATGGCGCCGAACTGCGGGGCGTCGCCGACGAACACCGGACGGTAGTTGTCGAAGACGATCTGCTGCAGCTCCCGCTCGAGCGCCGGGTTGCGGTCCAGCAGGATGTCGAGGGCTTCCTCGGGTGCCGCGAGCGCGTCCTCGTAACCGCGCACGGTCGCGTCGACGAACGCCAGCATCACGTCCGGGTCGGCCTCGATGCGGCCCGTCGTCGAGAAGAACACCAGGCCCGGGAAGGTGCCGCCGATGACATCCTCGAACCGGAAGGTGCCGACCGGTTCGCCCGCGGCGAACTCCGCCTGAGCGGCGTTGGAGGCCCAGGTGCCCAGGAACGCGTCGACGTTGCCTTCGACGATCGAGTTCGCCCCGGCGAAGCCGATGGAGGTGCGCTCGACCTCTTCGGGGTCGATCCCGGATGCCGAAAGCATCGCGTCGATGATGGCGATGCCGTTGGGTGAGCCGGGCCAGCTGACCGAGCCACCGGCAAGGTCTGCTGGTGACGACAGGCCGGTCGACTCCAGGTAGATCAGCGCGAGCGCCGGCACCTGGATCAACGACATGATGACCTGTGCGTCACGGCCCTCGTCGATCTCGAGACCGATGGCGACGGCCTCGGCGATACCGAAGTCGGCCTCGCCAGAATCGATCAGGCGCAGCGTGTCGGACGTCGAGGTCGGCTCGATGATGTCGAGCTGAAGGTTGTTGTCGTCGTAGTAGCCCTGTTCGAGCGCGGTGAAGATTCCCACATGGACTGCGCTCGGCAGGAAGTCGAGGATCAATGTCGCCGAGGTCGGCTCCGCAAGCGCCGCACTCGCAGGAGCGTCGTCGGCGTCGTCTTCGGCGGGCGCGTCTTCGGTCGCCGGAGCTTCCGCCTCCGGCTCGGGCTCGGGTGCCGGCGCGTCGTCGCCACCGCAAGCGGCGAGGACGAGCGCGAGCACGGTGATGAGTGCCGACAGGCGGACGGTGCGTCGCCGCCGTGTGTTGGTGAGCGAATGCATGAACCCTCTCCAGTCCCCGTCCAGCGTGATAATCGAGTGACTCCCAATGTCGGCGACGTGACGCCATCCGAGGCCGTCAGGGCCCGGCCAAGGGTCGAAGCGTGTGTGTCTTGTCGCTGACAAGTAAGTCATCCTAGGTGGTGGGGGGCGCACCCGCAATACCCTCGATCGGTGCGGATCCGATGTCGGCGGTCGCAGACATTCCATGTGGTTTGTCACAGACAGTGGTATACAGATCGCTCGCGCCTGCTCGTGGCGGGGTAGGGTTGCCCGTGAACGGCTTCCTGTCGCCGCCTCGGACGGGCCAGAACGTCTCGACGCGCCCCAAGGCGGGACGACGCGATGGGATACGAACGTATGAGCGATCAAGCGCTGGGACAGCAGGACGTCTACCGCGCGGTCCTCGAGCGCATCCGAAACGGTGAGTACCCACCTGGCGCCAAGCTCGACTCCTGTCGGGCTCTGGCCGGCGAGATCGGTTCCAATCCCAACACCGTGCACCGTGCCCTGAAGGTGCTGGAGTCCGAAGGACTGGTACGCACTGTCCCGCGCAAGGGAACGTTCGTCACCGGCATGGCCGCGCCGGAACCGAGCGACGAATGGCTGCGTGACGAGTTGGCGCAGCTCATCACCCGATCTGCTGCATCTGGCATCGACGGCGCCGTCCTTCGGCGACTGCTCGACGAGGAGCTACGGCGGATGGCTTCGTCGGCGACGGTGCTGTTCCCCGAATGCAACCTGCACGACGCCGAGGAGATGGCCACATCAGTCGAACAGGCATCCGGGATGGAACTCACACCGGTGCTGATCGACGAGCTGCCCCATGTCGTCCGCGCCGTCGACGACCCGGTCATCGCCGTGCCACTGTTCCACCTTGGCGACGTCCGGCGCCTGGAGATCCCGGCCGTACCCGTGGTCGAGCTCACGTTCGTGCCGGACCCGCATTCCTTGATCGAACTGGCTTCGCTCGACCCTGGCGCCGTCGTCACCGTGGCGTCACGATACGAACGTGGTGTGGACCGGTTGGCATCCATCGTCCGCCAGTACTTCGGCGGTGAGGTCGATGCACGCCTACTCGACACGTCCGAAGCCGATTTTTCCGGCGTCGACGTTCTGGTCTACAACAATGCATCGGGCTTGACCGACACTGAGCTGGCCTCGGCTCCGACCTCTATCCGCCTGTCGGTCATCCTTGACGGCTCGTCGGCGTCGACGCTGCGCGCACGCGTCGATCAGGCACGCGGCGCCCAGCAAGGCACGCCCGCGACCGTCTGACAGTTACGGTCGACGACCTGGTCCACCCGACTCCCCCGTTGCCGTCGACGAGGAACCTGGTGATGTGCCGCAACATCCAGCAGCTGCGTGGCGCCGAGCCTGCCGCAACCGACGACGAGATCCGTGACGCCGCGGTGCAGTTCGTCCGCAAGGTCAGCGGCTTCCGCCAACCATCGGCGGCCAACAAGGCCGTGTTCGACACCACCGTCGACGACATCGCGGCGG
>JBJHDB010000152.1:0-3677 GCA_050486325.1 Nitriliruptoraceae bacterium | reverse complement strand
CGCACACTCAGTACGTCCGGGAGGTGCCGGGCCACCTCGACCCATGAGTCACCTTCATCGGCGCTGGCGAAGACGCATCCGTCTCGGGTGCCGAAGTAGACCCCGGCAGGGTCGGCATCATCAACGGTCATGGCATCCCGCAGCACCGCGGCGTGGAAGGGTTCCTCGGGCAGTCCGTTGGTGAGCACCTCCCAACTCGCGCCGCCATCGCGCGTGCGCTGCACGGCGCAGCGGCGGTCAGGCGGCACCCGGCCCTCGTCCCCCTTCAGGGGGAACACCCAGGCCGTGTCGGCGGTGCGCGGGTGAGTGACGATCGGGAAGCCGAAGTCCGACGGCAGGCCAGCGTCGATCGGAGTCCATGTCGCGCCGTCGTCGGTCGACCGGTACACACCGCCGTGATGCTGGGTCACCAGCGTCTCGGCGTCCACCGGGTCCCGGGCCGCCTTGTGGATGCAGAAGCCCCATTCGGGCGGCGGTTCGGGCTGGTAGTCCGCGCTGATGCCCTGGTTCGACGCCTGCCAGGTGGTGCCACCGTCGACCGTCCGGTAGATGCCACCGGTCGACATGGCCACGGTCACGCGATCGTCGTCGGTGGGATGCGGCAGAATCGTGTGCACCATCTGTCCCCCGCCTCCAGGCTCCCAGTGCTCACGGTGTGGGTGGTCCCACAATCCGCGCTCCAGCGCGAACGAGACGCCCCCGTCGTCGCTGCGCCACAGCGCTGACGGCTCGGTTCCGGCCCACACCACGCCAGGGCGAGCAGCCACGTCGGGGGTGATCTGCCAGACGTTGGCGACCGCAGCACCGGTGTCGGCAGGAAATGCCAGCGGTGCGTTCTCCGGGTCGTGCCAGGTCTTCCCAAGGTCGTCCGAACGCACCAGGAAGGGACCCCAGAACCAGGTGGACCCGCCGGCGAACAGGCGCGGGGTTCCCCCACGGGTGTCAATCGCGACCGAGCTGACCCCTTCGCTGGTCAGAGTGGGTTCGGAGACCGTCCAGCGACGCCGGTCCTGGCTTCGCGCCAGGAACAGTCCCTTGCGGGTGCCGATGAGCAGAAGTGTGGTCACGGTTGCGCTCCGTTGAGGTCGCCCGGAAGACCGAGGTTCCGGTCCCGCCGGGGCACGGCACGATCGATGCGCGGCGGTGTGTCCGGCCGCTGGCAGGTTGGACGAGTCGCGTGAGGCGAACTCATCGGTCCGCCTGCGCCGGGTTGCGGGAGTCGAGCTCCAGCGGTAGCCCGAACATCGGAAACCACCGGGCGACGTCGAGAAAGGCATGGCAGGCCGCCACCCGTTTGCCGTCGAGGTCGATGACCTGCAGCGCCCATGCACGATGCTGGCCGTTCGGGCCGCTGGGCCGGTACTGGCCGAAGGCCGGAGTGCCGTTGGCAACGGTTGCCACCAACCGGGATCCCCGGCACTCGGCTCCCGGTCCGAGCATCCACCCGACAACCTCGTCACGCCCCTGCAACCACAGCGCGTAAGGCGGCATCGATTGGATGGCATCGTCGCGGAGCAGCTGGGCGAAAAGTTCCATGTCATAGCGTTCGAACGCGTCGACAAAGCGCTCGAGAAGCTGGTGCTGGTCGGCGTCGAGCTCGTCGTAGACGTCTCCGTGCCGCCGTGGCTGCTGGGCCAGCGTTGCGCGCGCCCGCTGCAGCGCGCTGTTGACCGCAGCGGTCGTGGTCTCGAGGAGTTCGGCCACCTCTGCGGCCGGCCATCGAAGAACGTCACAGAGCAGCAGCGTCGCCCGCTGTCGCGCCGGGAGATGCTGGAGTGCCGCGACGAACGCGAGCCGGATGGTCTCGCGCTGCACCGCACGCTCGGCAGGATCATCGGCGGTAGTGATGACCCGGCCGTCGGGTACCGGCTCGAGCCAACGTTCGTCCGGCGCTGTCGTCAGTTGGGCGGTTGCCACCGTCGATGCCGGTCCGAGGTCGGTTGGGGCACTGCGCCGCTGCCGGCGCCGCGTCTCGTCGATGCAGACGTTGCTTGCGATCCGGTACAGCCAGGTACGAAGCGACGCGCGGCCGTCGAACGAGTCCAGTCCACGCCACGCACGTTGCATGATCTCCTGCACCGCATCATCGGCGTCGAACGCAGAACCGAGCATCCGGTAGCAGAACCCCGTCAGCTCACGACGGTGTGTCTCGAGCTGTGCTTCGTATTCCCGGCGCGACATGCGATGACGTGGCGCATCGGCGTACCCATCGGCGGTTTCGGTCATGCGCGGTTCCGGTCACAGGCGCGTCAGCACGAATGGCAGTACACACAACATTGGCAGTGCACGACCCTAGCTACAGCCAGGCGTCCAAGGCGGCCGAATTCCGTCAAGATCCCGTCATGCGCACCGGACCCTCGCGTGCCGATCGTCCGGTGGTTATGGTGATCGCATGGATTCCCGTGCACTGCTCACCGACGCCTTCCACCGGATTCCGGCGCTCGTACGGCGCCACGCCGCTGGTGCCGACGACTATCTGCTGCACACGCGCCTCGACCCCGAGGCGAATTCACTTGCCTGGCTCCTTTGGCACACCACCCGCCAGCAGGACGTGCAGGTGGCCGAGATCCTCGAGCACGAACAGGTCTGGACCGCGCAGGGTTGGTCGGACCGGTTCGCGCTCGAGCTCGCTGTCGACGACCACGGGTACGGCCACGACAGCGAACAGGTCGCCAGCGTCCGCGTCGGCGACCCGGAACTGCTGGCCGGCTATCAGGACGACGTCACGGCGATGATCGACTTGTGCATCGCCGGACTGGATGCCGACGAACTCGACCGTGTCATCGACCGCGACTACGAGCCGCCGGTGACCGTCGGCATACGCCTGATCAGCATCCTGGGTGACGCATTCCAACACCTCGGCCAGGCCGGCTACCTCCGTGGGGTGCTCGAGCGTCAGCGCTGATCCACGCTATTCCGGCGAGGACATCACCCGGCACCGTTGACCTCCGAGTGTCCCGTCGCCTATAGTTAGGTAGTCACCTAACTGATTTGAGCGGGGGCGAACGGATGGCATCCAGCCCAGGCGACGACGGACCTTCCGGTGTCGGCACGGTGTTCAAGGCGCTCGCCGACCCGACTCGTCGTCGTGTGGTCGAACGCCTGAGTACGGGACCGATGCCGACCACGGAGTTGGCGGCAGAGTTCGACATGGCACTGCCGTCGTTCCTGCAGCACCTGACCGTGCTCGAAACCAGCGGGCTGGTGAGCTCGACCAAGCAGGGGCGTGTGCGCACCTTTCGACTCGAGCCGGCCTCGCTGAATCACGCCCAGGACTGGCTCGCACTCCAGCGCACGTTGTGGGAACGGCGCCTCGATCAGCTCGACATGCATCTAGAGACGATGAAGCCCCACTGACGACGACCGACAGGAACACGCGATGACGAATGCCAGCACCCAGCCGTCCTTCACCCACGACCCGGAATGCGACCTTCTGCTCGAACGGCTCGTCGACGTTCCCGTCGAACTTGTCTGGAAGGCCTGGACGGACCCCGAGCACCTCATGGCATGGTTCACCCCACGGCCCTGGCAGACGGTCGAGTGCGAGATTGATCTTCGCCCGGGCGGAAAGTTCCGCACCGTGATGCGTTCGCCTGACGGAGCGCTCATGGACGGTGGTGCCGGCTGCTACCTCGTCGTCGAACCACCGACGCGACTCGTGTGGACCTCAGCGCTTC
>JBJHDB010000151.1:0-3691 GCA_050486325.1 Nitriliruptoraceae bacterium | reverse complement strand
TGTTCCTCGAGGACTCCACACGCACAAGACTGAGTTTTGACCTCGCGGCCAAGCGACTTTCCGCCGAGGTGATCAATTTCTCTGCATCGGGATCCTCGGTGTCCAAAGGCGAGTCCTTCAAGGACACCGCGTTGACACTCGATGCCATGGGTGTCGACTGTGTCGTGGTCCGTTCGAGTTCCGCGGGTGCACCCGTCCAGCTCGCCAGCTGGCTGGACGTGCCGATACTCAACGCTGGTGACGGTGGACATCAGCATCCGACCCAGGCCCTGCTCGACGCGTTCACGCTTCGCGGGCAGTTTGGTGACCTTGCCGGCCACAGGATCGCGATCGTCGGCGACATCCTGCATTCGCGTGTAGCACGCAGCCAGATCGACGTGTTCACCACACTGGGCGCCGAACTGGTGCTCGTCGCGCCTCCCACACTTCTGCCGCCTGTTTCGGCTGACTGGAAGCTGACCACCGTCACCGACGACCTCGATGCGATCATCGGGGAGGTCGACGCGGTCTGCCTGCTGCGCGTGCAACGTGAACGAATGCATGGCGCCTACTTTCCCTCGACCGGTGAGTACGCACGCCGGTGGGGCATGAACGGCGACCGACTAGCGGCGATGCGGCCTGAGGCGTGTGTGCTCCATCCGGGCCCGATGAATCGGGGCATCGAGATCAGCGGCGAGGTGGCCGACAGTCCACGGACCCTGGCCACCGAACAGGTGACCAACGGCATCGCGGTGCGGATGGCGTGCCTGTACCTGCTCCTTGCCGCTCCCGGCGTCGAGGGAGAGTTCGACCAGGTGGCCGGCGCGATGGAAGGCCAGCCGACGTGACTTCGCTGCTGCTCCGTGGTGGACGGGTCCTCGATCCGCATTCGGGCGCCGATCACCCCGCCGACGTACGTGTCGCCGACGGCATCATCGTCGACGTCGGGACGGGACTGGAAACGCATCCGCAAGACGAAGTGATCGATTGCACCCACCGATGGGTCGCACCCGCGTTCGTCGACCTGCATACACACCTTCGCGAACCCGGCTTCGAACAGGCTGAAGACATCGCCACCGGTTCTGCTGCCGGGGCTGCCGGCGGCTATAGCGCCCTGTGTCCGATGGCCAACACCGCTCCAGTGTGTGACAGCGCGGTGATCGCCGAGCTCGTGTGGCGCCGCGGCCGGGAGGTCGGTCTGGTCGACCTATTCCCGGTCGGTTCGATCACGCGGGGCATGCAGGGAACACAGCTCACCGAGTTCGGCGCACTGCGTCGTAGCGCCGCCAGGGTCGACTTCTTCTCCGACGACGGCATACCTCTGGCCGATGCGTTGGTGATGCGACGCGCTCTGCAGTACGCCACGGCGTTCGACGCGATCGTGTGCAACCACGCCGAGGAACCCACACTGACCGCAGGCGCCCAGATGAACGAAGGGCGGATCTCCGCCCGGTTGGGCCTTCCTGGCTGGCCTCACGAAGCCGAGGAGGTCATGCTCGCACGTGACCTCATTCTGGCCGAAGGCGTTGGCGCCCGCCTGCACGTTCCCCATGTGAGCACGGCAGGATCGGTCGATCTGATCCGCCGCGCCAAGGACCGTGGGGTGCGCGTCACCGCCGAAGTCGCCCCGCATCACCTGGTGCTCACCGACGAGGTCGTTGAGTCGTTCGATCCGGTGTTCAAGGTCAACCCTCCGGTGCGTTCGACTGCCGATGTCGATGCGGTCCGGGCGGCGTTGGCTGACGGCACCATCGACGCGGTCGCGACTGATCACGCACCTCATGCTCCGGAGGCAAAAGATCAGGAGTGGGACCACACACCGTGCGGAATGCTCGGTCTCGAAACCGCGTTCGCCGTCGTCAACACGCATCTGGTGCGCGCAGGCATCATCGATCCGCTGACGGCCATCGAGCGGATGAGCACCGCCCCTGCGCGGATCCGGGACGTAGGCGACCACGGGGGAGCGGTACTGGCCGGTCGTCCCGCGCACCTGGTGGTCATCGACCCGGACGTGAAATGGCGCGTTTCAGCATCCGCACTGCACAGTCGTGCGGCCAATACGCCGTTCGCTGGCCACGAGCTGTACGGACGTGCGGTACACACGTTGCTGCGCGGACGATTCACCCTGCGCGACGGCACGGTCCAGCAACCAACCGACGGACAGGAGCCCCCAGCGTGACCGACGATCGCAGGGCACTGCTGGTGCTCGAAGATGGCAGCCATGCGTTCGGCCGTCCATTCGGTGCCGAGGGCACCAGCTTCGGTGAGGCCGTGTTCAACACCGGCATGACCGGGTACCAGGAGGTGCTCACCGACCCCTCGTACCACCGCCAGATCGTGGTCATGACCGGCGCGCACGTCGGCAACTACGGCGTCAACGACAACGACGCCGAATCCGATCGCGTTCAGGTCGCCGGATTCGTGGTGCGTGAAGCCGCCCGACGCAGCTCGTCGTGGCGAGCCGACGGCGATCTCGCCACGGCGCTGCGCGAGGCCGGAACCGTTGCGGTCGATGGCATCGACACGCGGTGGCTCACCCGGCGACTGCGTGACGTCGGAGCGATGCGCGCCGGGGTGTCAACCGAAGTGCTCGACGTCGACGAATTGCACGCGCAGGTACTGGCGTCACCGACGATGGAGGGCTTGGAGCTCGCGTCAGCGGTCACCACGCCCGAGCCCTACACCGTCGACGCTGAAGCAGACCAGCGCTTCCGCGTCGTGGTCCTCGACTATGGCATGAAGCGTTCGATCGTCCGTCGACTCCAGGCGATCGGTGCCCGGGTGACGGTCCTTCCGGCGCACAGCGATGCCGACCAGGTGCTCTCCCACGAACCCGACGGCGTGATGGTCTCAAACGGACCTGGCGACCCCTCGGTTGTCACGCAGGGCATCACCACCGTGCGGGAACTGCTCGGACGCGTTCCGGTGTTCGGCATCTGCCTGGGATCGCAGCTCCTCGCCCATGCCATCGGTGGGGCGACCTACAAACTGATGTTCGGCCATCATGGGGCCAACCAGCCGGTCATGGACGCGACCACCGCAACGATCGAGATCACCTCGCACAACCACGGCTTCGCCGTGGACCCGGACACACTCGGCGATCCGGTCGACAACGACGTGTACTCGACCAGTGACCACGGCCTGGTGCGCGTCACCCACCGCAACCTCAACGACAACGTCTGCGAAGGACTGGCTCTGCACGACTTCCCCGCCTTCAGTGTGCAGTACCACCCGGAGGCAGCACCCGGCCCCAGCGACGCACGCCACCTTTTCGACCGGTTCGCTGCCCTGATGACCGCTCACGCAAGGGGGTCTGGAAGGGTGGACGTCACGACCGGTGGGGCGGCCTGATGCCGCGCCGTGAAGACCTCGCGTCGGTGTTGGTGCTGGGCTCGGGGCCGATCCAGATCGGCCAGGCCTGCGAGTTCGACTATTCGGGCACGCAGGCCTGCAAGGTGCTGCGCGAAGAGGGCCTGCGGGTCGTGCTGGTCAACTCCAACCCGGCCACGATCATGACCGACCCACAGTTGGCGGACGTCACCTACGTCGAACCGTTGACGCTCGAACATGTCCGGGCGGTCATCGCACGTGAACGGCCTGATGCGCTGCTTGCGACGCTCGGTGGGCAGACAGCGTTGAACCTGGCCATCGAGCTCGACGAAGCCGGCGTGCTGACCGAGTACGAGGTAGAGCTGCTCGGCGCCAACCTCGA
>JBJHDB010000150.1:0-3709 GCA_050486325.1 Nitriliruptoraceae bacterium | reverse complement strand
GCGCTTGTACGTGTGCGCTGCCATCGACTTGAGGGTCTTCCTCACGGATGTCCGACGGGTTCGCCAGGTCATCTCGGACCAGTTGTCGATGAGGATCTTCAGGTACGAGAGCCACTGGGATGAGTCGTACTTCGCGCGGTAACCAGATGGCGGGTGGCAGTTCACCCGCGCACCTGGAACGTAGGCGAGTGATCGGCCCGCACGGAGGACGGCGATCGCGAAGCCCCGGTCCTCGGCGATCCGTAGGTCCGGAGGGAAGCCACCGAGATCGATGAACACCTCGCGGCGTACGACGACGTTCTGTCCACCGAACCCGTGGTTCTTCTGCGACAGGAGGCGCTGGAGCCACTCTTCACGGGGGTAGCGGTCCAGGTTCTTCTCGTGAGATATCGAACCATCCGGACGCCGGAACACCTTCACTCCGTACAGCACGTCCGGATCCACCTCCTCGACGACCTGGGCGATCTGCTCGAGATAGTCGGGCTCGAAGGCGTCATCGTCGTCCAAGAAGGCCACGTGTGACGTCTGTGCGTGCCATGCACCCAGGTTGCGGCTGATCCCGGGACCGGAACGTGGTGGCAACGACAGCCATGCGACGAGGTTCGATGGCTTGTTGTCGAGGACGGCGGCTCGGCGATCGTCCATGCCGTTGACCGGGCCGTTGTCGGCGATGATCACCTTCCTGGGAGCAAGTGTCTGGTCGAGCGCGCTCGCGATCGCGCGCTCCAACTCGGGGCGCCCGATCGTCGGGATCACCACGCTGAACGTGCCGTCATCCAACGCGAACTCCATCTTTGCAAGTGATCGTACTTGTCGGGCTCCGCGAGTCTGTCAACGATACGGGCAGTCAGGGCTGCTCACTCTCGCACCGCGAAGCGCGCGGTGGCGACGGTGTCGCTGACGATACGGTCGGTGGCACATTCGGCGGCGGAAATAGCGGATCGTAGACTAGGTTGACCTCCGCGATGCCTTCTGCACGTTGTGAATTGATCTACGTTGTGAATCGATCCTAGGCAGCAGCTATCCACACAGCCCGTGGATGTATGTGGGTCGGCGCCACGAAGTCGTGCCATCTGCACACGTCGCCTACGAGCCCTCCCGTGTCGTAGTGTGGTGCGGTGTGTCGGGTGCGTCGAATCTCGCGACCCCCGCATGTCACCCAACTCGGTCGCCGGATCCTTGAGTCCGATCACGTCCATCGTCGTACCTGTGACGAAGCAGACTGCGAAGCTTGTGAACGGGGCGAAGTGGAAGGGATGCACATCCGAGTGCGCCCTGTTCGTCCGGGCGATGGGGATGCGTCGGAGACACTGACGCCTTGCTTGGTGGCCTGCGTACTCGCCGGATTCTTCGAGCGAAGAAGGCGATCACCGACGTCAAGCCACACGACCGCGTCGGCGAGATCGGTGACGACATCGGTTTCCGCGAGCTCCTGTATAGGCCGACGAAGGGACGACGGCCTTGATCATCATGTCTGGATGGCGCGTGTGTGCACGGTCGAGCATGGAAAGCAGCTGCCGAGAATGCCGGGCCCGGCGAAGCCTCAACGACGTGTCCGTGTGAGACTGCATCGCATCCTCCGTGACTGCGATGTTCCGCTTGACCCTGTGGTTCGCCCGATTCGAGAACGTGCTCGGCGAGGGGACAGCGTTGACCCACCATTCCGATCGGACCTACACACGGGAGTTGCCTAGACTCGGGCCACTGGCCAACGTGGATGGCAACGATCATGCAGTACACCCCCCGCTAGTGCGTACGAACCGACCCCGGCCAGCACTTGTTCGCGCAGCGCTCAAGAAGCAGTTCCGGGCTGGGATGCTGCGCCACGGGCTCCTTGAGGTCGTTGCTCCGCAGCGAACGGTGCGCTCGACACCGGAGCGGTTCGGCGACGATCTTCGACGGATCCAGGCGATCCGTGTATTCGTCGCGAGATCGAAGGCGCTACGCGCCGTCGGGGAGTCCGCGAGGCTCAGAAGCGAGCTCGCACGCGCTATCACGCTCGCAGCTCCGGCAGCCGCTGCCAGCACCAGTCGGGCGATCGAAGACGCGGTGCTCGGCGCGTCGATTGACCCGGAGAAAGCTGCCCACGTTTCAGCCCGGCTCGCTGGAGAGCTGGGCCACGTTGACCCCCTCGTTGATACGGGATGCGCGTGGTTGCGGTTGAGGTTCATTCTGGCTGCGCACGGACTCCTTCATGCAAGTCTCGTTGCTCGCTTCCACGCCCGGACGTCTTCCGAGCACTATGCCAACGTGGCAGATCCTGGGCACGACACTCTTGCGCTCGCAACATTCCTGGCGCTCGATCAGGGTGACATCGAGGCCGCGGATCGACATCATGCTCACCTGCGCTCGCGGTTCCGGGAGCACGTGACTGTGAGCCAGATTCCTGCTCTGAGGGCGATCGCGGCGGGCGATCGGGAGATGTTCATGCAGATCGCGCGCGGCAGGCACGGGCCAGCGGATCGGGAGATGCTCGAGCTTGTGCGGGGACGCTCGGTTGCGCTCGTTGGACCGGCACCGTCGCCCTACATGCTCGCTGAGGAGATCGACGGATTCGACCTGGTGGTTCGGCTCACCTACGCGGGTCCGGACACGATCGGTGATCCGAGTTCAGTCGGGCGGCGCACGAATGTGTCCTACTACACCCGTGCCAGTCACCTTCGGCATGCGTGCCCGGTCGTAGGCGATGCTGTGGTCATCCCGTCGACGCTCGCATTCGCCGTGACATCCTTCGACCAGGACACGCTGCGTTGGCGGCCGAGGATTGTCGGCGGGGCTCCTCGACGACTCGTCGGTCCTCCTGTCCGTCGAGGATTCACACCCGTCGCTCAGGGAATATTCGGCGACCGTGCTGATCGCTTCCAGAAGCTCCAGTTCGCCCTGTATGACCTGCTGCACTTCGATCCGGGTCGGGTCAAGATCTTCAACTCGACCTTTTATCTATCCGACGAGCTTTTTCATCCTGGCTTCGTGAGCCCGCGGGCAAAACAGAGCGACTCGAGCGCGTTGTGCGATCAGTTCGCTCGGCACGACCCAATCGGAAACATACGATTCGTTCGCAACTTCGTGGAAGCTGGGTGGGTCGCAGCCGACGAGCAGGCATCCGCGCGTTTGAGCATGAACGACGTCGCCTACGTATCCGGACTTGATGAGCTGTACGGGTCGACCGTTTCCACCGACCTATCACAGGGTAGCCGATGAGGTCGCTCGATAAGCGACTAGGACGATCCGCATGTGCCTGCCGTGCTTGGCCTCCTGAGGTTCGCGTCGCTCCACGACTTGAGCGGACGGCCCAGTAGAGGATGGCATCATGATTTCTGCGCACAACCCGAATCCATCACTGCAGCATGACAATTCTCGAAACGCGACTCATCAAAAACCATGTCACACCAATGCCGATCCCACAATTCAGGTCATTATGCGAAAAGCGATACCAGTAATGACATCGACTTGTGGCTCTGCGAGAGCTCGCCACAAACCCCACGGTGGATCGGTCGAGCGTAGTGTTCGTAGTCGTGCTGTCGTCTCAGCCACGAAGCAAGCCACATCACGGTGTTCATTCAGGTCGGAAGTCATCGAATGAATAACTGAAGGCGTCGATCTCTGCGTGGCACACCTCGCGGATCCGCTGAGCATCGACATCCGAATAGAGGGGGCGCCAGTCACGGGTCGACCGCGGCCGTTGATTGCCCTTAGCGCGAGGCAATGG
>JBJHDB010000149.1:0-3720 GCA_050486325.1 Nitriliruptoraceae bacterium | reverse complement strand
GTGACCTCGTGGCCGTCGGCCTGCACCGCCAACATCGTGCAGCTCTTCACCGGCCGGCCGTCGACCAGCACCGTGCACGCACCGCAGTTGGTGGTGTCGCACCCGGTGTGGGTCCCCGTCAGCTGCAACCCCTGACGGAGCAGGTGGGCCAACAGCAGCCGGGGCTCGACGTCGGCGGTGTGGGTCGAGCCATTGACGGTGATCGTGATCCGCCGGACCGGAACACCGTTCTCGGACGCGGCCGGGGCGACTTCGTTGAAAAGACTGGTCATCTCAGGCGGCCTTCTCGGTCGGTCGGGCGATCTGTTGCAGGAGCCGGGCGGTGAAGGTCCGGACGATGTGGCGCTTGTAGCTGGCGCTGCCGCGATGGTCGCTGCGGGGATTGGCGGCGGCTGCCGCCGCATCGGCTGCAGACTCGATCGCCGCGTCGTTCAGTGCACCGCCGACGAGCTGATCGGCGGCTTGGGTCGCATCGATCGTCGCGCCGCCGACACCGGTAAGGGCGATGCCCGCCCGTGCGACGAGGTCACCGTCCATGTCGAGCGCGACAGCGACGCCGGCGGTCGCGAAATCGCCGATGCGCCGTTCGAGCTTGAGATAGCCGCCGCGGGCGACACCCTTCGGCGCCGGGATGACCGCTTCGACGGCGACCTCGTCTGGTGCAAGGACGTTCTGGAACGGGCCGGTCACGAAACTGTCCGCGGGCAACGTGCGGCGTCCGCCCGGTCCCTGGGCGACGATCGCGCCGTCGAGTGCGATCAGGCACGACGCCCAGTCGCCCTGCGGGTCGGCGTGGCACACCGAACCGACGAACGTGCCACGGGTCCGCACGATCGGGTCGGCGACCATCGGCGCAGCCGCAGCGATCGTGGGCTGGTGCTCGGCGATCACCGGGGAGCGTTCGAGGTGCTCGTGACGGCACAGTGCCCCGATCCGGATCGTGCCGTCGGCGTCGCGTTCGATGTAGTCGAGGTCGGGGATGTTGTTGATGTCGACGAGCAGCTGCGGTGCGGCGAACCGCAGCTTGAGCATCGGAATCAGGCTCTGGCCGCCGGCGAGCACCTTCGCTTCGCCGTCGGCGCTCGCAAGGAGGGTCACCGCTTGCTCGACCGAAGTCGGCGCCTCGTACCTGAACCTCGACGGATACATGTGCTCTCCCTTCAGGCAGACGCTGCCGCGCCGTCTAGTCCTTGGTCCCGCCGCCGCGTCCTGATGCCGCACGTGTGTCGGCGACCGCCACGGGCATCGACTCCGCATCGGGGTCGGGACGTGGTTCCTGGTGGGGAGGCCACGGGCCCTGGACCGGCTGGCTGGCGACCTTGAAGTGGTCGACGAGCTGAGGCCACGCCCAGATGGTCGGGCTGTCGCCGGTCTTGGGTGACCCCTCGATCAGCTCGTAGATGCGCGGGTTGCCCGCGCTGCGCCCGCTCGACTCGATCGTCACCTTCGCACCTCCCACGACCACCGGTCCGCTGGACCTCGTCGGTGTCCGCTTCACGCCTGGTCGCGCGTCGCGGTCCGGGTCGCGTGACACGGACCGGGCGGCTTCCTCGGCGTCGCACTTTCGGGTCGGCCAACCTTGCACGGACGCACCGACGGAGCATGGCGACCGGACGCCTCTCCCGACAGCGCCTCGCAACTTCACCATAGCGACGGCCGGATCGTTGCGCACTGAAATTGTTTGGCAGGTTCGTGTCGGCCTCGGCAGGTAATGTCGGTTCGTTGCGACCGATGATTTCGCGATGCCACGAACGTCGGTCACCTCGCGGCATGCAGCTTCGTGCCGCCTCCACATCGCCGCGACCTGGTTCGTGGCGCCCGTACGAGGAACCGACGTGAACGAGATGATCCGTGCGACCGGGCTGGTCAAGCATTACGGCGAGGTGACCGCGCTCGCCGGACTCGACCTGGAAGTGCCCAAAGGAACGGTGCTGGGCCTGTTGGGCCCCAACGGCGCCGGCAAGACCACAGCGGTCCGTGTCCTGACGACTCTGCTGCAGCCCGACGCCGGCCAGGCCGTCGTGGCCGGCGTCGACGTGCTTGCCGACCCTTCGGCGGCACGCCGGCGGATCGGCCTGTCCGGCCAGTACGCGGCCGTCGACGAGCACCTGACCGGCTACGAGAACCTCGAGATGATCGGCCGCCTGTACCGGCTGGGACTCCGTCCGGCGAGGGCACGCGCGCACGAGCTGCTGGAGCGGTTCGACCTGACCGACGCGGGCGACCGCCCGGTCAAGACCTACTCGGGCGGGATGCGCCGGCGGCTGGACCTCGCTGGTGCGCTGGTCGCCGCACCGCCGGTGCTGTTCCTCGACGAACCGACGACCGGACTCGACCCGCGCAGCCGGACGAACATGTGGCAGGTCATCCGCGAGCTCGTCCGGGACGGGACCACGCTGCTGCTCACCACGCAGTACCTCGAGGAGGCCGACCGGCTCGCCGACGAGATCGTGGTGATCGACCAGGGCCGCGCGATCGCGTCGGGGACCGTCAACCAGCTCAAGGCGCAGGTCGGCGGGGAGCACGTCGAGCTCGTGGTCGCCGAGTCGGCCGCGCTCGACCGGGCCCGAGCAGTGGTCGAGGAGGTCGCCATCGGCGCGGTCCACGTCGACCACCACGGAAACGGGCTCTCGGCCGCGGTCGGTGGTGGCGCCGACGACCTGATGACGGTGCTGCGCCGCCTGGATGCCGCAGGCATCGGCCTGCTTGACGTCGGGCTGCGCCGACCCACCCTCGACGATGTCTTCCTCGCCCTCACCGGACACGTGGCCGAACCGGCGGGCGGCACCTCGGACGATCCGGACCGACCCGGTGTGCACGACGCCCCGGCCGGACCGGTCGGTGCGGATCAGGCGACAGGCAACCGCGCCGAGGGTGCGGAAACGACGTCCGGTGGCCAGGAGGTCGCATCATGAAAGCCCTGACCGAAGCGATCCTCGATGGCCACGTCATCGCCAAGCGCAACGTGATCAAGATCAAGCGCGTACCCGAAGTGCTGGTGTGGGTGCTGCTCTCGCCGATCATGTTCGTGCTGCTGTTCGCCTACGTGTTCGGCAACGCGATCGTGCCACCCGACGGGGTGGACTACCGCGAGTTTCTCATCGGCGGCATCTTCGCGCAGACCGTGGTGTTCGGTGCGACGTTCACCGGCGCCGGCATTGCCGAGGACATGAGCAAAGGCATCATCGACCGCTTCCGGTCGCTGCCGATGTCCCGGTCGGCGATGCTGGTCGGACGTACCGCATCCGACGTGATCTACAACGCCCTGTCGATCCTCATCATGTCGCTGACCGGACTGGTCGTCGGATGGCGCATCCGCGGATCGCTGGCCGATGCCGTCGGCGCGTACCTGCTGCTGCTGTTGTTCGCGTTCGCCTTCTCGTGGGTCATGGCCTGGGTCGGCCTGCTGGTGCCCAGCGTCGAGGTGATCAACAACGCCTCGTTCATGGTGATCATGCCGCTGACGTTCGTGTCCAACGCGTTCGTGCCGCTGGAGCTCTTCCCGGAAGGGCTGCAGCCCGTCGTCGAATGGAACCCGGTGTCGGCGGTCACCCAGGCGATCCGCGAGCTGTTCGGCAACGCCGGAGCATCGACGTCCGAGGTCTGGGCGATGCGGCACCCGGTCACGTACTCGCTGGTGTGGATCGGGATCATCCTGGTCGTGTTCGTGCCGGCCTCGATCCGGCAGTACAAGCGCTCGGTGTTGCGCTGGCCGGTCAG
>JBJHDB010000148.1:0-3763 GCA_050486325.1 Nitriliruptoraceae bacterium | reverse complement strand
GACACCAGATTTGAATGGAGTGTCGCGTGGCAAGTCCATAGCTGCGGATCACCTTCGAAGGTATGTGGAGACAGGTTTGTCGCTGGTCAGCGATGTCTACTGCTGGGATCATGAGTGCTGGGTCGCCACCGGGACCGGTTTCGGTGAGGACATGACGTTTGCTGACCTGGTGATGCGTCCCGACCTGACGACCTTCCGTGTGTTGCCCCATGTCGACGGGCAGGCACGAGTTATCTGCGACATGGAGTATCCCGACGGTCGCGCGGTGGAGGCCTCGCCGCGCCATGTCCTGCAGCGCGTCGTAGCCGAAGCGAACCATCGCGGCTTGCATCCGCTTATGCAGGCCGAGTACGAGTTCTATCTGCTGGACCGTGACACGCTGCAGCCGCCGTTCGGCGGGACCGACATCACGACGACGCTGACCAACCAGCGCCTGCCGGTCCTGGCGCGCCTGATGCGTGCGCTTCCGACCTTCGGTCTGACCCCCAACACGCTCAATCAGGAGTGGGGCCCGACGCAGTACGAACTCAACTTCGATCCCGTTCACGGTGTCGCGGCCGGAGACTTGGCATTCACCTACAAGACCTACGCGAAGGAGATTGCCCAGCAGGACGACCTGGTCATGACGTTCATGACCAAGCCGTTCACGGGCCTTAGCGGTTCGAGCTGCCACCTCCACATCAGCCTGTTCGACGACGACGGCAACAACGTCTACTCGGACGAGTCGGCCGACAACGGTGTCTCCGAGACGTTCCTGTGGTCGATCGGTGGCCAACTCGTGCACGGTCCGGCGCTGAATGCACTGTTCGGCCCGACGGTCAACTGCGCCAAGCGGCTGCGTCGCCACACCTACGCGCCGGCGAGCATGACGTGGGGATACGAAAACCGTTCGGTCGCCGTACGCGTCAAGGCGTGGCGCGGTGCCGGTACGCACATCGAGAACCGACTTGGGTGCGGTTCGTCCAATCCGTACCTGGCGTTTGCCGGTGTGCTCGCCGCCTGCCTCGACGGGATCGACGCGAAGGCCGAGCCTGGCGATCCGCTGGGCACCAGCGCGTACCGCATCGAGTCACTCGAGCCGCCGCCAGCGCACCTGGAGGATGCGCTCGAGTTGTTCACGGCCGACAAGGCGCTGCTCCGGTACTTCCCCGACGAGTTCGTCCATGCGTTCACCGCGCTCAAGCGCCACGAGATCGCGAAGGCTCGCGAGGCTTGCCCGGACTACGCAACCGAGGCCTGGGACGACGAGGTGACCGAATGGGAACGCGGTCAATTCCTCATGTTGTCCTGATCGAAATCACAACACAACCAGGTACATGACTTCCCGCAGGGTTTACGAGGGCTGAATGGTCGACGACTGGCCGATGATTATCGATGGGCGTGACGTGTTCACGCCCATCGATGGCATGTTCGAACGCCACCACCCCGGATCCGGCACGCTGGTCGGTCGGTTCAGTGAGGGCTCGGTCGACCACGTCGATCAGGCGGTCGAAGCCGCCCGCCGCGCACTCGGCGGTGGGTGGGGTGATGCAACCGGCGCCGAACGCGGCGCCATGCTTCATGCCCTCGCCGAAAGACTGCGCTCGCGCGCGGAGACGTACGCGGATCTCGAAGCCGACCAGGTCGGCATTCCCCGTGGGCATGTCGGCTGGCTGACGCAGTACTGCGCCGACGTCGTGGATTTCTACGCGGGTGCGGCAAGGATGCGCTTCGGTCGGACCTCTGAGCTCTCGAGTTCCCGGCTCGGGATGACACTCGAACAGCCGGTGGGCGTGGTCGGAATCATCACCCCGTGGAACTTTCCGTTGGTTCTGACGATCTGGAAGGTGGCGGCCGCGCTCGCTGCTGGTTGCACCATGGTCGTCAAGCCGGACCAGTTGACCCCGATGACCGTCATCGAACTTGCTCGCGACTTGGCCGAGGCCGGAGTACCCCCCGGTGTCGTCAACGTCGTGACCGGACCGGGCCCGGTGCTGGGCGATGCCATGGTTACCCACCGGGGGGTCGACAAGATCGCCTTCACCGGTTCCACTGCGACCGGCCGCACCATTATGAGCCGGGCGTCCGGGACCCTCAAGCGGTTGTCGTTGGAGCTGGGAGGCAAGTCACCGCTGATCGTGCTGCCCGACGCCGACACGGACGCCGTTGTCGGCGCCGCCCTTGAGTGTTTCTTCAACGCCGGACAGCAGTGCAACGTGCCGAGCAGGCTCGTGCTCGTGGGCGAACAAGACGGCGTGTTGGGAGAACTCGTCGACCGAGCCCGCGCGTATGAGCCCAGCGCCGATCCGGATGCCGCGATCGGCCCGCTGGTCAACCTCAGCCAGTACGAGCGGGTCACCGGATTCGTCGACGAGGCGAGGAAGTCCGGTGCACAGATCCTGGTGGGCGATTCCCGGCCGGATCTGCCGGCACCTTTCATGGCGCCAACCATCGTTTCCGACGTCGAGCCGGACCATCGCATCGTGCGTGAAGAGGTGTTCGGTCCGGTCATGGTGGTGCAAAGGGCGGGGAACGTCGACGAGGCGATCCGGCTGGCCAACGACGGTGACTATGGCCTGGCGGCGGGGATATTCACCGACAGTCTCGATGCGGCGACTGCAGCAGCGCGGCGGCTGGAGGCCGGAATGGTCTGGATCAACACCTGGAACTCGACCGTGCCCGAACTGCCTACCGGGGGTGTGGGTGCCAGCGGCCAAGGACGGGAGCTGGGCCTCGAAGGATTGGCTGCGTATCTGGAGACCAAGACGGTGATGATCGATCGAGTTCGGCCGTGACCGGAGCAACTGGGGACACGGAGCCTGCGGCGTCGACCCGTGGCGACTCCGTCCGTCCGCTCGTCGCGGTGGTGGCCCACCGCATGGTCATCGACACGCTGCTGGGCCCTCAGCCTGCCGCCCTGGCCTATGGTGGCTACCTCGATCAACTGGAGCGGATCGGCGTCGCGCCGGTGATCCTGGCCCCGGGCCTGCCCGTAGCCGACATCGTGCGTGAACGTCTGGCCGGTCTGGTCCTGCTCGGTGGCGGCGACGTCGATCCAGCGAGGTTCGGCGGTTCTGGTGACGACCGTGATGTCGATGCAGACCGTGACGATTTGGAGATCGGCCTGGTTGAGCACTGCCGGTCGAGGCGGGTCCCGGTGATGGCGATCTGTCGTGGTTGTCAGGTGGCCACCGTGGCACTCGGTGGCCGGCTGCACCGTGTCGACGGTCACGTTCAGGACGAACCGATGTCCACGCCGACTCACGTGGTTGAGGTCGAGGGAGGCAGCCGGCTCGCCGGGATACTCGACTCGAGCGAGCTGACGGTCAACAGCTTCCACCGCTGGGCGGTCGCGGAGCCGGCGCCAGGGACTCGTGCGGTCGCGCATGCCGCGGAGGTGATCGAGGCCGTCGAGTCGGTCGATGACGGGTGGTTCTTCATCGGCGTCCAGTGGCATGCCGAACTGCTCGCTGATCCGTCCACCGACGCTCTGTTTGACGCGTTCGGCGGGGCAGTTGGCACCGGCGCACATTCGAAGCATCAAGACTCCGTGGCCACCCGGTCGCGGTAGGCAGTACGGGGACAACACGCAGGACGGGACAGAGGAACGGGAGAGAACAATGGTTACTCCAGGAATTACCCGTCGGGATTTTCTCAAGACCAGCGGCGTCGGGGCGGCAGCCCTCATGCTCGGCGGCGGCACGCAGCGGGCAGCGTGCCGCCCCCCCCCCCGCGAGGCGGACCGTGAGCCGTTCAAACTCGGCGCAAATATTACGCTCACCCG
>JBJHDB010000147.1:0-3788 GCA_050486325.1 Nitriliruptoraceae bacterium | reverse complement strand
CTCCACGAGGTCGTCGAGCAGATCGCCGTCGAACAGGAGCTGGGCGGACGGCGGCTCGAGCTCGACCTCCATCCGGTGGTGGCACGCGTCGACCGTCCAAAGGCCGAGCGGATCGTCGCGAACCTGCTCTCGAACGCGGTCCGGCACGCACCCCCGGACACGACGATCTGGGTCGTCCTGCGCGCGTACGACGAGGCCGTCCAGCTGGTCGTCGAGGACGACGGTCCCGGCATCGATCCCGAGGTGCGCGAGCGGATCTTCGAGCCCTTCGTGCAGGGGCCGGAATCCGCCAACCACCCGAGTCCGGGAACCGGTCTCGGGCTCACGCTCGTCCGCGAGCTGGCCATGCTGCACGGCGGCGGCGTCCAGGTCGCGGACCGACCAGGTGGTGGCACGCGTTTCGAGGTGACCCTTCCGCTCGGAGGTGTTCCTCGCTAGCGTCGCACGGTCGTGACCGTCCGCCGCGGACCGGTGCACCGACCTGGATCACCCCGATGGCGCTTCGCATCCGCAGTCACCTGGCGCCCGGTCTTCCCCACCTGCTGTTCGAGCGGATCGCGGAGCACCTCGCGTCCCACCTCGACACCGATGTCGTGCTCACGTTCGACGAGCAGCGGTCCGGACCCGTACCGGGTGACGACGATCCGTTCGCCGCCGACGAGGTGGATCTGGCGTTCGTGTGCGCGTCGTCGTACGTGTGCCTGCGCACCGGGGGCTCGCCGGTGACCCTGGTCGGGACGGCCTGGGCACCGACCGACCCGCGCGCGTCGGGCGGTCCGCACTACTTCGCCGACGTCCTCGTCCGCACCGGCGACGCCATGGCACGTTCCTGGCCGGGCGTCGAAGGGCTCGCCGGGCGACGTGTCGCCTTCAACGACCGCGTCAGCCTCAGCGGGTACCACAGCCTGTGCTTCGCCTTGGCCGCCAGCGACTGCGCGCTCGGGACGGTCGAGCTCGTCGAAGCCGGCTCCCACCTGCGGTCTCTCGCACTGTTGCACGCGGGCAGCGTGGATGCCGCGGTGGTCGATGCGAACGTGTGGCGACGGTCGCGCCGCGACGATGCGGCGATGGCGGCGTCGCTGCAGGTGATCGACACGTTCGGTCCGCTCCCGGCGCAGCCGCTCGTCGCGCACGCCGGACTGGGTCAACAACGGATCGCCGCCATACGGGCCGTCCTGCTGGGCGCACATCGCGATCCTGGCCTCGCGGGTGCGCTCGCACACGCCGAGCTCGCGCGATTCGTCCCGGTCGGCGAAGAGCTGTACGCCCCGCTCACCCGGCTGCTCGGTGTTGACGCCAGGGCGCGAGCGACCCTATAGTTATGTATATGCCTAACTATAGGGTCGCAGGTCAGGACGCGGTCTTCCGCGCGCTCGCCGATCCCAGTCGACGCCGCATGATCGAGCGCCTCGCGGCTGGACCCGCGTCGGTGTCCGCGCTGGCCGCGCCGCTGGCGATGTCCATGCCCTCGGTCCTCCAACACATCGGGATCCTCGAGGACGCGGGCATCGCGTCCTCCTCGAAGCTCGGCCGAGTCCGCACCGTGCAGCTCGTCCCCGGCGCACTCGACGGCGCGAGCACCTGGCTCGGCCGCCAGCGCTCCAGCGCCGAGGAACGAGCAGACCGGCTCGCCGAGCATCTCACCGGGTCCGACCGCCCTGGGCACCAGGGATGAACAGGAGCAGAACCATGTCCACGACACGTTCCCTCACCCATGCGTCGTTCGCCATCGAGCGTGAGTTCCCCGTTGCACCCGAGCGGGCATTCGCGGCGTTCGCCGACCCGGACGCGAAGTCGCGCTGGTTCGTCGGCGGCGACGGCTGGGAGACGACCGAGACCGCACTCGACTTCCGGGTCGGCGGGCGCGAGATCAACGAGGGCGTCTTCCACGGCGAGACGACTTCGCGGTTCGAGGCCGTCTACACCGACATCGTCGACAATGAGCGGATCGTGCTCGCCTACGACATGTGGATCGACGACACGCACATCTCCACGTCGATCGCCGCCTACGAGTTCGAGCCGAGCGCGGTGGGCACACGATTCACCCATACCGAGCACGGCATCCACCTCGACGGTCTCGACGACGGGGCGATGCGCGAAACGGGCACCCACGGGATCCTCGACGCGCTCGAGGCACACCTGGCTGGGCGAGCGCACCCGGTCCGGTGAGCACACCCGGGCGGGCGAACGCACCCGGTCCGGTGAGCACACCCGCCGTCAGGGCAGGAACGCGCTCACCGCACGACATCGGCACGGCGAACGAGCTCGCGTATCCCGTTGCCGAGTAAGACCGACCGGGTCCGACCCCGCTGGGATCAGCCCAGCTTCAGCGTGAGCCCGCCGTCGACCAGCACGTTGCTGCCGATCACGAACGACGCGTCGTCGCTGGCCAGCCAGGCGATCGCCGCCGCGAGCTCCTCCGGCTGAGCCGAGCGGCCCAGTGGATGCGGATCGGGCGCGTCGCCCATCCCGGACAGGTCCAGATGCGCGGCGATGTTGGTCGCGACCCCACCTGGGCACACCGAGTTGATCCGCACCCCCGACTGGGCATGGTCCAGTGCCGCACCCTTGGTCAGCCCCACCACCGCGTGCTTGCTCGCGGTGTAGGCGGCCGCGTACGGCTGCGCCAGGTAGCCCGCGGCCGATGCGACGTTGACGATCGCGCCACCACCACGCTCGACGATCGCCGGCAGCTGGTGCTTGATGCCAAGGAACACGCCGCGCACGTTGACCGCCATGATCCGATCGAACTCCTCGATCGGGATGTCCGCGGCAGGCATGAAGTGGCCCAGCATCCCGGCATTGTTCACCGCGATGTCCAGTCCGCCGAACTGCGACTTCGCGGTCTCGACCAGCGCGGATGCGTCGGCGTCGTCGCTCACGTCGGCATGCGCGTAGACCGCGGCGCCTCCCGCATCGGCGATCATGGCGACCGTCTCGTTGCCGGCATCGTCGTTGACGTCGGAGACCACGACCGATGCGCCTTCGCGTGCGAACAGGACCGCACTGGCACGTCCGATGCCGGACGCTGCGCCGGTCACGATCACGACCTTGTCGTCGAACCGCATGTCATACCCCCTTGGGCTCGATCGCGAGGATCGATCGCGAGGATCGATCGATCACCTCACGACCAGTGAACCCTGCCCCCTGCGGCGGCTCCAGGGCCGAGCGGCCTCAACGGAACTCGAGTCGGGAGACGCCTGGGGACGTCGAACCCGGGTGACGTACGTCGCGGGCGCCCTTGCTGAGCGGCGATCGGTCGGGCGCGGCGCCCACCCGACCACCGAAGGGCGCGGCGCCCGCCTGCTCCGAGCACCGTCGAACGCATGATGATGCTGGTCGACGTCGGACAGGCAGCGTCGAGAAGGGTGAGCTCGAGCGCAGGAGACTGAGGCCATCCGGCCATCGCCATGACCGTCGATCCATGGCAGAGTCTCGGCACGCCAGCACCAGGAGCGCACTGTGGGAACCGTTGCTCGTGTCACTGAGATCTCGGCGAGGTCCGCGGACAGTTTCGAGGACGCCGTCAGAATCGGCATCGAACGTGCCACCGCGACGCTGCGGAACGTCGAATCGGCGTGGGTCAAGGAGCAGAGCGTGACGGTCGAGAACGGCGCCGTCGCGAGCTACCAGGTCAACCTGCTCGTCACCTTCGAGCTCGAAGGCTGAACCGAGGGCACTGCCCCGCATTCCGGTAGAAGGGTCGGCGGGTCCGCTCGCACCTGCGCTGGCAGGCACCGCGGATCGCGTGACGCTCATGGTCGGGTACGGCCGGGCAGCATTGGGGC
>JBJHDB010000146.1:0-3930 GCA_050486325.1 Nitriliruptoraceae bacterium | reverse complement strand
ATCTACCGGGTCTTGCGTGACCTCGCGGCTCAGGACATCGGCATTCTCGTCATCTCGTCCGACATGGACGAAGTGCTGCGACTGTCCGACGAAGTCATCGTTCTCTCGCGCGGCCGGGTGACGCAGCGATTCGCGCGGGCGGATCTCGACCGGGCATCACTCGCTCACGCGGCCGCGATGCGTGGCGAGGCCCTGTAGCCAGCATCCCGCGGTTCGCAGGCTCGGTACACCCGAATCGGCTCGTGCCTGCCACCTGACCCGCGAACGGGTTCAATTCTCTGCGCGCTTGGTGCCGAGAACGATTCCGGGAAGGTTCCCGCAGCGCTTGACCAGGGTGCGGCAGGTCCCGTAGAGTCGAAACTGGAATCGTTGCCTGGCCGCGCTTGAGGTGGCCACGCGACTGAAGTTGGGAGACGCGAGGGAGCACCCGGGATGGCGAAGTCGGACAAGGTTCGTGTCGGGGTCATCGGTGCGGGATCGTGGGCGGTGAGCAATCACATCCCCGTTCTGCACGCGCGCGACGACGTCGAACTCGTCGCAGCGGTACGCAAGGGCGAGGACGCCCTGGCCGAGCTCAAGAGCCGCTTCGGCTTCACCCACACGAGCGAGGACTACCGCGACGTCCTCGACCTCGAACTCGACGCCGTCGTTGTCGCCTCGCCTGCAGCGTTCCACCACGAACAAGTCAAGGCGTTCCTCGAGGCCGGGGCTCATGTGCTGTCGGAGAAGCCCTTCACCGTGTCGGCAGGTGACGCGTGGGATCTCGTGGACACCGCAGACCGCGTGGGCAAGCACCTGCTCTTGTCGTTCGGCTGGAACTATCGGCCAATCGGCGTCGAAGCCAAGCGCCTTATGGAAGAAGAAGGGGGCGTCGGCCAGGTCGAGCACGTCATGGTCGCGATGGCTTCGGGAACCCGGGAGTTGTTGCGAGCAACCGGCGGATATGAGGGCGCGGCGACCGATTTCGCGCCCGAACCGGACACCTGGACGAAACCGGAGCTCTCCGGTGGCGGCTACGCACCTGCCCAGCTGAGCCATGCCATGGGTCTGGCGATGTGGCTCACCGGCGACCGGGCGTCCGAGGTGTTCGCTCTGATGAACAATCTCGATGCGCGTGTCGACCTGCATGACGCGGTCGTCGTAAAGTACGCCTCTGGCGCGACGGGGACAGTCAGCGGCGCCAGCGCCCCATCGGCCGCGAACGCCATCGACGCACCCGACGAGCCCTGGCCGCGCCATCAGCTCCAGGTTCGGGTCTTCGGGTCGGAAGGCCAGCTGATCGTCGACCTCGAGCGCGACTTCCTGTGGCTCTACCGCCAAGGTGACGACGGGACCAGCGACATCAAGGTGGATCTTCCCGCGCACGCTGGCCTGTACCAGTGCGATGGCCCACCGAACACGCTCGTCGACCTCGCCCAAGGCAAGGACGTCGTCAACCGTTCGCCTGCCGAGCTGGGCGCACGCACCGTGGAGGTCGTCGCCACGGCCGAAAAGAGCGCCCGGAGCGGGGGTGTGCTGTTGAGTGTGGGAGAGGCATGAGTTTCGAACGCCCGTGTCGACAGAGGATCGCAGCAGTGTGCTGGCGCGGGATGTCAGCCGCATAGGGAAGCCAGCCGGACGAGTCAGGAGTAGCTCATGGAACGCGCATGCTTCACGTTCGAGATCCGTCCTGGGACCGAAGACGAGTACAAGCGGCGGCACGACGAGATCTGGCCCGAACTGGTCGAGGTGATCAAGTCGTCAGGAGCCAAGAACTACACCTTGTTCCGTCGGGGATTGCAGGTCATCGCCTACCTCGAGTGCGAGCCTGACGTGCAGACGGTCTTCGGCAAGATCGGTGCCACCGACGTCAACGCGCGCTGGTCGGAGTACTTCGAAGACGTGATCGTCGCGCTCACCGATGAGAGCGGCGACCTGTTCTGGGCCGAGGAAGTGTGGCACTTGGACTGAACTCGTTACGGGCTGCACAGAGCGCGGACGTGCGCGACGCTTCAGTTTGGGCCTGGGATTGGGTGTCGTCGAGCGGGAATCGCTCGGATGATGTCGATGCGACGTAGCGCATGACGGTGGACGGTGCGGGCATGCATGCTCGTTCCGGGGAGATCAGCCTGTCTGGACATGCATTTCGGGCAGGGCGACAAGCCCCACTGGGGCGGAGGTGAAGAAAGATGAGAGTCACACGCAGCAAGTTGGTCGGGATGATGATGGTCCTGGCGCTCATGATGGCCGCATGCGGCACCGATGATGCGCCGGCACCGGCTCCTGAGACGCCCGAGACCGAAGTTCCCGACGCCGAAGATGACGCAGAAGAACCGGCAGCCGCCGACCTTCCGGAAGTGTGTGATGGCCAGGACGGCACCGGGCTGACGGTGGGTTACGGCGACCTCAGTGCCGGTATCCCGTTCGTCACGCAGGTGTGGAACAACATCCAGGAGGTCGCTGACGCCTGCAACCTCGAAATCGTCTACGCAGACAACGACCTCGACCCGGAGCGTGCCCTGGAGAACGCCCGGACGTTTGCCGCACAGGGCGTCGACGGTGTCCTGTGGTTCCAGATCGATGAAGGCATCGAAGGTGCGGCCTGTGACGAGCTGCGTGCCAACGACCCGGACCTCCCGGTCATCGCGATCGACATCGCACACCCGTCGTGTGCGGTGTTCTTCGGAGCGAACAACCCGCTCGCGGGTGAACTCGCCGGCGAGGCACTCGGGGAATGGGCCCAGGAGAACTGGGACTGCGAGATCGACAGCATCGTCACACTCGAGACGTTCGCCGTCGGTGAAGTCAACGCCCAGCGGGTCAACGGCATGATCCGTGGCATCCAGAACGTCTGCGGCGATCTGGAGTTCGGTGACTTCGAGACCTGGACCCCGACCATCGCCGACTCCATCGTGAACCGTGTCGACGGAGGCGGGACGACCGATGGCGCTTTCCCGCTGGTGCGTGACACTTTCACGCCGCTGCAGGGGCAGCGCATCGCGGTCGTCGCGTTGAACGACGACATGGGGCTCGCTGCACTCGCCGCAGCCGAAGAGTTGGGCATCGCCGATGACGTCGTCTTCGCCAGCCAAGGTGCGGACGCGACGATCCACTCGGAGATCCGTGCCAACCCGAACTACGTGGGTTCCACCGGGTACTTCCCCGAGCGATATGGCGAGTGGTTGATACCCGCGATCATCAAGATGATCCGCGGCGAAGACGTCCCCGACCCGATCTACGTGGAGCACGAGTTCATCGGCGAGAACAACATCGATGAGTACTACTGAGCCTGACCCAACATGACGAGCATGGTCCGGGGCCGAATGCACGACTTTCGGCCCCGGACCAGCAACGTCGAGATCCATTGATGCAGGAGACCGATCATGAGTGACACCGGCGTGGAGACCGACCAGGCCACCGCCGAGGCCGCAGGACCCGGTGAACCCAGCGGTATCGACGGCGGGACCGGAGCGGCGGCCCTGCTCCGAAAGGCGTTCCTGGTCGTCCCGACCGAAGCTGTGCTTGCGATCGTGATCGTCGGCCTGGCACTCGTGTTCACACTGGGCTCGGACTTCTTCCTCACGGTCAACAACGCGCGGAACATCCTGCTGTCGATCGCGGTCATGGGCATTCTCGCCTCGCCCGCGACGCTGTTGCTGGTATCTGGAAACTTCGACCTGTCGATCGCGTCCACGGCGGCGTTCTGTGGCGTCGTCACGGGACTGGTCGTGCCCGACTACGGGGTGGCTGCCGGGATCGGAGCCGCTCTCGCGGTAGGCATCCTGGCGGGTGTGATCAACGGTGCGCTCTCGGCATATGCGGGCATCGCCTCGATCATCGTCACACTGGGGACCTGGCAGGCCTTCCGTGGGCTGGCGCGGGTGATATCGAACGGCCAGACGCTGCGCCTCGACCGTGAGCTCGCGTTCGTCACGGCGCGGATCGCCGGTG
>JBJHDB010000145.1:0-3939 GCA_050486325.1 Nitriliruptoraceae bacterium | reverse complement strand
GATACCTCCGGGTGGACTCCGCGGCTGACGCTTGCGGACCCTGTCCGTCCTGGCTGGGCCCCACCGTGCCGGTGGGTGTGTCGGGAGCAGCGATGACGGCGATGACCCACCCCGAGTAAGCGGTTACCGTACGTGCAGAGCCCCGACCACCCTTATGCCGTGGTACACCTGCGCCGTTTGGAGGAAGTCTGTGCCCGACGCTATCGCCGACGAGCCCGTCGACCTTCCGGTTATCACCGACGGCGTTCCCGCCCCGTACCCCGACATCGACGAGGCCGAGACCCGAGATTGGCTGGCTTCGTTCGACGCCGTCATCGGTGAGCGGGGGCAGGCGCGTGGCCGGTTCCTGCTGCTGAAGCTGCTCGAACGGGCTCGGCAACGCAACATCGGCCTGCCGTCATTGACCACCACCGACTACGTGAACACGATCCCGTCGGAACGTGAACCGGAGTTCCCCGGCGACGAGGCGATCGAGCGCCGGATCCGCCACCACATCCGGTGGAACGCCGCCGTGATGGTCCATCGAACGAATGTACGCAACGAGACCGGCGGGCACATCGGCTCGTACGCCTCGGCAGCGTCGCTGTACGAGGTCGGGTTCAACCACTTCTTCCGCGGTAAGGATCACCCTTCCGGCGGTGACCAGATCTACTTCCAGGGCCATGCATCGCCTGGCATCTACGCGCGCGCGTTCATCGAGGGCCGGCTGGGCGAGGACGAGCTCGACCGGTTCCGTTCCGAGGTGGCGCCGGGCGGGCTTTCGTCGTACCCGCACCCGCGGTTGATGCCGGAGTTCTGGGAGTTCCCGACCGTGTCGATGGGGCTCGGCGCATTGAACGCCGTCTACCAGGCGCGGTTCAACCGGTACCTGCACCACCGTGGTTTCGCCGACACGTCGGGGCAGCGGGTGTGGTTCTTCGGCGGTGACGGCGAAACCGCCGAGCCCGAAGTCGTCGCGGGGCTGCCCGTTGCCGCACGCGAAGGACTGGACAACCTCACGTTCGTCATCAACTGCAACCTGCAGCAGCTCGACGGACCCGTGCGGGGCAACGGCAAGATCATCCAGGAGCTCGAAGGCGTCTTCCGTGGTGCGGGCTGGAACGTGATCAAGGTGATCTGGGGTCGCGAGTGGGACGACCTGCTCGCCCGCGACGTCGACGGTGCGCTGCTCAAGCGGATGAACGAGGTTCCGGACGGCCAGATGCAGACCTACGTCGCCAAGGGCGGCGCCTACGTCCGGGACCACTTCTTCGGCGCGGACCCGCGGCTGAAGGAGCTCGTGGCGGAGATGCCCGACGATGCCCTGGCGAAACTGTCGCGCGGCGGACACGACTACCGCAAGGTTTACGCCGCGTTCCGGGCCGCCGTCGAGACCTCCGGAGCGCCGACGGTGATCCTCGCCCAGACCGTCAAGGGCTGGACACTCGGGCCCGATTTCGAAGCGCGCAACGCCGTCCACCAGATGAAAAAGCTGTCTTCGGAGGCCCTCAAGACCTTCCGGGACAACCTCGACCTCGACATCGACGACGCCGCGCTGGAAGGCGATCTGCCGCCCTACGTCCATCCGGGACCCGACTCCGAGGAGGTGCGCTACCTCCAGGAGCGTCGTGCCGAGCTCGGTGGCTACCTGCCGCAGCGGCGAACGACGTTCACCCCGCCGAAGATCCCCGCGTCCGATGCGTTCGACGCGCTCAAGCAGGGCTCGGGAAACCAGCCGGTGGCCACCACGATGGCGCTGGTCCGCCTGTTCAAGGATCTTCTCCGGGTCGAGGGTTTCGGGGAGCGGATCGTGCCGATCATCCCCGACGAGGCGCGCACGTTCGGCATGGACTCGTGGTTCCCGACCGCGAAGATCTACGACCATCTGGGCCAGACCTACGAGCCGGTCGACCAGGATCTGCTGCTGTCCTACAAGACGGCCACCGACGGTCAGATCATCCACGAAGGCATCACCGAAGCTGGGTCGGTCGCGACCTTCCACGCCGTGGGGACCAGCTACGCCACCCACGGCGAGCCGTTGATCCCGCTCTACATCTTCTACTCGATGTTCGGCTTCCAGCGCACGGCCGATTCGGTGTGGTCTGCGGCCGATCAGCGGTCGCGCGGCTTCCTGATCGGGGCGACCGCCGGCGGGACGACGCTCAACGGCGAGGGCCTGCAGCACCAGGATCGCCATTCACTGCTCATCGCGCAGTCCAACCCGGCGGTCGAGGCCTACGACCCGTCGTTCGCCTACGAACTCGCGGTGCTGGTCGAGCACGGGCTCAAGCGGATGTACACCGACGAGCGGGTCGAGGGCGGCGAAGACGTCATCTTCTACCTGACGGTCTACAACGAGCCGGCCGTGCAGCCGGCGATGCCCGACCACATCGACGAACAGCAGGTCATCGACGGGCTGTACCGATTCCGACCGGCCGAGCAGGGAAGCCTCCCGGCTCACGTGCTCGCGTCGGGAACACTCATCAACGAGGCGCTGCGTGCGCAGAACCTGCTCGCCGAAGACTGGGACGTGGCCGCCGACGTGTGGTCGGCGCCCGGCTGGAACCGGTTGCTGCGCAACGGGTTCGCGGTCGAGTCGTGGAACCGCACCAACCCGCAGGCCGAGCGGCGCGTGCCGATGGTCACCCGCATCCTCGCGGACACCGAAGGCCCCTACGTCGCGGTCAGTGACTGGATGCGCGCGACACCGTTCCAGATCGCCGACTGGGTGCCGGGGCCGTTCGCGGTGCTCGGCACCGACGGGTTCGGCCGATCGGACACGCGTGAGGCGTTGCGGCGGTTCCACCGGGTCGACGCCGAGTCGATCGCCTACTGCGTCCTTGCCGAGTTGGTCAAGCTCGACAAGCTCGACCGCGACGTTCTGACCCAGGCGATGACGAAGTACGACCTCGACTTCGAACGGATCCCGTTCTTCGGCCAGCCGACCGTCACCGACGACATCACCCAGTGACCGTCGTCCCGCGGTGTGGTGGCGCCGGTCACTCGACGACGAGCGGATCCTCGCCGTCGGGCACCTCGACCACGACCCGGGTGACCACGTAGGTTCCGCTGCCGTCGTCGTCGAGCTCGACGTTCTGACGGCCAGGTCGCAGGTCCATGGTGACGGCGAAATGCTCGTCGCCGCGCCGCACGATGCGTCGTTCGGGCGTCTCGGTCACATCGGCCTCGTCGAGCCCGAGCAGGCGCTCGGCGTCTTCACGGGATCGGTCGCGGTCGAAGTCCGCCCACAGGTCGACTTCGTGGTCCTCGACCGGCAGGATTTCCCCGACGTCCGGTGGAGGCGCCGGCTCGTTCTCCGGCCCTTGTCCACACGCAGCGAGCAGAGCGGCCGCAGTCGCGGCCGCGATCGCGAGCTTGTTCCGGGTACCGGGCATCGTCGACCCTTTCGGTCATCCACCGCCCAGGCAGGCACGCCGGGGCCTTCACCGGTGGGACGTCGTGGGCGTACGGTCGGTTCCTGGGACCGGCGTGGTCACGGCGTGGTCAAGGCCTGGTCATGGCTCGACCGGCGTCGCGCCGTCGTGCCGAAGGCATCTCAGCCCGTGGCCGGGCCTGGCTCGGGCGGGCGGAAGAGTCGGCCACGTTCGGTCCAGGTCACTGTCGCCAGCGAAAGCAGGCCGTAGGCGGCGAATCCGACCCACAACGGCAGAACCGTGCCCTGGTAGGCCTGATCGACGAGCGCGCCGAGGCCGGCCCCGGCAAGCATCTGTGTCCCGCCGATGAGCGCGGAGGCCGTCCCGGCGACCGGCGCCATGTTGGCCATTGCCAACGCATTGAGGTTCGGGATGAGGACCGCATGTCCGACGAGCAGGCCGGCCATCCCGGCGATGAACACGGCGAGCGACGGCCGTCCGCCGGTGGCGGTCGCCACACCGACGAGCACGATTCCCAGCCCTGAGTACCACACGAGCGCGAGATGGGTCAGTCGTTGGGTGCCGA
>JBJHDB010000144.1:0-3958 GCA_050486325.1 Nitriliruptoraceae bacterium | reverse complement strand
TCCCGTTCGATGACGAGGACGAGGCCGTGGCGATCGCCAACGGCACCACCTATGGCCTGGCCGCCGGACTGTGGAGCCAGGACATCAACCGGGCCCTGCGCGTCGCGCGTCAGCTCGAAGCCGGGATGGTGTGGGTCAACACCTACCGGGCGAGCGCGGCGCAGGCGCCGTTCGGCGGGGTCAAGCTCAGCGGCTACGGCCGCGAGCGGGGCACGGAAGGTCTGCTGGAGTACACGCGCATCCGCAACACCATGGTCGACCTGTCGGAAGCCGTCCGCGACCCGTTCCTGTTGGGCACGTGATGCACATCGCTTTCGTCGGGCTGGGTGCGATGGGCCTGCCGATGGCCACCCGGCTGTCACAGGTCGACGACATCGAGCTGACCCTGTTCGACCTCGACCCGGAACGTTTGGCCATGGGCAGGACGCTCGGTCGATGTGCGGACTCCTTCGCCGACGCCGTCGCCGACGCCGAGGTGGTGTTCACCGTGCTGCCGGCCGACCAGCATGTCTCCGCGGTCGCGGCCGAGATGGCCGAACACGGACGCGCCGGCCAACTGTTCGTCGACTTCACCTCTATCGGCCCGCAGACCATCGTCGACGTCGCCGACAAACTGGCGGCCCACGGCATCGACACCGTCAGTGTCGCGCTGACGCGCAGTACCGCGGCGGCGATATCCGGCAAACTGGCCTTGTTCGCCGGCGGCCTTTCGGTGGCCGACACCCGTCTCCATACCGCGTTCGCCGCGATGGCCACCGAGGTGCGTGACGTCGGCGGCATCGACACGGCCAAAGCGATGAAGCTGGCAAACAACATGATCGTGGCCAGCCTCGACGTCGCGATCTGCGAAGTGATCGTGTTCGGCGCCGCGCTCGGGTTCTCGTCGGCCGAGGTCGTATCCGCCCTGAAGGACACCGACGCTGACAGCTGGCCGTTGCGTTATCACATCGAGCGGTACGCCGTGCCCGAAGATCTCGGTCCCGGACGTTTCAGCACGCGCTACATGGCCAAGGACGTCGCCTTGTACTCCCGCATGGCCCATGCCCACGGCATGCCAGCGCATCTGGCCGGAATCGTGACCGCCCAGTACCGCGGCACGGTCGCCCACGGCCTGGGAGACCACTACCACATGTCCGTCATGTACTGGCAGCAGCGTGCCGCCGGCCTCGATCAGCGATCCCCGAACGACGTCGCGCCCGAGACCGCCGCCGACGAGCTGCGCCTGCTTGTCGACGGGGTTGCCGCACTCCAGGTGCTGCTGACCGAGGAAGCGCTCGCGTCGCTGGCGCCGACCGGGCTGGAAAGGTGGGATGCCGCCGACCACCTGGTCACCGGCGCCTCACAGAACCACTACCTCGAACGGGTTGCCGCCGAACGCCTCGAGCCGCCGTCCACGGAACGTGCTGCGGACGCCGCCGCCGCGCTCGAGCGCGTGTGCCGCGCCGCCGACAGGCACGAAATGCCCGCGCTCATGTTCGAGGCGGCGGCGCGTGTTGCGGTCACCGCAGCGGCCGCCAGCTGATCGCGCTGCGCGCCGCCCGGCTCAGCCGAGCTTGAACGGATCGCGGGTCTGGCCACCCGTCTCGATCCAGACGGTCTTGGATTCGAGGTAGGCGTCGACTGCTGCCTGGCCGTTCTCGCGACCGATCCCGCTCATACCGAAACCACCGAACGGCGCGTTGGGTGCCACGAGCCGGTAGCTGTTGACCCAGACGGCGCCGGCACGCAAGCGGTGCGCGACCCGGTGGGCCTGATGGATGTTGCGGGTCCACACGCCAGCGGCGAGCCCGTACGGGGTCGAGTTGGCCAGTGCGATGGCTTCTTCCTCGGTGTCGAAGGGCATGACGGCGAGCACCGGACCGAACACCTCTTCGCAGGCGATCTCCATGGTCGCCTCGACATCGGTCAGGATCGTCGGCCCGACGAACAGCTCACCCACGTCCTGTCGTGCGCCACCGCAGGCGAGCTTGGCGCCCGCCGCCTGGGCACGCTCGATGAATCCCACGACCTTCTCGTGCTGCACGGCGTTGGCGACCGGGCCCATCTCGGTGGACAGGTCGAGCGGGTCACCCATCTTGATGGTCTCGGCGCGCGCGACGAGTGCGTCGACCACTTCGTCGTGGCGCTCCCGCTGCACCAGCAGCCGCGAGCCGGCGATGCAGGTTTGCCCGGTCGCGGCGAACACCCCCGCGATGACACCGTTGACCGTGGTCTCCAAATCGGCTTCGGCGAACACCAGCTGCGCCGATTTGCCTCCGAGCTCGAGCGAGACCCGCGCCATGTGGCTGGCCGCGCCCTTGGCCACCTCCATGCCGGTCGCGGTGGACCCGGTGAACGCGATCTTGTTCACCAACGGGTGCTCGACCAGGGCACGACCGATGTCGGGGCTCTTGGCGGTGACGACGTTGAACACGCCCGCCGGCAGACCCGCCTCCTCGACCACCTCAGCGAACTCCAGAGCCGACGCCGGCGTGTAGTCGGATGGCTTGACCACGATGGTGCAGCCGGCGGCCAGTGCGGGTGCGAGCTTCCACACCATCAGCAGCAGCGGGGAGTTCCACGGCACGATCGCCCCGACGACGCCAACCGGTTCGCGGCGGGTATAGATGAAGAAGTTGTCCCGATCCGACGGGATCGTCGCACCTTCGAGCTTGTCGGCAAGCCCGGCGAAGTAGTCGAACCACGCCGGGATGTAGTCCAGCTGGCCCTGCATCTCGCGAAGCAGCTTGCCGTTGTCGCGTGTCTCGGTCCGGGCCAGCGCCTCGCCGTGCGAGCGCAGTGTCTCCCCGAGCCGGCGGATGTGGGCAGCTCGCTCGAATCCGCTCAGTCTCCCCCATTCACCCTCGAACGCCTCGTGCGCGGCACGGACCGCCGTGTCGACGTCGTCGGGTGACGCATCGGGGATCTGCGCCCAGACCTCACCGGTGTAGGGATTGATGGTGCCGAACGTCTTCCCCGACGCCGCCTCGACCCAGTTGCCGCCGATGTACATGCGATAGGTGCGCTCGTCGTTGGCGGCTGCCATGCATTCGTCCTTTACGGTGTCGTGCGCGCCGATGAGCAGCGCGCGCTGCATATCTCGTGGGTATCACATCGCGGGCCGCGAGCGGGTCGCCCCATTCGGGTTCGGCATATCACGATTGGTATGCTGAATACTAGCGGTTGCCCGCGATCCGATCAGTTGCTGATCATCTGGCGGCGACCCCCCTTCTTGCGGTTGGGAGCATCATGCGCATCGCGTTCATCGGCCTCGGCGCCATGGGGCTGCCGATGGCGACCCGGCTCAGCCAGGTCGCCGACATCGACCTGACGGTATTCGACCTCGACGACGACCGGCTCAGTCAGGCCCGCGACCTCGGCAGGACCGCCACGTCGTTCGCCGATGCGGTCGACGGCGCCGAGTTCGTCTTCACCGTGCTGCCGGCCGATCGACACGTTCGGGCGATCGTCGATGACATGGTCGCGCACGGAACGCGTGGCCAGACCCTGGTCGACTTCAGCACGATCGACCCGTCGACGATCCTTGAGGCCCGCGACCGCCTGGCCGAGCACGGCATCGCCACGGTGGGGATCACCCTGACCAGGAGCACGGCGGCAGCCGCCGCAGGCGAGCTCGTGCTCATCGCTGGTGGTCTCGACACGGTCGGCGACAAGCTCGACGCGGCATTCGACGCGATGTCCGAGGACGTCCGTGATGTCGGCGGTATCGACACGGCCAAAGCCATGAAGCTCGCGAACAACATGGTCATCGCCTGCCTCGACGTCGCGATCTGCGAAGCCATGGTGCTCGGTGCGACCCAGGGCCTGACACCGGCTGACGTGGTGGAGGGGCTGAAGACGCGTGGCGCCGACAGCTGGCCCTTGCGCTTCCACATCGAGCGCTACGTCCTGACCGACGAGCTCGGCCCGGGACGGTTCAGCACGCACTACATGGCCAAGGACGTGCTCCTCTACAACG
>JBJHDB010000143.1:0-4034 GCA_050486325.1 Nitriliruptoraceae bacterium | reverse complement strand
GTGGGGATGGCCCTGCTTCTCCGCGGCGGCGAGATCCCAGTCCACCGCGTACGCATGCGGATGCGCCGGGGTGCCGGCGACGTCGATCACCTCGATCCCGTTAGGGGTGATCGCCGCGATCTGACCGTCCAGCAACGCCGAGACCTGGCGCGTGTGCTCGATAAGTGCGGCGACGTCCGACGCGCAGTAGCCTACGCCGTCGGCGTGGGCGACGATCAGTGGTGCCTCATGCTTGGCGACCACGATCGTGCCGGGGTCGTCGACCGCGACGACGCACAGCGCGTACGCGCCCTCCAGTCGCGCGACGACGCGGCGCACGGCTTCCAGCAGCGACACGGGCTGACCGGCGTCACGGAGCACATCGAGTTCTCGCGCGACGAGGTGGGCGGTCACCTCGGTGTCGGTCTCCGAAGCGAACCGTGCCCCGTCGAGTTCGGCCTTGAGCGCCTGATAGTTCTCGATGATCCCGTTGTGGACCACAGCGACCCGGCCAGTCGGGTCGACGTGCGGGTGGGCGTTGCGGTCGTTGGGGGCGCCGTGCGTTGCCCAACGGGTGTGCCCGATGCCCGTCGCGGTCGCCGGATCCGGATTTCCCGGCTCGGGGCCGTCGAGCGCCGCGACCAGGTTCGCGAGCTTGCCTGCCCGTTTGACGACCCGGAGCGCCTCCGGTTCGGCCGTGACCAGCCCGGCCGAGTCGTAGCCGCGGTACTCGAGCCGGCGGAGGCCGGCGACGATGCCATCGATCGCATCGTCCCGACCGGTGATGCCGATGATGCCGCACACCTGCCTGCTCCTCGTCCGCGTGATGTCGGCGTCGACATCGGTGGGCACCGGCCGGCGACTCGCACTCGACCGCGTATTGTGTGCGCACAGCGCACGAACTGGGTGGTCGAGCCGCGACGACGCTGGGTAACCGACCACCGGGAGCCTACCGGTCCGACCGCGCCGATCGGCCGTACGCACCGGCCATACACGATGTCTTGTGACCGGGCGACCACACTGCGTTACTGGGCGTTCGTCGGTGGTTGTTGCGGAAACACAATGTTCGATCACGACCGGATGGATCGGCAGGATCCGGCGTTACCGTTGGGCGCATCAGCGCGGTGGCACGCAACAGCATCGACGGAACCGACCCATGACCAGCGACACGCCCACGACCGGCAGCCGACCTGCCGGCGACGCGGGTTTCACGCTGCTCGAACTGCTGATCGTGGTCGTGATCGTGGGGATCCTCGCAACGATCGCCATCTCGGCGTTCGTTACCCAACGCGACCAGGCCCGCGACGCGGCCGTCGTATCGGACCTTCGGCACGCCTACGTGATCTCGACGGGCTATTCGATCGAGCAGTCGGGAACCCTTCCCCCCACCTGGGAGTCGCTGCTCGAAGCCGGCCACCAGCCGTCCAACGGGCTGCGCCCCGAAGAGGGCGCGGACGTGCGCTACCGGCCCGACGAGGGATGCCTGTCGATCGCGCACAGCGCGACACCCGAGCGGCCCCACCAGATCGACCTGGAGGACGGCACCCTCGTCCTCGGCGCGGTCTGTGATTGACGCCGACCGCCACCAGCGACTGACGCCGGTCAGCTGACCGCGAGCCGCTCCCGTACCACGTCGGCGATCTGTTCGGCAACGCGTCGCGCCCGCGGCTCCGAATCGGCTTCGACCATCACGCGCACGACCGGTTCGGTCCCCGATGGACGCAACAACACCCGACCGTCGCCGCCGAGTTCTTCACGTGCCTCGTCGACACGTTCCCAGATGGCGGATTCGTCCCCCAGCCGTGCACGGTCGACGTGGTCAACGTTGACCAGGACCTGCGGCAGCCGCCGCATCACGCCGGCGAGCTCGGCGAGGCTCGCCCCGGTTTCCTGCATCACGGCCATCAGCCGGACGGCCGACAGGATGCCGTCGCCGGTGGTCGCCACGTCGAGGTCGATGAGGTGTCCCGACTGCTCGCCACCGAGGTTGAGGTCGTGGTCGAGCATCGCCTGCAGCACGTGCCGGTCGCCGACCGGGGTCTCGACCACGTCGATACCGAGCTCGCCCATCGCCTGTCTGAAGCCGAGGTTGGTCATCACCGTGGTCGCGACCGTGTCGTGACGCAGTGAGCCGAGCTCGTGCATACGCCGGGCGAGAACGGCCAGGATCACGTCCCCGTCGACCTCGCCACCGTCGGACGACGCCGCGACGACACGATCGGCGTCACCGTCGTGGCTCACCCCCGCATCAGCCGCATGTTCCACGACCGCCGCCTGAATGACCTCGGGGTGGGTCGATCCGCACCCCTTGTTGATGTTGGCGCCGTCGGGCTGGCAGTGGATAGCCACGACATCCGCGCCGAGCTGCCGGTAGACCTGCGGGGCCACGCTCGAAGCCGCACCGTTCGCACCGTCGACGACGATCCGCAGACCGGTCAGGTCGACTTCGGTGACCGAGGTGAGGTGCTCGATGTAACGGGCGACGGCCGCCGGGTCGGCAAGGCGGCGTCCGATCTCCACACCGCGCGGACGCGCACCGACGTGCTCGACCAGTTCCTCGAGCCGCTGTTCACGCTCATCGGAGATCTTGTAGCCATCGGCACCGAAGAACTTGATCCCGTTGTCCCCGACCGGGTTGTGCGACGCGGAGATCATCGCACCGGCGGCAGCCGACGAGTGGGCGGCCAGGTGGGCGACCGCAGCTGTCGGCAGGACACCGACCGTGCGGGCGTCACCACCGGCGGAGGTGATGCCGGCGACCAGGGCCGACTCGATCATCTCGCCCGACCAGCGCGGGTCACGGCCGATGATCACCGACGGGCGCGCCTCGCCCTCGTCGTTGAGGAGCGCGACCAGGGCACGCCCCAGGGCCAGCGCCAGTTCAGGCGTGAGCTCGACATTGGCCGAACCACGGATCCCGTCGGTGCCGAACAGCGAACCCACGGTCGACGATCAGCGCTTGCTGAACTGCGGGGCCCTGCGCGCCTTCTTCAGGCCGTACTTCTTGCGCTCCACCTTGCGGGCGTCACGCGTGAGCATCCCCGCCTGCTTGAGCGGACCACGGACCTGCGCGTCGTCGTCGACGAGTGCGCGTGCGATCGCCAGGCGAAGCGCTCCCGCCTGGCCGGTCGTCCCGCCGCCGTGGATCCGCGCGTCGACGTCCCAGGTGCCGGCCTGCTCGAGCACCTCGAACGGCTCGAGCGCATGCGACCGAAGCTTCTCGGTGGTGAAGTACTCCTCGAGCGGGCGTCCGTTGACGGTGCAGATTCCGGAGCCGCGGCGGACCCGGGCGCGAGCGACCGCGGTCTTCCGGCGTCCGGTATGGATCGTGTCGGCCATCGGGTTCATCCTCGTGGTGTCGGGCCGGGCGTCTCGCGCCGGCGCCGGGTCGCCCGTGCGTCGAACGTTCGGGCTCAGACGTGGTCGGGGAACGGCTTGGGCTGTTGCGCGGCATGCGGGTGCTCCGCACCGGCATACACGCGCAGCTTGCGTCCCATGGCGTTGCCGAGCTTGTTCTTGGGAAGCATCCCCTTCACCGCACGCTCCACCACGTCGGTGGGACGGCGCGAGAGCATGCGCGCGAACGGGACCGACTTGATCCCGCCCGGGAATCCGGAGTGGGCGTGGTAGAGCTTCTGCTCGCCCTTCGCGCCCGAAACGACGATCTTGTCCGCATTGAGGACGATGACATGGTCACCCATGTCCATGTGCGGGGTGTAGGTCGGCTTGTGCTTGCCGCGCAGCACGCTCGCCACCCGGGTGGCGAGCCGCCCGAGCGTCTGGCCCTCGGCGTCGATGACGTACCACTCGCGCGTGATGTCTTTCGCGCTGGGGCTGTAGGTGCGCATGAGTCGTGTTCCTCGGTGCCTGACGGATCGTGCCTGCGTCGGTCGTGTCGTGCTGGTGTCTGACTCGGCCGTGTTGCGTGGCCGTGCCCGTGTCGGCGTGGTCGGTTCGGGGCCGCGCGAGCCTCGCGTCGTCGGCCCGTGCACATGCCGCGCCGTGCGAACGATGCGCGGTGCAGATGGCTTCAGGCCCCGGAGCATCGGCGCGCA
>JBJHDB010000142.1:0-4038 GCA_050486325.1 Nitriliruptoraceae bacterium | reverse complement strand
GCACAGGACCTGGCCATCCTCGCCGAGGTCGCCGAGGAACGGGCCGCCGAGGAGCTCGAGGAGCTCGAACGGCTCGTCGCTGAACGTGAACAGGCCTTCGCGGTCGTGGCGGCCGAACAGCGCCGCCGACAGGCCATCTTCGACGAGCTCGAAGCCGACGCGCAGGTGATGCAGGCGCTCGCCCAGGAGCTCGAGCGCCGCATCGCCCTGCTGCGTTCCGGTGGCACGTGTGCCGGCCGGGTACCCGCCGGCGGGTCGGTGTTCGGCGAGGGCAACCTGCCCGGGTGGGCGCAGCGCCTGGTGTCGCGTGTGTCGGCCGCGCGCGAATGGGCGCGACCGGTCGCCGTGGCCGCGTCACGCCACGGGGTGGACGCACCGGTGATGGCCGCGCTCGTATGGTCGGAGTCCGGGTTCCGCCCGACGGTGGTCTCCCACGCCGGCGCAATCGGGCTCGCCCAGTTGATGCCTGGAACCGCCGCAGGGCTAGGCGTCGACCCGTGGGATCCCGAACAGAACCTCGATGGCGGCGCCCGGTACCTGGCGATGCAGATCGACCGGTTCGGCTCGCTGGAGCTGGGACTCGCCGCTTACAACGCCGGACCGGGACGGGTCGTGCAGTACGGGGGGATACCGCCGTTCCCCGAGACCCAGATCTACGTGATCCGGGTCATCGAGCGCTGCCAGTCGATCGCCGGCTGAGGCCTTCAACACCCGTCGGGCAGGCTCGATCGACGCTGGGTTCGGGCCTCACGCCGCATCCTTGACGTCGACCACCGGTGTGCCGTCGAGCAGGTCGAGCAGCTGGGCGCGTGCATGGTGGGGGCGTTCACTGAGGTAGTGACGCAGCACCGCGAGCTGGTCGTGCCAGGCGTCGACCGATTCCGGATAGGCCCACCGGTCGATGTGATGTGGAATCTCGCTGGCGATCCGGTCGGCCGCCGCGTCCAACGCCGGAAGCGTGCGCTCGGCGGCGAACGTCGAGTCGAGGTGCTCCAGGTAGCGCTCGACGAACTGCTGACGGTAGGTCGGATCGGCGAGCACATGCTTCAGCAGCAGCGGCAGGCCCTCACCCCACGCGCGGTCGTTGCCGTCGGCCAGCAGCCGGCCGAGCGCGTCGAACTCCGGGTCGTAGCGGGACACATGGTCGCCGACCCGGTCGAGGTCGAACACGAGCCAGCGCCATCGACCGTCGGCGACACCGAGTCCGGCCGGCGGATCGTCGACCGCCACCCGCCACATCCGCAGGTTCGAATCCGGCCAGTCGGAGTTGCCCGCGAACGTCTGGAGGATGACGTAGTCGAACAGGTCGTCGACGTCGACGTGGGCGGTGATGTCGTCGATCGCCGCTGGATCCCCCAACGGCAGGCGCAGCAGGCGGCCGAGCAGTTCCCAGAACGGTTCGGCCGCGTCGTCGTCACCCTCCTCGACCTCAAGATGCCGACCCAGGAGAACGACCGTGTCCGGGTCGACGCCGTGCACCACCTCGAGATAGTGGCGGTCGTAGCGTTCCCGCAGGTTGTGGATGCCCCAGTACTCGCCGTTGATGAACAGTGCGACGGGCTGGTAGGCCTGCGCGTCGAGACCCATCGGCCGGGCGAGGTCGTGGAGGAAGCCGTCGAGCAGCATCGTCGAGCCCCAGTCGTTGCCCGAGGTGCGCAGGATCAGCCGGCGGTGGCCGACCGGCGCGTCGTCACCGAAGAACCGGTAGGCGAACGTGCGTTGCCCGTAGTCGTTGCGGGCGTACAGGCGCAGCGACTTCGCCGGCAGCGACCGGGAGAAGCCGCCGTGGATGCGCAGACCCACGTGCTGGGTGATCGCGCAGCGGTCGGCGTACGGCGGGCAGTAGGTGAACACGATCGCCCGGTCGAGGTCGTCGACAGGAGGACGTTCCCATTCGCGGCCACGCTGGTGCGCGTTGGCCGGAACGTCCCAGCTGTGGTCGGGGTTGAATGCGTCGCTCTGGGTGTACTCCTCGTAGAGGAGGCCGGCGACGTAGATGCCCGTTTCGTGGTGAAACAGGTGGTCCGGGTCGGTCGCGATGGACACCACCGGCAGCTCACGCGGCCGGGGAATCAGCACCAGCGTCGATTCCGGACCACCGACGACCCGCGCTCGAACGACCGCGATCCGATCGGTGGCACGTGATTCGCGTCGCTGTGGATGCCACGGCGAGAATCCGGTCCAGTGTCCTGCGAGGCCGTTGTCGAGGTCGACCGGGCCGGTCGGGTCATCGAGCACGATCGGCCCGTCGTAGACGTGTGTGCCGGGGTTGCGGTCCGGGTCGGGCGTAGTGCCGTCGAGCGTATAGACGATCCGGTCGTCGCCCTCGATGGTCAGCTCGACGGGGAAGCTCGCCACGCCGCTGTCGTGCGAGAACGTCGGCGCCGGCGCCGTGGCCGGCTCGGCGGTCGCTGCGCCGAACGCCAGTGTGACAACTGCGACGGCAACGACGAGCCCACCGCCGATGAGTGTCACATGTCCACGTTGCAATCGCAGCTCCCAAGAGGTCGTCGAGCCCGGCAGATCGCCTTCCCGGATCGTGGAGGCTATGGCCTCACGGTGGGAGCCGGTCGTCGGAGCGCCGCCTGCCGCGTGGTTGCCACATCGTCGGGACGTCGTCCGGTGCATGGCTATCGTCTCCGGCACCCGGAATCGGAGATGCCAAGGTGGCTGACGCGCCCATCGAGGTGGTCGTGTTCGACTTCGACGGTGTGCTCGTCGATTCGGTGGCCGTCAAGACCGCCGCGTTCGCTGCCATGTACGAGCCGCATGGTCGCGACGTCGTCGACGCGGTGGTCGCCTACCACCACGCCAACGCGGGAATCGCCCGTCACACCAAGCTCGCCCACTACGAGCGGGAACTGCTGGGTCGCGACCCCGGCGAGGACGACATCGAACGGCTCGCCGACGAGTTCGCCCGACGGGTGGTCGACGCCGTCGTCGCAGCGCCGCCGATGCCGGGCGCTGAGCCGCTGCTCGCCGCGTTGCACGGACGCCTTCCGCTGTACGTCGCCTCCGGTACGCCGCAGGACGAACTTCGCGACATCGTCTCCCGCCGTGGGTGGGCACACCTATTCGACGGTGTGTTCGGATCGCCGACGCCGAAAGGCGAGATCCTGGCGGGGGTCGTGCGACGGTGTCGGGTCGAACCTGACCGGGTGGTCATGATCGGCGACGGCACCACCGACCTACAAGGCGCTCGGGCAGCGGGAACCTGGTTCGTCGGGGTGCGCAGCGACGAGGTGTCGTTTCCCGACGACACGATGACCGTCGGGGATCTGGACGAACTGTTCGCCTGGTTTGCCAGCCAGACCATCGACCTTCGACAGTAGATTTCGGTATCCGATGCCGGACGGCGACTCTGGCATCGGCACCGTCATGTGCTTCGCACGCCTGCGGGACGACACCGACGAGTGCCTGCGCTGACCGATCACCAACAGAGCTCGGCCGACAACGAAGCGAGGAGACGTGGGAACCGAGGCCGCACTGACCGCAGCGGTGCTGCTGCTCGTCGTGGTCGTGCTGGCCCGCGAGCTCGCCCCACCCGCGGCGGTGATGGTCGGTGGGGTCGTGCTGCTCGTGCTCGTCGGTGTGCTGCCCCCCGAACAGGCTTTCGCCGGGTTCGCCAATCCCGCGACCGTGTCCATCGCCGGACTGTTCGTCGTCGCCCGGGCCTTGCGCGACCATGCCGGGCTGGAGCGTGCGGTGACGCGGGTGCTCGGCGACGCTGCCCGGGGCGCCAGGCCCGTGCTCACCCGTCTCCTCGTGCCCGTCATTGCGTTGTCCGGGGTGATGAACAACACGCCGCTGGTGGCCAGCGCCGCTCCGATAGTGCGCGGCTGGGCGGAACGCCGCGGGGTGCCGCCAGCGCATCTACTGATGCCGTTGTCGTTCGCGGCGATCCTGGGTGGAGTGATCACCCTGATCGGTACCGGACCGAACCTGGTGGTCTCCGGGATGCTCGCCGCCTCCGGTCACGAACCGTTCGGGTTCTTCACCCTGACCGGCGCCGGTCTGCCGATGGCGCTCATCGGCGGC
>JBJHDB010000141.1:0-4055 GCA_050486325.1 Nitriliruptoraceae bacterium | reverse complement strand
GGTAGCGGGCCACCGCGCCGGCGGTGACGAAACCGGTGGCCAGCACGAGCCGGCTGCCGGCCGTGCGCACCAATCCCTGGGTTCCGGCGGACGTGCGGTGCACCATCGTGCGTTCGGCCACCTCGTGCCTACGCAGCTCCGAGGGCGAGTTGCCCAGATCGAACCCGGCCAGGGGCGCGCCGCCGTCCTCGCCGACCATCAATGCGTCAGGAACGTGGTCTCGCCGCAGCGCGAACGCCGCCTCCGCCGAATCGACCGCCAGCACCCGTGAGGCACCCCGGTGCATGGCCCAGGCTGCGGTGGTGAAGGCCCGCAGGACGTCGACGACGACGACCGCGTCGGCGGGCGCGGCCTCGTCGAGGGGGACGTACCGGGCGCGAACCACGGGTCAGGCGGCCAGGAAACGGCGCAGCCGCTCGTGCGCGTCCACCATCGCCTCGACCGGTACGTACTCGCCGCGCTGATGGGCCTGCGCGGCCAGTCCCGGCCCGAAGTTGCAGGCGGGCACCCCGATCTCGGCAAACCGTGCCACGTCGGTCCAGGCTTGCTTGCCAGCGACTTGGCCACCGACGGAGTCGACGAACGCCCGTACGGCAGGTTCGGACAGGTGGGGGCGTGCGGGAGGGGAACGGTCAATGATCTCGACGGTGGCACGGTCGCCGACCCGGTCGATGAGCTGCTGTTCGGCGGTGACCAGATCCCGGTCGGGCGCGAACCGGTAGTTCAGATTCACGGTGAATCGATCGGGCAGCACGTTGCGTGCCGGAAGTGTCTGGTCGCGCGGTCCTGGTTCGAGACCCCGGGTCCAGGCACGGGTCGCCGACCACACGTCGTGGAAGGTGATCCCGTCGACCTCGACCGCTCGTGTCGGCGTCTCGTGCAGCTCGGCGAGGAAGCTGCCGGCAGCGGTGAGTGCGTTGTGTCCGTGCCACGGGCGAGCCGAGTGGGCGCTTCGGCCCTGGAAGGTCACCAGTGCGTGCAGTCCGCCAAGACAGCCGAGTTGAACCTGCAGGTCGGTCGGTTCCAGCACGATCGCCAGCGCGGCCTCCGACAGCCAACTCTCCTCGGTCAGCACGTCGCGAAGCTGGTTGCCTTCGGCAGGTCCCTCTTCGCCGGCGTAGAGCACGAGCACCACTTCGTAAGGGCTCGACCCGCGCAACCCGCCGTCCTCGAACAGTTCCATGGCCACGACGTTGCCGGCCTTCATGTCCGAACTGCCGCGTCCGACGACGACGGTGTGGCCGTCCCGCTCGTCGAGGCGTGGATCGCGGTCGTCGTCGGTGGGAGGAACAACGTCGAGGTGGCCGACGAGCAGCACCAGCGGGCGATCTGACGTTCGAACGCCGACGACCAGGCTGTCGCCGATCCGTGCGACCTGTTCGCCCCGGTCGCGGTAGTGGTCGGCTATCGCGTCGGCGATCGGGCCCTCGTCACCAGTCGTGCACACGACACCGCAATGCTCGAGGAGTCGCGTCACCAGAGTGTCGCGAACCGAAGCGGTGCGTTCGACGGCCATCGGCTGGCCCTCAGGCGTTCATGTGCAGCTGCTCGTTCAGCCCGCCCCAGCCGTCACCGGAACCGGACCGTTCGAGGGCGACGACCTGGCCCGACTGCGAGTCGCGCCGATAGAGCAGGCCACCGCGCCCCGAAAGTTCGGAGGCCTTCACGACCCGGTCGCCCAGCCCGACCTTCGTGCCTGCGGTCAGATACAGGCCGGCCTCGACGACGCAGTCGTCGCCCAACGAGATGCCGATACCGGCGTTGGCGCCCACGAGACATCGCTCACCGATGCTGATCACCTCGCGGCCACCGCCCGACAAGGTGCCCATCACCGACGCTCCGCCGCCGAGGTCCGAGCCATCGCCGACGACCACACCGGCCGAGATGCGGCCCTCGACCATCGAGCTGCCGAGTGTGCCTGCGTTGAAGTTGACGAAACCTTCGTGCATCACCGTCGTACCCGACGACAGGTAGGCGCCCAGCCGCACCCGGTCGGCGTCGCCGATCCGCACGCCGGCCGGCACGACGTAGTCGGTCATGCGCGGGAACTTGTCGACGCTGCGCACCCGGATCGCCCGACCCGATGCCGCCAGCTCGAGACGCAGATCGGTGATCGATTCGGGATCCGCGGGACCGAGGTCGGTCCAGGCCACGTTGTTGAGCAGGCTGAACGCCCCGTCCAGCGACAGCCCGTGCGGTTGCACCAGCCGTTCCGACAGCAGGTGCAGGCGCAGGTAGACGTCATGCGCGTCGATCGGTGCGCTCGAGAGGTCCTCGATGACGGTGACGACCGCTTCACGACGGGTGCGCAGCGGCGAGGTGGTGGTCGAACCGGTGGTCAGGGCGTTGATCGCACGGGTCACCGGATCGTCGGCGCCGAGCCATGCGGCTCGTCGCACGTCGGAGGTGATGGGCACGGTCGTGGAGGTAGACAGGCGCAGTTCCTTGACCAGCGAGGTGACCGCGGGACTCTCCTCGACCGTGACGTGCGGATACCAGGTATCGAGCAACTTGCCACGCGGGGTCTTGGTGGCGACGCCGACACCGAGCGCAGCGATCGTGGTCATGGTTGGAGCTCCGAACGGTCAGGTGGTGCGCTTTCAGCCTACTTGGCCGCCGAACCGTGCTGCGGGCCGGTGATTGACCGGTTCGGCCATCTCCGGCTCGGCTAGCGTCCCGGTTCGCGCACATCCGAGGAGCTGCCGTGACGACCGATCCGGACGATGCCGAGGTGCTGGCGCCACGGCCGGAGGAGTTGGGGCCGCCGTTGCGTCATCCGATCGCGTTGGTCGGCATCGGGCTCGCCGGATTCGCGATGGGAGTCGCCGAGGTCGTCCCGGGATTCTCCGGCGGGACCGTCGCGCTGGTCTGCGGGATCTACGCGCGACTCGTCGCCAACGTGCGACAGGGTGCACGCACCCTTTCGTTGCTGCTGCGTGGCCGTTTCACTGCAGCCGTGCGCGCCTTCGTGGCGATCGAATGGCCGTTCGTCATCACGCTCGTGGTCGGCATGGCCGCAGCGATCGTGACGCTGGCAGGTGCGCTGAGCCGCCTGATCGAGGAACAGCCCGTCGCGATGTCGGCGGTGTTCCTCGGACTGGTGCTCGGTGCGGTCGTGGCCGCCTCCTCCCAGCTGATCACTCCTCGTGCTGGCCACTTCCTCGTGGGGGTGGTCGTCGCCGGTGTCACGTTCGTCGGGCTTGGTGCGAGCGCAGGTTCGGTCGACGAGCCGGCGCTGTGGCTGCTGTTCGCCGGGGTGGCGGTCGCGGTGTGCGCCTGGATCCTCCCCGGGGTGTCCGGAGCCTTCCTGCTGCTGCTCCTCGGGTTGTATCCGGCGGCTTTGGCGGCGGTCGCCGACCGTGACTTGGCGGTCCTTGGCGTGATGGTGCTCGGTGCGCTCACCGGACTGGCGTTGTTCTCGACGCTGCTGAACTGGCTGCTCGTGCGCTGGCACGATCTGGTGCTTGTCGCCATGCTCGGGCTGCTTGTCGGCAGCGCACGTGTCTTCTGGCCGTGGCCGTCTGCCGACGGTATGGGCGACCCGGCGTTGGGTGCGCCCGAGCCGGGCACCGTGCCGGTGGTGGTCGCACTGACCCTCGGGGCGTTCGCGCTCGTGTGGGCCTTCGCGCTGGTCGCCGACCGTCTGGGTGCCCAGGGCGGTTCACGCCCCGGTTCGGCGACCCCCGAGCGGTAGCTGACCTGCCTCGGCTAGCTCGCGCCACCGCTGTGCCACGACGCCGCATCCGGCAAGGTCGGGCACCAACGCCAGCCGGATCCATCCGCGACCGGCATCGCCGAAGGCACGGCCCGGCGTCACCACGATGTGGGCGTCGAGCAGCGCCCGTGCATAGGCCGCGTCGTCGCCGTCGGGGACCCGTGCCCACAGGCACAGTCCGGCCTGCCCATCGGGAACCTCGAGGTTCACCGAGGTGAGCGCAGCGTGCAACACGGCCCGCTTGTCGGCGAACACGCGCCGACGTTCGGCAACGTGGGCGTCGTCTGCCCACGCTGCGGTGGCTGCCGCCTGGACGAAGGTCGGGCTGGCCGTGCCGATG
>JBJHDB010000140.1:0-4221 GCA_050486325.1 Nitriliruptoraceae bacterium | reverse complement strand
CCAGGCGGGGACAGGAGGGACGCACGGTGCTCGAGTGGTTCGGCGAGTTCTTCGCGACCCTGCCCGAGGTCTTTCGCGCGCTCTACCAGTTCGGCGATCCGGCGAACGTCGGCCGCGGCTGGGTGGGACTGGCGGTGATGGCGCTGTGGTTCGGCCCGTTGTTCGCCTTGCCGATCTGGATCGCCAAGATCACCTACGGCAAGCGTGAGTGGGTCTCGGCCACCATGGGAGTGATCGCAGGGACTTCGCTGATGTGGTGGTTGCACGGCATCATCCCGCACGCGTGGATCCAGTTCGTACAGTCGAACGCGAATCTGCTCGAAGGCACGATCATCCCGGCAAGCTTCGGGCTGACCCTGCCGGACGGCACGTTCCTGGACATCGCATCCAACCTGTACGGCGTCATCACCGAGAGCGTGCTGATGGGCTTGATGGTCGCGGCGATCGCGTTCAGCATCTGGCTCGCACTGCGCGTGCAGCAGCGTCTGCCCAAGACCCTCGGTCCCGGTGAGGAAAAGCCCGAGGCCGGGGGTTACCGCTGACCGAGCGCGTGCGGTGACGCATCGCGTGGACGGACGGCAAGGAGGATCGCATGGGTAAGACGGACCGGGGTGAGCACCCCCTGATGTTCGACGACTACACCGTCCAGCAGGTCGACGCCAACTGGTTGCAGGAGCGCGTCAAGCCCAAGCGGCACATCGGCCTGACCCCGGAGCTGTGCATCCTCTGCCGGGCCTGCGAGGACGTGTGCCCCTGGGAGTGCATCTTCATGATGTCGCCCGACATCATCAAGGGCGCGGACAGTCCTGCGCTGAGCACGCTCGCCGAGCAGTCCAACGCGGTGTTCATCATCGACGACAACGAGTGCACCCGCTGCGCGATCTGCGTGGAGCGGTGCCCTTCCGACGCACTGTGGCTGGGGCGCGTCGACGCCGCCTGACCCCGATCCGCGCCTGCGGACCGCATACGAGGAACGAACGTGCCGAAGCTGCCGAAGCCGCCGACCTGGACCGAGCTGAAGGGCAACGTCCAGGAGAACGTGATCTGGCGTTCGATCTTCCGACCCGGGTCGATCTACCGCAAGGGGTATCGGGACACCTCGCGTGACCGCGCGCTCGCGGCGATGAACAATGTGCTCTACCACCTGCACCCGGTGAAGGTGAAACGGCACGGCCTGAAGCTGACTTACACGTACTGCCTTGGTGGCTTGAGCTTCTTCCTGTTCATCCTGTTGACGGTCACCGGCATCTTCCTGATGTTCTTCTACACCCCGGCTGCCGGCGCCGGCTCGGAGATCGCCTACCTGAACATGCGTGAGCTGTCGGCGTCGGTCACCTTCGGCCAGCTCGTGCGCAACCTGCACCGGTGGGGCGCGCACGCGATGGTGTTCACCGTGTTCCTGCACATGGCGCGGGTGTTCTACCACGGCGCCTACAAGCCGCCGCGGGAGTTCAACTGGGTCGTCGGGGTCATCCTGCTGCTGTTGACCCTGTTCCTGTCGTTCACCGGCTACCTGCTGCCGTGGGACCAGCTGGCGCTGTGGGCGGTCACCGTCGGCACCAACATCGCCGGGTTCTCGCCGGTGTTCGGCGATCAGGTGTCGTTCGTCCTGCTCGGCGGGATGGAGGTCGGCCCGCCGACGCTGCTGCGGTGGTACGTGCTCCACGTGCTGTTCGTCCCGTTCATCTTCATCATCTTCCTCGCGGTCCACTTCTGGCGGATCCGCAAGGACGGCGGGATCTCGGGTCCGCTGTGACGACCCGCGGCGTTGATGTGACCAGGCCGGCGGTGGCCACGGAGGATGCACGATGAGCGACGAGGTCCAGATCGATCAGGAGGTCTACGACCGCCTGATCGGTGAGGGCAAGAGCGAGCGCATCGCCCGGGCGAAGGCCAAAGCCGCCTCGGTGCGCAAGGCGAAGATCGCCGAAGGCGCGACCGTCGGGCCACGACCGGCCGACGAGGCCAAGGCCGCCCTGGAGGAGTTCCGTTCCTCGCATGGTGGTGGTGGCACCGCGACAGCGACCGCCGCCTCGGGTGATGCCGCGAGCGCCGAAGGAGGACGGCTCACGCCCGAGCAGCGCCAGGCCCGGGTCGCCGCTTCGCTCGGCAACGGCGGTGCGCCTTCGATGGGCGTGCCACCGGCCAGCGACCACACCCACCGACTGCTCGCGCTCGTGCCACCGTCCGGGATCCAGCAGGTCCAGTCCAAGCAGATGGACAAGGTCTACACCTGGCCCCATCTGCTGCTGGTCGAGTTCGTCGCACTGCTGGCGATGGGAGCGTTGCTGCTCATCGCCTCGTTCTTCCTCGACGCGCCGCTGGGCTCGCTGGCCAACCCCAACGAGGTGCCCGCGATCAACAAGGCACCGTGGTACTTCATGGGCCTGCAGGAACTGCTGCGCTACTTCCATCCGATGGTCGCCGGCATCTCGGTCGTCGCGGTGTTCGTCGTGCTGCTGATGGCGGTGCCCTACGCTGACAAGAACCCCTCCGCCCGGCCCGAGAACCGCAAGTTCGCCAACATGGCGTTCACCTTCTTCATCGCGTTCTGGGGCATGCTCACCATCATCGGCTCGTTCCTGCGAGGACCCGGGTACGAATGGGTCTGGCCGTGGGTCCAGGGCCTGGGCTTCTCCCTGTAGCACTGACCGCGCGAGGCTGTCATGACCGACGAGAGCAGTTCCGGACCCCGGATCAAGCCGATCGAGCGGCGCACATTCCTGCGCTACAGCCTCATCGGTGCCACCAGCGCGGGCCTGGGGGGATTCGCGCTGTCCTCACTCGGCTTCTTGTGGCCACGGCTCGGTGACGGGCTTTTCGGTGAGGTCCCGCTGGGCAACGCCGCCGAACTGGTTGCCGAGATCGAATCCGCGCGTGCGCCCATCCGGGTTCCCGACGGCGGTATCTCGATCATCACGTGGAACCCGCAGACGTCCGGTGCGATGGCGTTGTACGGCGATGACCACCAGGCGGTGCTCAACGACGATTCCGCACTGATGGCGATCAACACGCAGTCGTGTCCGCACCTGGGCTGCGGTGTGCCGTGGTGCCAGACCTCGCAGTGGTTCGAATGCCCGTGTCACGGATCGCGCTACAACCGGTACGGCGAGTGGACCGACGGCCCGGCCCCACGCGGGTTGGACCGCTACCGGTCGCACATCGACGGCGACGGGCAGTTCGTCGTCGACCTCAGTGAGCTGCTGACCGGCCCGGCCCGTACGGCCAACGTCCTCGAGCAGTCGCCCGAGGGTCCCAGCTGTGTCGACGTATGAGCCTGGAGCCATCGATGCCTGATCTGTTCCTGCTGGTGGAGAGCGGCGGCAGTGGCTCCTCCGTACCGGTCATCATCCTGGTCGTCGCGCTGGCCGCATTCGCTGTCGCCTACTTCGTCGTCGGCCCCGGTGCTCGCAAAGGCCCCAAGCGTCGTGCCGACATTCCGCTGGGGATGCGCCCGTACCACTCCGACGAGGAACTCGAGACCACGGGGATGGAGCGCGCGATGGCATGGGGGGTCGCGCTCGCGGTGTTCTCGGCGCTGTTCCTCCCGCTGTACTGGTTGATCGAGCCTGGCAGGATCGAAAACGCGGTAAACGACCAGTACGAGCAGGACGTCGCCAACGGCCGCGTCGAGTACCAGAACGCCTGCGCGTCCTGTCACGGCGTCAACCTCGAAGGTGGGTCCGCGCCCCATCCGAATCCCGACATCGACGCTGCCTGGCCCGCTCCGTCACTCGACAACATCGTCGCGCGTTACGAGGAATCCGAAGTCGTCGAGGACGTCCGCGAGTACATCTGGCTGACGATCTTCCACGGGCGGCCCGGCACACCGATGCAGGGGTTCAGCACCGACGTCGGCGGTGTCTACAGCGATCACCAGCTCAACTCCATCATCGCCTACATCCTGTCGGTCCAGACCGGCGAGGTCGAGCCGATCGACGCGGAGGCGTTCGTCGGGCGGTCGGGTGAGGACATCTTCGGTGCGAACTGCGCGCGCTGCCATGGTGAGCAGGCACAGGGCGCGGTCGGCCCGCAGCTGATCAACGTCTTCGAGCGTTACGGCTGGCGTGCCGACGACGAGGAATCGCTCGAGCGTGCGCGTGCCGTCGTTCGTGAGGTGATCGAGAATGGCCGCCTTGTGCCCGGCAAGGCGCCCATGCCAGGGTTCGCCGACACACTGCCTGCCGATGCCATCGAGTCGGTGATCGATCACATCGAGTC
>JBJHDB010000139.1:0-4311 GCA_050486325.1 Nitriliruptoraceae bacterium | reverse complement strand
CTCAGGCGGTCAACGAGACACCGGCGGAACGTCATGGCCAACCCGAGGTGATCGAACACGACGGGCTGCAGGTCAAGGTCTATCCCGAGGTCACCGACGACGATTGATCGCCGTCGCCCGGTTCGCGTTGGCCAGCTGTTGCGCGCACCGCACCGAGCCGGGCCGCACGTTCGAACGGGTTGTCGCGGTAGCCGTAGCGTGCCGAGAACCACAGATAGGCGGGAACGAGCAGTAGCCCGAGCCGCTCTCCCTGGCGAACATGGACGGCCTCGTGCGCGAGCAGTTCGGGTGACGGGTCCTTTGAGGTGACCAGAACCACCTGCCCGATGGTGTTCGCGGTCATACCCAGCCGGCGGAGCAGGAAGCGTGACGGGCCACCGACGTCGGTGGCTACGTAGCACCCCAGGTCGTCACGCCAGAGTGGGCGCGATCCGGCGACCGTGGCGACCAGCAGCCCCAGCGCGGTCAGCGGCGCGACCCACAACCGACCGACAGGACTGGCCGGCTCGTAGACCCGGGTCGGCACCCAGGCAGCGACGCGGCGCGCCAGAAAGCCGTACTGCACCTGGGCGGGGACGTCCGCGGCCGCCGAAGCGCGGGGCAGGCGACCTTCGGAGACGTCGATGGCTTCCCGGCGCTGACGCAAGATGCCGACGACCCCGGCGACCAGCGTCGCGGTTGCGCCCAGACGGACCAGTGTGCGAAGGATCATCGCAAGGCCACCCGTGCCTGACCCAATGTGCCGAGTTCGATGACGTGTCCGTCGCCGCCGGTGCTCCGATCCACACGATCAGCAAGAACCTCGCGCGCCAAGGTGTCGTAGTGCCCGCCTTCGGCGAGGTCGACATCCAGTTCGGACGGCGTGACCGTCAGTTCGAGGATGATCCGGTCATCGAGGGCCATGCCGGCTTCCTTGCGCAGATCATTGACGGCGCGGACCAGTTCCCGGGCGACACCAGCGACTTCCAGCTCGGGTGTCAGGCGCGTGTCGAGCGCGACCGCCGAAGCGCCGTCATGCGCCAGCGCCCAACCGGTCCGGGGTGAGGAGATCACGTCGACCATGTCTGCATCGAGAGGGATCTCCTCCCCGTCGACGGTGATGGTGGCCCGCCCGTCGCTGCGTAGCGCGTCGGCGATGCGTTCGGCGTCAGCAGGTTCGACTGCACCGATCGCGGCCGCTACACCCGGTGCACGTTGTTGGAACGCCGGTCCGATCGCGGCGAAACGTGGCTTGAGCCGGTGCTCGACGAGCTCGCCCGTGTCGTCAGCGATCGTGACGTCCAGCACGTTGAGCTCGTCGGCGATGTCGTCGAGGAGTGGTTCGAGCAGCGCCCGTTCGTTGCCCGTGACCGTGACTATGGCGGTGGCCAATGGCTGGCGCACCCGGACCCCGCTGTCGTTGCGCGCTTGCCGGCCGAGCTCCACCACGCGGCGTGCGGCCACCATCGCCTCTCGGAGGGCAGCGTCGTGCCAGTCCGGCTGGGCCTGAGGGAAATCGGTCAGGTGAATCGAGACCGGATCGTCCCCGCTGCCAGGCACGACCACCAGGTCGTTGTAGATACGGTCGGCGACGAACGGGAGGAACGGTGCGAGTAGGCCGGACAGCGTCACCAGGCAGGTGTGAAGCGTGTGGTAGGCGGCCGCCTTGTCGTCGGGGTCGTCGGTCACCGACTTCCAGAAACGTCGGCGATTGCGGCGCACGTACCAGTTCGACAGATCGTCGACGAATCGTTCCAGACGACGCGTGGCGGTGGTCACGTCATAGCCGTCGAGAGCATCGTCGACCGTGCCGACGAGGTCGGCGAGTTCGGCGAGCACCCAGCGGTCGGTAGCGGTGCGACTCGCCACGGGAGGTGGTGTCAATGACGGATCGAACCCGTCGATCTTTGCGTAGGTGACCAGGAACACATGCGTGTTCCATAGCGTGAGAACGAAACGGCGGACGACGTCGGCGACCGCCTGGTGACTGACGCGGCGGTTCACCCACGGGTTGCCTTCGGCAAACATCAGCCAGCGGAGAGGATCGGCGCCGTGCGCGTCGATAAGTTCCCACGGGTCGATGACGTTGCCGGCCGACTTGGACATCTTGCGCCCGTGCTCGTCGACGATATGGCCCAGGCAAAGGCAGGTGCGGTAGGAGCTGTCGCCGAACAGCAGGGTTGACTCGGCCAGCAGCGTGTAGAACCAGCCACGGGTCTGGTCGATGGCCTCGCAGATGTAGTCGGCCGGATAGTGGCGGTCGAATTCGGCCTTTCCGGTGTGTGGATAGCCCCACTGTGCGTAGGGCATGCCGCCCGAGTCGAACCATGCGTCGGCGACGTCTGGCACCCGGTGCAGGTTCGCGCCGCACGCCGGGCAGACCAAGGTGATCTCGTCGACCCAGGGCCGGTGCGGATCGAGTTCGGAAAGGTCCTGGCCGAGTTTGCGTCCCAGCTCGGCCCGGGAGTCGACGACCTCGACGTGATCGCACGCATCGCAGCACCAGAACGGCAGAGGTGTGCCCCAGTACCGGTCGCGCGACAACGCCCAGTCGACATTGTTCTCGAGCCAGTTGCCGAACCGCCCGTCGCGGATGTGTTCGGGGTGCCAGTCGATCTGCGCGTTGTTGGCCAGCAACTGGTCGCGCACCGCGGTGGTGCGGATGTACCAGGACGGTTTGGCCCAGTAGATGAGTGGATGGTCGCAACGCCAGCAGAACGGGTAGGTGTGCGTGTACGTCTTCTCGGCGATCAGCAGTCCGGCATCATCGAGGGCGCGAACGATGTCGGGGTCGGCGTCCTTGACGAACTGCCCACGCCACGGTCCGACGGTGAACCGCCCCTGACTGTCGACGGGGTTGAGCGTGGGCAGCCCGTCACGTCGCCCGATCTCCATGTCGTCGGCACCAAATGCCGGTGCGATGTGGACGATGCCGGATCCGTCGGTGGCGGTCACGAAGTCGGCACGGGTGATCCGATGCGCCTTGTCGTCATCGACGTCTACGAAGTCGAAGGGGCGGGCGTACGCGGCGCCGTCCAGTTCATCGACAGCGACCGTACGGACGATGGTGGCCTCCGATCCGAACAGAGGCTCGACGAGTGGCGCGGCAAGGACCAACAGTTCGTCGTCGATGCCGGCAGCACCGGTTCGCACCAGCACGTACTCCAGGTCGGGCCCGACAGCACAGGTCACGTTGGCGGGCAACGTCCAGGGTGTCGTCGTCCACACCACGAGCGCCGCACCGTCGGTGGCAAGCTCACCAGACGTCAGCGGGAAGCGGACGAACACCGACGGATCCTCCACCTGGCGGTAGCCGAGGGCGACCTCTGCGTCGGACAGGCCCGTGCCGCACCGCGCGCAGTACGGGGAGACACGGAAGTCCCGAAAGATCAGATCGCGCTCCCACAGCTGCTTCAGCGCCCACCAGAGGCTGTCGATATAGGAGGCGTCCATCGTCCGATAGGGATCGTCGGTGTCGATCCAGAATCCGATGCGTTCGGTCAGCTCCTCGAACGCGCCGACGTAGCGTTGGACCGAAGCGCGACACCGTTCGTTGAACTCCTCGATGCCGTACGCCTCGATTTCGGCCTTCGAGTTGAGACCCAGCTCACGTTCGACTTCGAGCTCGACGGGAAGTCCGTGGCAGTCCCATCCGGCCTTGCGGCGAACAGCGAAGCCCTTCATCGTCCGGTAGCGGGGAAAGACGTCCTTGAACACCCGCGCTTCGACGTGGTGGGTGCCCGGCCGACCGTTGGCCGTCGGGGGGCCCTCGTAGAACGTCCACACCGGACCGTCGGCACGCTGATCGACGCTCGCCGCGAACACGTCGTCGTTGCGCCAACGGGCGAGGACGTCCTCTTCGATCCGAGCCAGGTCGGGACGTTGCTCGACCTCGGGCCATTCCGGCGGACCGGAGGCAGAGGTGTGGGGGTTGGAATCGTCAGGCACGTGTAGGACTCACTGGTCGGACGATCGAGGCGGTGCCTGCACTCCGGTCGGACACCACCGCGACCAAGGGGAGTTCGCGACTGCGCAGGGTGCACGATTCTAGGCGCCTCAGTCGCGACAGGCGGACGCGTCGATCACGCAAAGCCTCTGCTACGTTCCGCGCCCATGGCTACCCGAAAAGCGCCCACCAAGACGCAGCTGAAGGCGGTCCGGACCGAGCTGCTCGAAGAACGTGCCCAGCTGGCCGCACAGGTCGCCGAGCTGGATGCCGAAGCGGACGTCAAGAACTGGCGTGACGCCGGATTCGACGACGACCCCGCCGACAGCGGCTCAGCGAGTTTCGAGCGAGAGACCGCCCAGTCACTGTCGAACCACGCACGCGGT
>JBJHDB010000138.1:0-4315 GCA_050486325.1 Nitriliruptoraceae bacterium | reverse complement strand
ACGCCTCGCCAGTCGCAGACCAGACCCGCACCGCGAGGGTGTCGAATCCCGTCGGCGCAAGCAGCAGGGTCGCCGGCAGCTCCTTCAACACGGTCAGAAAGACCAGTGCGCCGCCGGCGATCGCACCACGACGCGCCAGCGGCAGCGTCACCCGCCGGAGTACGGCCATGCGTGCCGCACCCAGCGTGCGGGCGGCGGCTTCGACGTTGCCCTCCACCTGCAGCAGCGATGCGCGTACCGCGCCGACCGCCTGCGGCAGGAACAGTACGACGTAGGCGAACACGAGCATGGCCAAGGTCTGATAGAGGCTCGGCACCACGCGAATCCCCACGAACACCAGTGCGAGGGCGACGACGATGCCGGGCAGCGCGTACCCCGCGAACGACGCCCGTTCGACGAGCCGGGCCCATCGCGAGGCGCTGCGCGCGGACCAGATCGCGACCGGCAGTGCCGCGCCGACCGCTGCGACAGCACCCAGCGCAGCCACGAGCAAGCTGCGTGTCGCGGGTCCGATCACGGCGACGACCGGCTCGCCCGCCGTGATCCCACGCACCAGCCAGTAGACGATCACCGTGACAGGCAGGAGTAGACCTCCAGCCACGAGCGACCAGCAACCGACAGCAGCCGGCGTCCGCCACCGTCCCAGGCTGACCGGCTGGACATTCCGCCCAACCCCGCGACGGCCAAACTGCTGACCACGATCACGTGCCACCCGGGCCTCTGCGACGACGAACACGATGGTCAGCGCCACGAGCATCAGGCCGAGCAGCGCGGCGGGCGCCCGATCGAAAGCACTCCGGTACTGCAGGTAGAGCGCCCGGGTGAACGTCGAATAGCGCAGGATGGACACGGCCCCGAAATCGCTGAGTACGTACAGCGTGACGAGGAGGCCGCCAGCGGCTGCCGACGGACGCAGCTGCGGCAACGTGACCCGAAGGAAGGTTGCCAAAGGTGACCGGCCCAGGGTACGTGACGCCTCCTCCAGCGCCGGATCGAGCCCGCGCAGTGCCCCCTGGACGGTGAGCAGCACATAGGGATAGGTGAACAGGGTCAACGCGACGAACGCACCGCCGAACCCGTATGGCGACGGCGGACGCCATCCGGACCAGTTCTCCACGAGCCCACCCGGGGCGAGCGCCGCAACGAGCGCGAAACCCCCGACGTAGGTCGGGATGACCAGCGGCAGTGCCGTGGCCACCACCAGGAACCGACGTGCCGGCAGGTCGGTTCGCACCGTCAGCCACGCCACCGGGACACCGATCACGAGGCTGGCGCCGGTCACGGCGGCGGCGAGCCCGATCGTGCGCGCGGCCAGCCGCAGCGTGGCCGGGTCGGTGACGATCGATGCGATGCGATGCCCGGGAAGTTGTGCTGCCGCGACGACGAGGTAGAAGAGCGGAACCAGCATCGCGCAGCCGACGACCGCAGCGGGCAGCCACACCAACGGGTGGGTCCCCGCCAACCGGCGGGGACCCCGTTCGTCGGGCGGCGACGGGTGCGCACGGGCGACCGGGTCGAGTCGGGGTGGCACGGAAGCATCCATGTGCGCGCGACCCTACTGGCTGCCCGTTCGCCGCTCGTCACGGCCAGCCGACTCACCGGAAGGCGCCGACCTCACGCAGCATCTCCAGGGTTCCCTGCAGATCTTCCAGCCGCGTCAGGTCGACCGCGGGCGGTGCGATTTCGTCGAGGGTGGGCAGCACTGGCGAGTCGACGCCGTCACGCAGCGGGAACTCCAGCGCATCGGTCACCTGCCCGAAGAAGGCCTGGACCTCCTCACTGAGCAGGTAGCGAACCAGCTCGAACGCCGCTTCCTGATGGTCACTGGATGCGAGCACGCCGATGCCCGCGACGTTGACCATCCCACCGATGTCGCCCGGAAGGTACTTGTTGTCGACCGGGTAGCCCGGGTCCTCGGCGAGGAATCGTGCCAGGTAGTAGTGATTGACCAATCCGACGTCGACCTCGCCACGACCCACGCCCTCGACGGTCGTGGTGTTGTTGGGGAAGACGACCGGATCGTTGGCGATGATTCCTTCCAGCCACTCGCGTGCGACGTCCTCCCCGTGCTCGAGACGCATCGCGGTCACGAAGGACTGGAATGATCCGTTCTCGGGAGCCCAGCCGATCCGTCCGCTCCACGAGGAGTCAGTCAGGTCGAAGACGCTGTCGGGAACCTCCTCGGCGGTGAGCGCATCGGTGTTGTAGGCGATCACCCGAGCTCGGCCGGTGATGCCCACCCAGGCGCCGTTCGACGACCTGGCGCCCTCACCGACGAGCGCGAGCACGTCGTCGGGCAGGGTCGCGAGCCGCCCGGCGGCTTCGATGGCGCCGAGTGCGCCGGCATCCTGGGCGAAGTAGAGATCCGCCGGACTGATGTCCCCCTCCTCAAGGATGGTGGCTGCGAGCTCGGCCGTGTCGCCGTAGCGCACGTTCAGCTCGATCCCCGTCTGCTCGGTGAAGCCCTGCAACACCTCGCCGACGAGCTCCTCGTTGCGGCCCGAGTAGATCGTGAGCGGGCCGGTGAGTTCGGCTACGTCCGGCTCGCCGTCGTCGGCCGGATCAGGTTGCTCGCTCGCCTCCGGCGCAGGGTCGGACTCTTCGGGCGCACCTGCGCCGGTCGCGCAGGCGCTGGCGACCAACGCGAGCAGGGCGATCAGCGCGGTGATTCGCCGGAGTTGCGTGGACATCGGGACTCCTTGTCGTCGTCTTCGTCTGCCGCGGCTTCGGGGCCCCGCTCGGAGGCGCAAGCCCGGCATCGCGCCACCCGACACCATGGCTGGTTGGGCAAGCTCTAATGAGTGTTAGGTAACCCTAACCTCACTGATTGTTCGGTGCAAACCGACCGATGCCACCACCGTGATACGGCGACCACCGACTTGTCCCGACCGATGCATGTCCGCACCAGGGCGCTCGGTAGCCTTTAGCACCGACGACCGAGACCCCCCACGTCTCCCTCAACCACGCCAAGGAGCCACTGTGGCCTACGACAAGGTGTCCGTGCCCGCGTCCGGAGAGCCCGTCGAGGTCGCCGACGACGGGACGCTGCAGGTTCCTGACGAACCCATCGTCTGCTTCATCGAGGGCGATGGGACCGGTCCGGACATCTGGGCGGCCGCCCAGCGCGTCATCGATGCAGCGGTGGCCAAGGCCTACGAAGGCGGCAAACGGATCTCGTGGATGGAGGTCTTCGCCGGGGACAAGGCGAACGAGGTCTACGGCGAGGTGGTCTGGCTTCCCGACGAGACCATCGCCGCGCTCGGCGAGTTCAAGATCGGCCTGAAGGGTCCGCTGACCACACCGGTGGGTGGCGGTATCCGTTCGATCAACGTGGCCATCCGCCAGCGCCTCGACCTGTTCGCCTGCGTCCGGCCGGTGCGGTGGTTCACGGGCGTGCCCTCCCCTGTGCGCCACCCCGACCAGGTCGACATGGTCATCTTCCGGGAGAACACCGAGGACATCTACGCGGGCATCGAGTACGAGGCGGAGTCCGCCGAGGCGCGCAAGCTCATCGGCTTCCTGCGCGACGAGCTCGGCGTCGACTCGATCCGGTTCCCCGAGACGTCCGGAATCGGCATCAAGCCGGTCTCGCGGGAGGGTACCGAGCGCCTCGTGCGCGCCGCGATCGACTATGCGATCGACAATGGCCGCACGAGTGTGACCCTGGTGCACAAGGGCAACATCATGAAGTTCACCGAGGGCGCCTTCCGCGACTGGGGCTACGCCCTGGCCGAACGCGAGTACGGCGACCAGGTGTACACCTGGTCCCAATACGACCGCACCAAGGAGACCGACGGCCTGGAGGCGGCCAACGCCGAGCAGGAAGCCGCCTTGGCCGACGGCAGGATCCTCGTCAAGGACGCGATCGCCGACGCGATGCTCCAGCAGGTGCTCACCCGTCCGGCCGAGTACGAGGTCGTGGCGACGATGAACCTCAACGGCGACTACCTGTCCGACGCACTCGCTGCTCAGGTCGGTGGCATCGGCATCGCGCCGGGAGCGAACATCAACTACGACACCGGGCACGCGGTGTTCGAGGCCACCCACGGCACCGCTCCGAAGTACACCGGCCAGGACAAGGTCAACCCGTCGTCGGTGATCCTGTCAGGCGAGATGATGCTGCGGCACCTCGGCTGGACCGAGGCTGCGGATCGGATCGTCTCCGCGATGGAGGCCACCATCGGCGCGAAGACGGTGACCTACGACTTCGAACGTCTCATGGACGACGCAACCCTGCTGAAGTGCTCCGAGTTCGGCGACGCGCTCATTCGCAACATGTAGCCGTGAGCGACAGGCCCGCAACGGAGGCCGCGTG
>JBJHDB010000137.1:0-4326 GCA_050486325.1 Nitriliruptoraceae bacterium | reverse complement strand
GTGCAGTTCGCTGCGTACCAGGCCACCGACGAATCCGTCGGCGCCGTACACCCCGACGTGCCCCACCGGCCTACTCCGAACTGCTCGTCGACCTGCAGGCTACTGCCGGGGTCGTTGGACGTGACCGACCGCCGGGTTGGTCGTGGGACCACGACGGTCGAGGATGCGTGACTCCGTCGCCTTGGCCTGCGACGATGCCGCCCGTCCCGCGCGATCGAGGTCCGGAGCAACGGCACCCGACCCGGTCGACGGAGCGTGACGCGGTGAGGCGAGACGGGACCGACGGCAGAGGGGACATCGGGTGCACAGCACGCTGCAGACGGCGCGACTGTTCGACGACGCCCTGCTCGTCCGGATCGTCGGACACCGCCAGGATCCGGCCGAACTTCTGCCACAGGCCCCACCGGCGACCATGCCGAGCGTGGTGCTCGCCCACCCGGGAACGGCAGCCGACATGGAGGCCTGGGCGCGATCCGGTCCGGTTGCCGCCATCTCCCGTCGTGGCTACCGCCTTGCCGAGGTCACCGCGACCGAAGCATCGTCCGCGGTGCGGCTGGACGTGCTGGTCACCGCTGACTCGCGTCGGCACGCACCCGAATGGTGGGACGAGCTCCAGGACCGGGCAACCCGGATCTTCGATCTTCGTTTTGGTCCGGTACGCCACGTCTTCCAGGGACAGCTCGACCGGCATGCACTCGCCCTGGCCGGGGCACGAAGGCACCCGGCCTGGCGGCTCACCCGTCGACCGGCGACGTAACCTGGCAACCGACACGTCAACTCGCATCGAACGGGAACAGCGCCGTGAGCCTGTACGACACCATCGAGTCCGACCTGCGCACCGCGATGAAGGCCCGGGACAAGGCGCGGGTGTCAGCGCTTCGAATGGCTATTGCGGCCTGCAAGAACCGGGCTGTCGCCGACGGTCTCGGCCCTCAGGGACGACTTGACGACGACACCGTCCAGAAGGTGCTCGCGACGGAGGTGAAGCGACGCCGGGAGGCGGCGGAGGCCTATGCGAAGGCTGGCCGTGCCGACCAGTCAGCCGCCGAAGAAGCCGAGGCCGAGACGTACGAGGCCTATCTGCCTGAACAGCTCGGTGACGAGGAACTGGCCTCGATCGTGGATGCGGCCATTGAAGCGACCGGGGCGACCGGCCCCAAGGACATGGGTGCGGTCATGAAGGCCGCCATGGCCAAGGTCGCCGGCCGCGCCGACGGAAGCCGCGTGTCCGAGCTGGTGCGTCAGCGGCTCACGTAGCGCCTTGCGACGCCTCGTCGCCATCCTGGCCATGACTGGTTGCCTGAGCACGACTGTCGTCCTGCTCACCGTCGGTCGGCGGCGTGGCAGCAGTCGACTTGCGCACCGGGCGTCCGATCACCAGGTAGATCAGTGAGCCGATGATCTGTGTGAACACGATCACGATGACCCAGATGAGCTGCGTACCCGTGCGCAACGTCGACTCGTCCTCGATGCGCAGGACGTCTACCAGGGTCCACACCCAGAGCACGAACGTCAGCAGTACGAGGAACAGGCCGAAGGCGACCAGTCCTCCCACGACGAACACTTCCATGTCGCCTCCCGGTCCCAAAGTGGGTGTGCATCGATACCAGCACGGTGCGAGTTCCGCGCGTGCTGCGCGTGGAGCGATGCTAACGCGGTTGCCGTGTCCTGCCCCGGTCGATCGGGCACGGCACGAACACGGCTGGCCCGTACGTCAGCGGACCTCGTCGAGCAGGCTGGCGAGCGAGGTCGAGGTGAGCTCCCCGGTATGCCGGGCGACAAGGACGCCGTCGGTGTCGAAGACCACCGTGGTCGGCATTCCCCGTGCCTCGACGGCAGCAGCGAAGTCACCGGCGATGTCGAAGATCGTGGCGAACTCGATGCCCTGTTCTTCGACGAAACGTTCGGCGTTCGCACGCTGATCCAGGTGGTCGATCCCGAGGAACGCCACCTCCGGATGCGCCTGTGCGGCATCGACGAGCAGCGGCATCTCCCGTTCGCATGGGCCGCACCAGCTCGCGAATATGTTGACGAGCACGGGTCGCCCGTCGTCGTTGGCGCGCTGGATCCAGGCCGCTGCCTCAGGCCACCCACCGTCGGCCAGATCAGCGTCTACCGGCGGGACGACGGCGGGCGCTGGTGCGTCGCTGACCCGAACCGTGTCCGCATCACACCCCACGAGCGTGCTCACCACCGCAGCCGACAGCATCGCCCATGCCAGTCGACGGCGTCGGGCGTGCACGGGGCGATTCACGACGTGACGGTTTCGCCGACCACCGTGGTGGTGGCTTCGAGGAACGCGTCGACCTCCGCGGGTGTGCCCACGGTGACCCGAACGTGCCGGCCCATGCCGTACGGCGCCAATGACCGTACGCCCACACCAAGGGCTGCATAGCGATCGATGACGTCTGCCGCGTCCGTGTCGAACTCCAACGTGAGAAAGTTGCCGAGTCCGTCGGCGAACCGCACCCCGCGTGCGCGGAGCCCGTCCGCCATCCGGGCACGCCCCTCACGGACCATCTTCACCCCGGCGGTGAGGTGGTCACGGTCGGCCAAGCTGGCGATCGCCGCCGCTTGCGCGGGTGCGCTCACGTTGAACCGACTGCGCCGCCCGTCTATGGCGCCGACCAATGACGGCGGGCCGGTCATCCAGCCCACCCGAAGGCCGGCGAGGGCGTGCGCCTTCGAGAACGTGCGCAACACAAGCAGGCCCGGGTGATCGAGGCCGAGTTCAGCAACCGTGGCGTAGCCACGCTCCCCGGCCGCGAACTCGTGATACGCCTCGTCGACGATGATCGTCACCTCGGCGGGGACGGCGGCGACCAGCGCCGCCAGCTGCTCGCCACTCAAGTGTGCACCGGTCGGGTTGCCCGGATTGTCCACGGCGATCACGCAGGTGTCCGGATCGATCGCATCGAGCAGCGCCTCGACAGCGCGCTGCACCGGCTCGTCCGCGTGTTCAGCTGGTGAGGCGACCACCTCGCGGTATCCCAGGCCAGCGTTGGCGGCCGCGAGCCGATAGACGACGAACGACTGCTCGAAGGCGAGGACGTGCCCTCCCGTGCGGGAGGCATGCGCGACGGCGTCCATGATCAGCGCGGTCGAACCGGTGCCGACGGCAACCTGGTCCACCCCGACACTGTCGTGCGCCGCCAGCGCCCCACGCAGGGCCAGCGACTGGTCGTCGGGGTATCGGTGCCCTTCGGCCAGCACACGTGCCGCCGCCTCCACCGCAGCGGACGACGGACCGAGCGGCGACTCGTTGGACGACAGCCGCACCTTCATCCCCGGTGGAGGTCCGACGGCTCCGGCGGCAGCCGTAGCGCTGGTCACGTTCTGCTCCTCGTTCGTCGTCACGGGACGCATCCCCGGTCGGGCGACTACCGCCGGGAATGCGCCGCGGCCGGTGATCATGCCTAGAGATACAGGCCGGTGGCGCCGTCTCCTCGGGCCGAGCCGACCGCATGGATGTCGCGCTCACGCACGATCAGATAGGGCTCACCCTGCACGTCAACTTCGACGGCGTCCTCTGGCACGTACAACACCTCGTCACCGATGTCTACGTGCCGCACGTGCGGGCCCACACCGATCGCCTCGCCCCAGATTCCCTTCCGGTCGATGGACGCTGCAGTGGCCGGGATCAGAATGCCACCCTTGCTGCGGCGCTCGGCATCCGACGGCGGTGCGACCAACACCCGGTCGCCGAGCACGACGACGTTGCGGCGCGCGACGTCATCGGCGGGCGTGGGTCGTGGCGCGGGCAACGCGACGGTTGCGGCAGGCTCGTCGCCAGCAGGTGGCATGGACTCGTGTGCGGACATGCACGAAGCCTACGTGGTCGTGCGGCAAGGGACGTGCCGCACGACAATCACCGACCGGGCGGATTCGCTCGACGAGCGCGAGTCAGGGTAGCCTTACCTGTATACCGGTCAGAGAGCCCGTCATGCTTGCTACGCGCGAACCCGGCGCTATCGATGCGAACGCGGTGACGCCGCCCGCCGCATTGCGCTGTGCTGGACTTCGCAAGCGGTTCGGCGCCACAGTCGCCGTCGACGGCGTCGATCTCGAGGTTCCTCGGGGCAGCCTGACCGCCCTGCTCGGCCCGTCCGGCTGTGGCAAGACGACGATGCTGCGGATGATCGCTGGTTTGGCGACCCCTGATGCGGGCACGATCGAGGTCAACGGTCGGCAGGTCACGGGCCCCGGCGTCGCGGTGGCGGCCGAACGTCGGCAGATCGGTCTGGTCTTTCAGGACTACGCGCTGTTCCCCCATCTCACCGTCGCACGCAACGTCGCCTTCGGCCTGTCTGCGCTTTCGCGAAGCCA
>JBJHDB010000136.1:0-4344 GCA_050486325.1 Nitriliruptoraceae bacterium | reverse complement strand
GCTGGGCCACCCACAACGTCAACGCGCCGCGGATGTCGTCGAAGCGTTCCGCGACGAGCCACAGCCGCCACGCGGCGATCCCGATCAACAGGTACAGCACCGGCCAGACGATGCCGAACGCTGCGGTCGGCGGGGCCCATGCGGGAAGGGTGAAAGCTTCATACCGGGCCTGCACCTCGGAAGTCGATCCCTGCAACAGAGCGCCGACGGCTCCTGCCAGGAAGCTCATGCCGACACAGGCCACGAGCGCGCTGATACGCGTGATCAGTTGCATGTCTGCCTCGCTTGTCTTCGAACGCGTCGTCACTTGTCGGCGCCGGGTCCGCTATGGCGTGCCGCCGACATTGACGTCAGCGGCGAAGGTGCCGGGCAGTGCAGCTCGTGCGGGTTCGTTCGTCACCGTAACCCGACTGGATGGACGCCAACCGGGCCGAATGACCCGGTGTCGCCGGCCCAAGTGCTGCTTGGTCGCACCGAACCGCGACATGCACGCTGTCGCGCCGGGCTCAACCGATGCCGAGCACTGCGCGAGCGATCAGGAAGTAGATGATCAGTCCGGTTGCGTCCACCAGCGTCGTGATCACCGGCGCGGATACCACGGCGGGGTCCACCCCGAAGCGCCGCGCCAGCATCGGCAGCATCCCGCCGGCCAGTGACGCCCACGAGCAGATCACCGCCAGCGTGATCGCGATCACCAGTCCGAACGGGATGCCGAAGAAGATGCTCACCAACGGGAAGGCGATCACCGCCAGCATCGCGCCCAGCATCACACCGACGGTCAGCTCACGCCGGAGGATGCGGGGCAGATCGGCGAACCGGACCTCACCGACGGCCATCGCCCGGATCACCACGGTTGCCGCCTGCGCGCCGGAGTTTCCCCCGGTGTCGATCAGCAGCGGGATGAACAGTGCCAGTGCGAGTACCGCCTCGAGCGTGTCCTCGAACGCGGCGAGCACGTTGACGGTGGCGACCGCCGCGACGCCCAGCAGCAGCAGCCAGACGGCGCGCTTGCGGGCGAGCCGGAAGCTCGTCGCCTCCATGTAGGGCAGATCGAGCGGTTCGACACCGCCACCGCGCGAGAAGTCCTCGGTCTCTTCGAGCTCGATGACCTCCATGGCGTCGTCGACAGTGACGACGCCGACGAGGCGGTTCTCCGAGTCGACGACCGGTAACGCGACGAGGTCGGCCTCCTGGACCAGCCGAGCCGCCACCTCGCGGTCGGCATCGACGGTGACCGAGTACATCTCGTGGTGCATCAGGTCGGCGACTGTGGTGTCCGCAGCGGCAGTGACCAGGTCGGGCAGGTCGACGACACCGAGCAGGTGCCGCTGATCGTCGGTGACCGGAAGCACCAGGACCTCACGGCTGCGCAGGCCAGCGCGGCGTACCTTCGCCAGCGCGTCAGCGGCGGTCATCGACGCGCGCACGTTGACATACCGCGGACTCATCATCCGACCCGCGGAGTCTTCTGGATAACCAAGGAGGATGTTGGTGTTCCGCCGGGCTACCTCGGGCAGGGAGGCGAGCAGACGGCGGGCGACCTTTGCCGGCACCTCGTCGAGCAGTCGTGCCCGGTCGTCGGCGTCGATGCCGACGAACAGCGCGTCGACGTCGACGTCGGCGAGCGCCTGGAGGAGCTCGCCCTGATGGACGGGGTCGAGCGCCTCGAACACCGCAAGCGCCCGGTCCTTGGGCAGCAGACGGAACGGAACAGCGCGTGCGCCGGGTTCGAGCCGGGCGAGTTCCTCGGCGATGTCAAGCGCGCCCTGGGCATCGAGCCAGTCGCGCATGCTCGCCAGATCGCGATCGGCGACGAGGTCGGACAGTACGGTGGTCACGATCATGGCCCTGCCTCCAGCTGGTCACGACTCCAGGGCCATGAGCGACATTTCAGTCGTCACGACCGTGGGTGTGCCTCGAGTGTCGGCGCCATCCGGAGTTCCCCGCGGGGACGGCGCCGAGCTGGATTCAGGCCGACGCCGCCGGACGACGCATGCATTGACTTCCTGTGCTGCCCTCCAGCGGACTCACCTCCCCGGGTGACATTCGGCGACAGACCGGGCGATGATCACCGACGCGATCGGTCCGGTCAAGTCTGCAGGAGGTCACAGGGTCGATCACACGGCGGGCATTGCGAGGCATCCTCGCCGGCGCCCACGGTCGCCTAGCATCCGGCCGCCGGCAGTTGGCGTGAAGGGCGCGTAGATGACGGTCGAGATCGCGCTGGTCTTCGCGATCGTGCTGGGCGCGCTCGTGCTGTTCGCGTCGCAGAAGCTGCCGTTGGACGTCACCGCCCTGGTGATCCTCGTCACCGTTATGGCGATTCCTCAGCTGTTCCACGGGCCATGGCTGCTCTCGCACGGTGTCGACCTTCAAGCGGCGTTTCCGACGATCGGTGAGGGGCTGTCGGGGCTGTCGAACGCGGCGACGGTGACGGTCCTGGCCATGTTCATCCTGTCCGCGGGAGTGCAGCGCACCGGTCTGGTCCATGTCGTCGCACGGCGGACGTTCGGGTTCGTCGGCAATTCTGAGCTGCGTCAGTTGATGGTCATCGCCCTGATCATCGGGCCTGTCTCCGGACTGGTGAACAACACCGCTGCGGTGGCGGTGGCGATCCCCCTCGTGCTCGATATGGCCCGTAGCGGCGGCACACGGGCATCACGGCTGCTCATCCCCCTGAGCTTCTTCGGGATGATGGGCGGGACGCTCACCCTGATCGGCACCTCGACCAACATCCTGGCATCGTCGCTGCTGCGCGACGTCGAGGCGTTCGGGCGTGAGATCCACATGTTCGAGTTCACCCACGTCGGTGTGGTGGTTCTGCTGGTCGGTGTGGCCTACTTCGCCACCATCGGGCGGTGGTTGCTGCCGGCTGACGGTGCACGACGGCTGGACCTGCACGAGCAGGCACCGTTCGTGGTCGAGGTCGCCGTACCCGAAGGCAGCGGCCTCGTCGATTCGACCCTCGAGGATTCCGGGTTCGCGCAACGCCACGATGTCGAGGTGCTCCGCCTCGTTCGTGACGGGCGGTCGATCATCAAGAACGCGGCAACGACGGAGCTGGCCGCAGGCGACATTCTGCAGCTGCACGCGGACATGCGCGTCGTGTCCGACCTCATCGGCGACGACGATGTCCAGGTGATGAGTGACTTCGGTTCCGACCAGCGGGTGCGTGACGACGGACGGCTCGTGAGGATCCTCCTGCGCAATCGCGATGTGTTCGCCGGCCGACCCGGCCGGGCGATCGACTTCTGGGCGCGCTACCGCGCGCGACCTGTCGGCATCGAGATCGACGATCCCTCGTCGGCCCGGGTCGCGGATCACCGGCTCGATGTCGGCGAAGTGCTCCTGCTCCAGCTGTCGACGACGTCGTTGCGTCGCCTGGAACGCAACCTCGACGTCGTTGTGCTCGAGAAGTTCGCCGACGACTTCGACCGTGGCAAGATGTCGTTGGCCGCCGGCATCGTGGTCGCCGTGGTCGTCGGCGCCGTGGCGACACCACTGCCGATCGTCGTCACCGCGCTGATGGGCGTAGTCGCGATGGTCGCCACGGGCTGTGTAGGCAAGGACGACATCTACTCCGGTGTGGCCTGGGACGTCATCATCATGCTGGCCGGAGTCATCCCGCTTGGGATCGCGATGAGCAAGAGCGGTGCGGCGGACTGGCTCGCCGCGCGTTTCGTCGACCTGGCCGGTGGCTGGCATCCACTCCTGGTGCTGATGGCGCTCTACGTGTTGACGACCTTGATGACCGAGCTGGTCAGCAACAACGCGTCAGTGGTGATTCTGGTGCCCGTTGCGATCGCGCTGTCCTCGGGGCTGCAGATCGAGCTGTTTGCACTCGTGCTGGCGGTGATGTTCGCGGCGTCGACGAGCTTCTTGTCACCGGTGGGCTACCAGACCAACACGATGATCTACGGCACAGGCCTGTACCGGTTCGGTGATTTCGCGAAGGTCGGCGCGCCGTTGAATGTGCTGCTCATGGTCGTCACCTGCACGATGATCTGGTTGCTGTGGGTGGTCCGGTGAGCGCATCACGCCTGACCGCAGCAGACATCGATGCCCGCACCCCGGCCGGTCGCAACCGGTATGCCGATGGCCTGCGGATTGCGGCGATCGTCGTGGTGGTCTACGGCCATTGGCTTCTCGCGGTGGTCTCTGTCCGCTCAGGACAGCTCATCGGGGTCAACCTGCTGACCGTGGCCAGCTGGACCCACTGGCTGACGTGGGTGTTCCAGGTCATGCCGTTGTTCTTCTGGGTAGGTGGCTACGCCAACGCAGCGGCATACCGGTCCGCGCGGCAACGGGAGGTCAGCTGGGCTGACTGGGTGCGCGGTCGGGCAC
>JBJHDB010000135.1:0-4366 GCA_050486325.1 Nitriliruptoraceae bacterium | reverse complement strand
GTGTGGGTGGCCATCGATCGGTTGCCGTCGGGCGGCTTTCGGGCACGCCTGATGAGCTTTGGAGCATGCCTGATGATCGACGGGCAGCGCGACACGGCGACGTTGCCGACCGAGGTTGATGCCGGTCTCTGGGATATCGAGACCCGTGCGGCCGTCATCCGGCGTCGCGGCACCACGGGGGTGACGTTCGGCGCCTACGCCGAGGGCTGGCTGGCAAGGTTCATCGACGACGCGCCGGACCGGTGCGCTACGAGGTGACGCTCCAGTACCGACTCCTTCCCGTGTTCGGGAAAGTGTCGCCGCTCGAGGTGCTGAGAGCAGACCACAACCAGCAGTACCGCCACCTCCCGGACGCGGATGGAGAGAGGGATGCCGCCGAGGACCTGCGGGCCGGCTCGATCGATGTTCGCGTACCAGCGCGGCAGCATCGATCCTGATGCTGAACCGCCAGGGTTGGGGCGCGTTGATGTCAGCCGGTCGGCAGGATGCGCTCTAGAGCGGCGGTGCCGTCGAAGTAGTTGGCGTGGGTGCGGCGGACGGTGTCCAGCGAGTCGGAACCGATCAAGACGACTTCGATGTGCGTCTGTTCGGCGAAGTGCCGCTCGGCGTCGTCGTAGGCCCGCAGCGCTTCAGCCGCATCGGCGAAGACCGTGACGTCCTGGTGTAGTGCGCCGCGCTCGTGATTGAACACGATGAGGAACTGCGACAGTTCAGCCATCGTGCTCTCCTTCGGGTCCGGGGTGTCCGGCTTGGAGCATGGTGAGGAAGTCCTGGGCTTCAGAGAGTAGCGATGCGTCGATCGGCTGCCCGAGTTCGAGCGCGGTGAGGTATTGGGCGACGCGGCGGAACCGTTCCAGGAGCTCCGGGGTGCCCTGGCCGGTCTTCAGCGATTGGCCGCGGGTGCGTCCAACGGATTCCACGGCCACCGCCCAGGCGTGTTGCAGTTGGGAGCGGAGTTGGACCTCCACGAGTCGCCCTTGCTCCTCGTGGCGGACGATCAGGTGGTACGCCCGGTACCCGGAAGCACGCAGTACCTCGAGGTAGTCGTACTTTTCGACGATCTCGAGCCTGCGCAGGCGCGCGTCGTGCCATCCGTCCACGACCTGACGTACCGAAGCGAGATCCGGTAGGACCGCCCGGCAGCCGGCGATGTCCTGCATCGTCGATAGCTGCATCGTCGGTTCCCGTAGGAGCTTGTCGATGATCGTGCGGCGTTCCTTGAGCCGCTGCGAGACATCTGCGGTGAGCTGTGCACGGTCGACCTGACGGCGAAGCGTCATCTGCACGCTGTTCAGCGCGAAGGCATGGGCGGAGCGCCAGTTCTCCAAAACGAGCTCGGCCTCGCGCACCGTCTGCTCGTCGATCGTCAGCGGGTGGCGGACGCTGTCACGCAGAATCTTGCCGGCACGCTTGACCTGGCTCTTCGAGTAAGCCAACTCCACCCAGGCCATGATTCCCCTTGCGCGACCCCCACCGCGGGAGACCGTAGCGCCGTAGCCGTCCGCAGTCGGAGCGAACTCGCGGCCGCTGGGGACACGTACCCAGGTCATGGCCAGGCGAACCCACCGTCCACACCCTCAACGACGCGCTATTCGCTCAGCTGCAGTAAGGATCAGCGACTACGGATCAGGCGGCCGGGGGTTCGAATCCCTCCCAGCGCGCAAACCGAATCCGGCCTCCTGGCAGCATATGGGAGGCCGAATTCTGCGGTTCGGGGTCTTGGACTCGAGAGCTGCCCACAGGGGGGTCATGCCCAAACGTCACACATGCTCGGGTAGGCGTAACGTCGTTATCCACAGGCCGGGAGGGTGTGGGTAGCAACCGATGGCCGCTCACGCGTGATGATCGGTTCTCGGCTCACTCCGTTCAGGTGTCAGTTGATGGGTCCTGGAGGCTCACCGGGATGTCGCGGCGGGCGTGCAGTACGCGGATGACCTCGAGGTGGTCGGCCTGCTCGAGGTAGAAGACGAGATACGGGAACCGTTGGACTGGGTGTGTGCGCAGCCCAGGCCAGTCGAGGTCGACGGCGTAGCGGGGAGAACCGATCCCGGGTTGCCTCGCGATGACGGTGAAGGCCTGTTCGACCGCATCGACGAAGCGGCGCGCGGTGGCAGCGTCAGCATCTGCTGCGTAGTGCGCCGCCGCGTCGCGCAGATCCTGGGTGGCGAGCGTGCGTGGGACGACCCGAGACGGGTCACCCACCGGACGTCAGGTCCATCTCGTCGCGTAGGTCGTCGAAGTAGCGGCCGTCAGCGACCGGGCCGGGTTCGGAGGCCGCGCCGGCGAGCAGGAGGTTCCGGAGGTGCTGGCGGTCTTGGTCACGCCGAATCAGGTCGCGGACGTACTCGCTGGTCGTGCCGTAGCGGCGCTGGGAGATCTGTTCCTCTACGAACGCACGAAGCGACTCGGGCAGGGAGATGTTCATCGTCGGCATGCACAAAGTCTACGGAGATTGGCAAAGCTTGGCAAAGGCGTTCCATGGCAGGCCAGGGGGCAGCCGCACGTCGTGCCGAGAGCGCACCGGTGACATCGTCGGCTCTGGCGGGACACCGCGATCTGCACGAGCGTTGCGAGCGGGCGGGGCATCGCGCCCACGTCGAGGCGAGCGCGGACGAGCTCATGGATCGTTGGGCTGATGTGCTCATTCGGCTCGGCTCGGTGTGAGCGCGTCGCACGACAGTGGCCCCTGCCGGCAGATCGCATGGCGGAGGTTTCGACGAGCATCGAGCAGCGCCTGAGCGACAAGTTCCGCGCACGGTTGATGATCCGCGGCGTCAAGTACACCGTGACGTTCCCGACCGAGGCGGAGGCCAGGGACTGGATCGTCGTGACCCGCTCGGGTGCGACCAACGACCATCGGCCAAGCACTCTGGATCTGCCGTCGAGGACGATCGCCACCTTGGAGCGGCCGGTCGGCCATCCGGTGTGCGGCGGTGGTGCGGCCACGGCCCGCGGCCTGATGGCCACGAGCCGTGGCGCGGCTGCCTACTCCACGAGCAGCTCGGCGTACATGCCGTGCACGAAGTGCGGGGGTCCGCCGTCGACCTGGGGCGGCCCCTGCTCGGTCTCGGCCGCGGCGGCGAGGTACTCGCCGGGATCGACACCGGTCGGGATGAAGCACATCAGCGCGTAGCGGCCGGGCTCCGACAGCGTGCCGTCACCCACGGCGGGAATGACGGGACCTGACGGCTCGGCCAGCAAGACGGTGGCGGGCTCGCCGAGTGCGGCGACAAGGTCAGGCGGGGAGAGCTGCGCGAGCTCGGCCACGGTGCGGTCCTCGCCGTCGGGCAGGCGGAACGCGACGACTTCGTGGAGCTCGCGTTCGGCCTCGTTGACAACGGTTAGCCGCGTTCCCGCCGGCACGCTCTGGGGCAGGTTCTCGAAGGCGAAGTCGCGCATCACCACCTCGAGCTGGTTGTCCATGCCGTCCTCGTCCTGACCGGCAGCCACCGGGGTGTCGTCCCCGCAGCCCACGACGAGAACGCCGGCGACTGCGACTGCCGCGATGGTGCGCGCGAGTCGTGATGTCCTGTCCACATTGGTCCCTCTTGTCGGTGACGTGTCGCAACTGGCCTGCCCGCTGGCAGCACCCATTGCGAGCATGGCGACGGTAGGGACGGCGGGTGGTATCGCCTATCGCGCAGCCGGGGGGATCTTGACCCTCCGTCGGAGGGCCCCGACCCCCCGTTCGGGGGATGGCGCCCGAGGCGCCGGGCGCGTAAGTATCGTCGGGTGGGCCACGTCGTGGCCGTGGCGCCGACCGACGGAGCAGCCATGGGTGTGGAACGGCTGTCGCGCGTACGGGACCGCCTGTTGGCTGCGGATGCCGCCGGGGCGCTCTCCAGCGACGTGTGCGAGGCGATCGTCGGTGGATTCCACGAGGTGGTCTCGTTCTCGGCTTGCGCCGTGATGACCACCGACCCGACGACATTGCTTCCCTCCGGCGGGGTCGTCGAGGGCTTCAGCACGGCTGACTGCGTGCCGTTCTGGGACAACGAGCTCGTCGACCCTGATTTCAACAAGTTCGCCGACCTCGTCCGCCGCACGGATCCGGTGGCGACGCTGGCCAACGCCACCGACGGCGATTTCGGGCGCAGTCCGCGGTACGGCAAGTTGTTCGCGGGGTCCGGGCTGGGCGACGAGATGCGTGCGGTGTTCGTGGCCGGTTCGTCGTGCCTCGCGGTCGCCACGCTTGTGCGATTGGCAGACGAGGGGCCCTTCAGCGACACAGACATCGCTGCCGTGCGGACGCTTGTGCCGGTCGCCACTGCCGTCCTGCGCCGCGCCCAGGCGCGGGTGCGCGACGTGGAGCCACACCCGCCGGTGGTCATCCTGCTCGACGCGAACGGTCGGGTCACGGGCATGA
>JBJHDB010000134.1:0-4407 GCA_050486325.1 Nitriliruptoraceae bacterium | reverse complement strand
TCAGTTCGTGGGCATGCGGCGGATCGGAAGTTCCGAGCTCCCCGATGATGCCCGGCCTGCATCCGGTCCCATCGACGCCGACTTCGAACTCCGCGACAAGAGCCTCGGCGATCTCGGCAGCCGAACGATCGCGCAGCTCCGCCGGGTGGGACGAAGCCAGGTAGTAGCCGGCGCCCATCACGACGTGGAGACCGGTCACACCGGAAATTCGGACCAGCGCCCGGGGATCCCGTCCGAGATGGGACGGCGTCACATCGACCACCGCAGCTCCCCCGGCCTGCCGGAACCAGGCCAACTCGGTCGTGACGAGGTCGATATCGTCCAGCCGGTAGTTGTCCCGGAAGCTGCCAGGAGACCATCGGGCCTCCGCAGCATCGGCTGGTTCGAACGGATCGTCGCCGGCCGCGCCGTACCCGTGCACGTCGAGCAACGGGGTCAGGTCGGCATGGAGATGCTCGTGCACGAGCGTGATCCCGAGACCTGCAGGATCGATGAGGCCTTTGACCGTCACCACGTGACCGCCCACGTTCACTCCCTTGCCGAGCTCGCATCCGGAGCGACCGCGTCGGGAACCTGTCACGTACGGTCGACTGCCCTCACCACACGTGCTGGAATCGATTCTTCGTTTCCTCGGGATGACCAGTAGGGTAGTCGTGTGTCGGGCGGGGAAGCGCGGCACGTCCGGCAGCGTGACCACGCGACAAGCATGTTTCCCAACGCACCGGACAGATGGCACACATGACATCTGATCGGGAGTCCAGACGTGAGCGGCACCACTGCGACGCACGAGCGCACCCTGCGAATCGGTCAGCTCTCGGTGTACTTTGGCCTGTTCGACGAAGCAATGCCTGCGGCTTTCCGGCACGAGCGTGAACAGTTCGCATCAACCGTCCGGGACTGGCTAGCCCGGTTCGGCGAGGTCGAGTTTCCCGGGCTCGTCGACTCGGACGAATCCGGTCGACAGCTCGGTGAGGTGCTCGCCGCCGCCGAACTCGACGTCGTGGTGTTCGTACCGACCATGGCCGCGCCACCGAGCTATGCATGGCACGCCCTGGAGGCAATCCCCGACGTCCCGATCGTCACCGCCGCGCTGCAGGAGATCGCCTCCGTGCCGGTGACCTATGACACCGAGGAGGCCACACGCCGGAGCCTTCCCGTGGGCCACGTCATGCTCACCAACGTGCTCGTTCGTCGCAAGCGTCCGTTCATGTCGATCGCTGGCGTTCTCGGTTCTCCACGACTCGACGACGAGATGGCCGACGTCATGCGCGCGATGCGTGCGGTCAGTGTCGTCCGCGGGCGGCGCTTCCTGCAGGTGGGCTCACCGATCGCCGGCTACGACGACGTGGAGGTGACTGAAGAACAGCTGACCGGACTCGGGGCGACTCGGGTCGAGGTGTCGCGTGAGGAGCTCGACGCGACCATCGCAGGCATCGATGAGGCCACTGTCGGTCAGCAGTCCGCACGGCTCTCCGCCGCTTACGACACGGCAGCACTTAGCGACGGTGTGCTGGAGCGCTCGGCGCGGCTCGCGGTCGCCCTACAGCGCCTGTGCGACGATCAGAACGTCGTCGGCGGCACGGTCAACTGCCACGGCGACATGCTGCGCTGGAATCCGAACGTCGGAATCACGGCCTGCCTTGCCGTATGCGAGCAGTCCGTCTCGGGCCGCCCGTTCTCATGCACCGGCGATGTCCCCACCGCGATAGCGCTCGCCATGGGCAAGGCGGTCGCGACCAGCGCGCTGTATTGCGAGCTCTACGCGATGGACGTCGAAGGCGACTGGATCCTCGTCGCCAACGGCGGCGAGGGCGACGCCACGATCCGTCCCGACGGTTCTCCGGTAGCCCTTCTCGACGAAGACCACTACCTCGGAGTCAACGGCGCTGGCGTCGCCGTCACCTTCCCGGTCAGCGCCGGGCCGGCGACACTGATAAGCCTGACGCCGACAGACGATCCGGCCAATGCGTGGATTCTCGTGGCGGCCGAAGGCACCATCGTGGGTTCCCATCACGATCGCATGGAAGGACCCAACGGGATGTTCCGGTTCGCCTCCGGGTCAGTCCGTGACGGGTATGCGGCGTGGTGCGAGGCTGGCGCGACACACCACGCCGCGCTACTGCCCGGCCATCACGGACTCACCCTGCAACGCTCCGCGCGCGCTCTGGACGTCACCTACCGGGCGGTGTGACGACAAGAATGGGACGCGCAGTACGCGCACTTCCGGTTGCCTTCGCCGGTGGCGTCGGCATCAGGCGACATCGCCGACCGATTGACCTGCCTCGCGCGTCAACTGCGCCTTGTCGACCTGGCCGCCGCGGTGCGTGCCCACCACGCGCCCTTCGGACATCACGACGATCTCGTCGCTGATACGCAGGACCTCTTCGATGTCAGTAGAAACGACGATGATGCCGATTCCGCGATCGGCGAACTCACGCATCACCCGATAGAGCTCCACGCGAGCACCGACATCGACCCCACGCGTGGGCTCGGCCAGCACCAGCACCTTCGAGTCGCCCACCAGCCATCGACCCAGCACGATCTTCTGCTGGTTGCCGCCCGAAAGCGTCCAGATCAGCTGCTCGGGGCCGCCTTTCTGACGAACGTCAAGTGTCTGCTTCCACTCGGTGTAGATGCGGTCGGGCTCCGTAGGCAGGAGAAATCCGCGCCGGGTGAGCTTGGCCCAGGCGCTAACGGTCAGGTTCTCCGCGACGGACAAGCTCGGGAACATGCCTTCCTGCTTGCGATCGGCCGACACGAAACCCAGTCCGCGCGCGATCGCCTCATGGGGAGCACGAGGCTGACCGGCGACATCTCCTACGACCATCTCTCCCTGATGCAGCCGTCGCAGTCCGAACAGGCTTTCAGCAACCGAGAAAGCACCGCAACCCAACCGACCGAACAGCGAGACGATCTCGCCCTCGCGCAGTTCGAGATCGACTCCGGTGAACTCGCCCGGGATCGTCGCACCAGAAAGGCGGAGGGCCACCGGCGTGTGAACATGTCCTCCGGCGTCTTTCTGGATCCGCTCGACCTCTTCGAGCACGTCGCCGGCCATGGCATGGACTATCGCGCGCCGGTCGAAGTCGTCGACCGGCCCTTCGGCGACGGACCACCCGTCACGGAACACCTGGACTCGGTCGGCGATCGCCCCGATCTCGTCCAGCCGATGTGTGATGTAGACGATCGCGACGCCGCGGTCCTTCATTCGCCGTATGAACTCGAACAGCGCTTCGGTCTCCTCGACGTTCAGCGCCGAGGTCGGCTCGTCGAGGATCAGGACCTTGGCGTTGCGCTTGAGCGCACGCGCGATCTCGAGAATCTGCCGCTCGGCAACCCCCAGGCTCTCGACAGGACGGTGAACGTCGATCTCGACACCCAGCGCTTCCAGAATCTCCTTGGCTGACCGCTCGACCTCCGGCCAATTCACCAATCCCCACCGGTTGACGGGCAGATTGCCCAGAGAGAGGTTCTCAGCGACGTCGAGGTCCGGGGCATCCGCGAATTCCTGGTAGATGACCTGGATACCGAGTTCGGCGGAATCACGGGGGCCCGCGATCTCCACGGCCTGACCGTTGACGAAGACCTCACCGGCGTCCCTGAAGTAGTCCCCTGCGATGATCTTGACTGCGGTGGACTTGCCCGCGCCATTTTCCCCGACGAGCGCGAGCACCGAACCGCCGAGCCCGGTGACGTCGACCCCGTGCAACACCTCGACGCCGCCGAAACTGTTGCGTAGACCCTTCGCCTCGAGGACGAAGGGGCCACGGCCGGCGTCGGCCGCTCCGTCGGATGGGCTGGTGGACATCCGTGTCACTCCTTGGACAGGCGCAAGCGCACCTGGTCGAGGCCGACCGCGATGACAAGGACGGCACCCGTGGCGACGTCCTGCCAGAAGGACGAGATACCGAGCAGGGTCAGCCCGTTCTGGAGGATGCCGAGCAACACGACCGCCAGGAGGGTGCCGAAGATCGTCCCACGCCCGCCTTTGAGACTCGCTCCGCCGAGGATGACCGCAGCGACCACACGCAACTCGACACCTTGGGCGGCGTTCGGTGAGGCGGCGTCAAGCTGGGAGACGATGATCAGGCCGGCAACGGCCGACAGCAGTCCGCTGACCACGAACAGGCTGAACACCGCAGGCTTCTCACGCAGGCCGGACAATCGGGCGGCGACAGGATTGGAGCCGATCGCGTACACCGACCGCCCGAACCGCGTGTACTTGACGACGATGTACGCGATCACGGTGACCACGGCGAACACGATGACCTGCGACGGGACACCGGCGATCCGCGCCGTGACGAACGCGAGCTCACGGTCGAGGCGCAGCGTCTGGCCGTTCGATATCACCCGCGCCAGCCCACGGAAGGCCTGCCAGGTCCCCAGTGTGACGATGATCGAGGCGAT
>JBJHDB010000133.1:0-4419 GCA_050486325.1 Nitriliruptoraceae bacterium | reverse complement strand
TCATCAGCCCCTGGGCGAACGGCGGCAGATGGCGGGGCATCGGCAGGCGGCCCTCGATCACCTCGAGCATCGCCTTCTCCTCACCGAAGAGGTACTCGTCGGGTCCGCGGGCCACCTCGATGAGGTCCGCGAACGCCCAGCCGTGCGCGATCGCGTCCGAGACGGCCTGTTCCATTCGGTCCGCGGCCGCTGTCGCCCGCTCCTTGACCCCGATGTGCACACGCCGGGCACCGACGGTGGTGGCGGCGATGAGGGCGCCCTCGACGATCGCGAAGGGGTCGGTCTCCATCAGCGCACGGTCCTTGTAGGTCCCTGGTTCGCCTTCGGCCGCGTTGACGACGACGTCGACCGCCGTGTCGCCGTCGCTGGCTGCCTCGAGCATCGATCGCCACTTCGCTCCGGTCGGGTATCCGGCTCCGCCGCGGCCACGCAGCCCGGATACCAACAGGATGTCGATCACGGCATCAGGCCCTTTCGAAAGCGCCAGCTCCAGTCCTTTGCCACCGCCCCGGTCGATGTGATCGGCCATTGTCGTCACGGGGGTATCGGGGAGCAGTCGGGCGTTGTCATCGATCACGGCGGCCTCGGCGCGGAGTAGGTGGATCGATCGGGCGCTTGCGACGGTACCGGCGGAACATGGATCTCTTATGGGTAGGCTCAACGTCATGAAACTCGAACTCGGCAGGCGTGCGGACTACGCGATCAGGGCGGCGGTCGACCTTGCGCGTCGTCATGACGCGACCGGGCGCCGCAAGGCGCGTGCCATCGCCGACGAGATGGCGATCCCTGCGAGCTATCTTCCCCAGATCCTCGCCGAGTTGGTTCGTGCCGGGATCGTGACGTCCGTTGCGGGTCCGGACGGGGGTTACGCGTTGGCGCGACCGCCATCCGAGATCTCGTTGCGCGACGTGCTGCACGCGGTCGATGGCGAGGTCGTGTCGACCGCGTGCGTTCTGCGTGGCGGTCCGTGCCGCTGGGACGAGATCTGTGCGGTGCACGTTCCCTGGGCGCAGGCCCAGCAGGCGCTGCTCACCGAGCTCGGCCGCACCAGCCTCGCCGACGTGGTCGCCATCGACCGCGCCCTCGACGCGGGCGACTACACGCTGCCGGCGGGCGTCGTCAGGCCCGAGACACCGCTCGGCGGGCCGGTCGCCGCCGGCGCATAAGGGCACGACGGGTCCTCGGCAAGCAGGTCACCGTGCACCGCGAAGGCACGTGAGCGGGACCCACCGCAGACCGTGCGGAACTCGCACGCGCCGCACCGGCCCCCGAGCGCCTCCGGATCGCGCAGCATGCGCAGCATCGGCGCGTCGCGGTAGATCTCGGTGATGGTTCGGCTCCTCACCGAGCCCACCGGGACCGGGAGGAAGCCACTCGGGTAGACGACGCCGAGGTGGTCGACGAAGACGAACCCCCGGCCGGCGTTGACGTCCAGAGGGGGCCGGGCGGCGTGCCGCTCGCGGGCGATGTCGTCGACGCCGGATGCTTGCGTGGCGGCACGAAGTTGGGCGTGCAGTGGGCCGGCGGGCGGGTTCGACCGATGCGACGATACGTGCGCCCGGTGCAGCGCGATCCGGCGGAACTGTGGCGCCTCGGTGGTCTTGACCGCCACGAGCCGCGCGACCTCGTGCAGCCAGATGAGCACCTGTTCGGTGGCGTCCGCGTCGAGGCTCTTCAGTTGGTCTCCACGTCCGGTGGGGACCAGGAAGAACACGCTCCACAGTCCGGCACCGAGCGTGACGACCTGGCGGAGGATTCCCGGGAGTTCGTGGACGTTTCCGGCGGTCACGGTCGTGTTGATCTGGAGCCGAAGCCCCGCGTCGGTGACCTCGGCAGCAGCGGCGAGGGTGGCGTCGAACACGCCGTCGACGCCACGGAAGGCGTCGTGCGTCGCGGCGGTGGCGCCGTCGAGCGACAGCGACACGGCCCGTGCGCCGGCCCGGCGCAGCTCGTCGAGCGCGGCCCGTGTGAGGCGGTCGGTCACCGAGGGCGACAGCGCCATCGACAGGCCGCGGTCCGTGCCGTGGGCGACGAGTTCGGCGAGATCCTCGCGCTCGAACGGGTCGCCTCCGGTCAACACCACGAGCGGGCGGGGCGGGCCGAACATCGCCAGGTCGTCGAGCAGGCGGCGGCCTTCTTCCGTGGTCAGCTCGAACGGGTTGCGGTCGTGCTGTGCGTTTGCGCGACAGTGCGCGCACACCAGCCCGCAGGCCCGGGTGACCTCCCAGATGACGATGAACGGTTGCGTGTTCGGGTCGTGCCGCAGGGTGCGGATCGCCCGGCCGCTCATGGGCCGGTGACCGCGATCGTGAGCTCCATGCCGGCGTCGCGGGGCCCGGGCACCGCACACCAGGCAACGATGTCGGACTCGATGGGCGGCAGTGTCACCCGGGTCGCCTGGCCGGGACGGACCTCGCCACTGTCGAAGTCGTCGGTGACCAGGTCGTGCACGATGCCGCCGACGTTCTCGAGGTACAGGTCGATGGGTTCACCCGCCGCGACTTCGATGCGGTCCGGGTCGTATCGGATGTCGTCGAGCAGGACGACGATGTCGCCATCGGCGGCACCCCCGGCGGAGGGCGCCTCGGCGACACAACCGGAGAGCGCCGCCGCGAACAAGCCGAACGCCATGTGCCGCCTAAGCATCACGATCCCTTCGTCGTCCCATCCGGGTTCGGGGTCTTGCCTTCGATTCCGCACAAGTGTTAGTGTCGAGCTAATCGTTAGCCTAGCCCGCACCGGTTGGGTGGGACGAACCGCCCGAACCTCCGAGGACCGACGATGCCAGCGACGACCGAAGCTGCACCCGGTACGGACCCCGGTCGGCTGCGCGGGACGCGTGCGCTCGCTTGGGCGTCGGTCTGGGCCACGCTCCTGCTCATTGCCATGGGCGGCGCCGTTCGCGCGACCGATTCCGGGCTGGCGTGTCCCGACTGGCCCGCGTGCTACGGGCAGTGGATTCCCCCCGCCGACCTGAACATGTGGCTGGAGCACAGCCACCGCCTCGTCGCCGGGGTCGTCGGGCTGATGATCGCCGCACTGGTGGTCGCGACGTTCCGTCAGCGCCGACGGGTGCCGGGAATGTGGCCGCTGAGCCTGGTCGCGTTCGTCCTCGTCATCGTGCAGGCCGGACTGGGCGCGGCGGTCGTGCTGCTCCACCTGCGCGCAGGGTTGGTCACATCGCACCTTGCCATGTCGTTCATCGTGGTCGCCTCTCTGATCGGTGTGGCGGTGCTGGCCGACCGCGGGCCGGTCGTCGACGGTGGCCGAACGTCACGACGGCACCCCGTGACCCGCCCGATCGCGGTGGTTGCCGGCCTGGTGTTCGCGCAGGCGGCGCTCGGGAGTCAGGCGACCGGACGTGGTGCCGCCTACGTCTTCAACGCGTTCCCGATCTGGCTGGCCACCGACGCCTGGACCGGTCATGTCCGTGAGGTGCTGCACATCACCCACCGTGCGGGTGGCTACGTCGTCGCGGCCGCGGTGATCTGGCTGGCGATCCGTGTTCGCCGTGCCGTTCCACCGGTCAGCGGTCGGGTCGCTCGGCTCGTCACGATCGCGGTCGTGCTGGTGGCCGTGCAGGTCGCCCTGGGCATCGCCAACGTGCTGACCCAGGCGACCGTCGCCAGCGCGATCGGCCATCTGGCGGTGGCCAGCTGGCTGTGGGCGGCCCTGGTCGCTGCGGCAGTCATCGCGCGGGCCGACGGGGTGTTGCCAGTACCGGGCGACGACGTGGCGCACGGCGACGAACCCGGACCCGGGCAGAAGGTTCCCGAGGAGGTGACCGCGTGAGCGACAAGATCGACGAGACACCGTGGCAGCAGCGGATGCTGGACAACATCTGGCTGCTGATCGCGATCAGTGTCGTGGTGCCCGGCCTGCTGTATCTCGGCTGGGGCCTGTGGGAGCTCGCCGAGCTGCCCACCTGGGGTGGACAGTAGGAGGAGACCATGACCAACGGTCACGACGATGCGCACGCCCGGTCCGACGGCCCGCTGTCGACCCTGCTGCCGCCACCCAAACGGTGGTGGACCCGGATCGGGCCGGACGAGCGGCGCTGGCTGACCATCGCGTTCATCTGGTGCCTGATCCTGTTCAGCGGCATGTACGTGTGGCTCGGCATCGGCCAGCAGCAGACGCCGATCGAGTCATACCGAATCGATCCGGCCGTGTTCGCCGCCGAGGTCGACGACTTCGTCGCAGAACACAAGATCGACGAGATCGCAGGTGCGGACGTGGTCGCCCCACCACCCGGCAGCGACGTGTACCTGCATGCGAACCAGTTCGCGTTCCGGCCGGTGCTCCAGCTCGAGCAGGGCGAGACCTACCGCCTGCTCGTGTCGTCGACCGACGTGCAGCACGGGCTGTCACTGCAGCCGGTCAACCTCAACTTTCAGGTGCTCCCCGGCTACCTGTACG
>JBJHDB010000132.1:0-4527 GCA_050486325.1 Nitriliruptoraceae bacterium | reverse complement strand
GGTCTACGACCACCCCGAGGAGCCGCTCGCATTCGAGGTCGCGTCATCGGCGGATCACAGCCGCGCGGGCCTACGAGCATTCACGGACCGCCATCCTCGGTTCAACGGCCGCTGCTATCTCATCGCACCACAGGCGCCCGTTATTCATCCACAAGCAACCGAGGCCGGGGTCGGAACGTTACCCCTCGACCTGTTGCTCCTCGTCGTCGGCGCCCAAGCCCACAAGGCCTTGTCGAGAAACCTGGGTGTCTCGACCTGACCGATACAGCAGCCCGCCACTGCTATCCAGGATGATCCAGACTTCGAACGGCCCGACGTTGTGGAAATCACAACGGAGCTGTGGACCTAATGCGACACTACTCGAACCTTTCCTGGGACGGCGACGGGAACCTGACACCGCCTGCGTAGCTCCGACCTGTCCGGCGGCACGCGCATCAACTGGCTGCCTATCCTGCAGGGTCGGAGCAGAGGCGAACGGGGCGCTTCATGCGTGTGCACGCGTACGTCGACGGATTCAACCTCTACTACGGCGCGCGTCGGACGTGCGGACGAAGCACCCCAGGCTGGCGTTGGCTCGACGTTCGCGCGCTGATCGAATCGATCATCCGGACGCAGGGTGCATGGTCCGAGGCGCGCCTCGAACGAGTCATCTACTGCACCGCGAGAATCGACGGCAGGACCAATCCGTCCGGACATCGGGACCAGGACGTGTACCTCAAGGCGTTGCTCGCATCTGGGAGCGCCGACTGGATCGAGTACGGCAACTACGTCGCCCGGACGAAGAAGGCCCTCCTGGCGACGGAAACTGCGAACGGGAGACCCGAGGTCCACACGTCGCAGTGGCCCGTGATGGTCATGGATGCTCAGGGCGACGATGTTCCCGACGCACGCTTCATGGTGAGCTACCTCCACCTTGAGGAGAAAGGCAGCGACGTGAACCTGGCATCCCACATGCTGGTCGACGTGTTGTCCGGCTCTGCGGACGCCGTGGTGATCGTGTCCAACGACAGCGACTTGGCGTTCCCGGTGAGAAGCGTTCGTGAGCGAGTGCCGGTCGGCCTCGTGAACCCGGGCCAGGGACCATTCGCTGGAGATCTCACCGGAGACAAGACCGAAGGCGTCGGCCGCCACTGGTGGTGGCGGATCAAGGCTGACACGTACCGGAAATACCAGCTCCCCGATCCTGCCGGGTCGTTCACGAAGCCGTCAGACTGGTAGGCGCACAGTTCATTTTCAGTGGACATCCCCACGAAACCCGTAGTACACTCGATTTCGTTATTCACCCGGCTCCTCGTGGGCCGGGTCTTTTTTTGTGGCACGAAGTGAGGGGCGCCACATCCACACCCAGTTGCAGCACGTCTCGTGCGTGGCGGGTCGCGGTACCGAGTACGCGGCCTCGAAGAGAACGTTGTGGAAATCACAACGGAGCTGTGGGCGAGGGGGGACTTGAACCCCCATGTCCGTAAGGACACACGGACCTGAACCGTGCGCGTCTGCCAATTCCGCCACCCGCCCAGGTGGATGCGCAAAGAGTAGCAACGCCCGAATGGCCCGGCGAACGCCAACGAACGGTCTGCCATCGTCGCACCGGGCGCCAGCGCCGGTCCCCGATCGTCCGGCCTTCCGACTGGCCGGGGACGTCGTGGTCCCCGCGGCCTCAGCGGGGTCCAATCGACTGTTCGTACGGGTCGGCCCGATCGCCCTGAGCTACGCTCCGCCGAGGATGGCACCGTGCGCGCACGAAGCGCAGCCGAAGCGCGTCGGTGCAGAAACCTCGGCGGACGCGCCGACCCGCTCTCACGAGCCGGCCACCGAAGTCTTTGCGGCACGGGACGGATGCACGATGGGAGTGCTCCAGCAGTTCGAACGGCGCCTCGAAGGGGCCGTAGAGGGGTTCTTCGCCCGTGCGTTCCGATCGGGTCTGCAGCCGCTCGAATTGGCAAAGGCCGTCCAGCGCTACATCGCCGACAACCAGCACGTGTCCGCCGATGGTGTCGTGGTTCCCAACGTGTTCCGTGTCGCGGTCGCGATCAAGGACCACGAGCGCCTGTCCACACTTGGCGCATCACTTCCACGCGAGCTCGGCGGGGTGGTAGCCCAGACCGCGGCCGAGCGGGGATGGATGCTCCGAGGACCGGTCAAGGTGCGCATCGATCCGGATCCGGCGGTGCGCGTCGGCCGGTACCAGCTGCAGGGGCGCGTCGAAGCGGTCGACCCCGCACTGGCTGCGTCCCGGTCACCCCAGGGCCGTACACCCGCCGGCAGGCCGGCTCCGGACCGCATCGACCGCACCCAGGTCGTGTCGAAGCCGCCGACGGGCCGGCTGCGTCTGGTGGTGCGCTCCGGTGACGGTTCCGGGACGATGGTCGCGGTCACCGGCAACCGGATGACAGTGGGCAGGCATGCCGGGTGTTCCCTGGTGATCCAGGACGGCACGGTCTCGCGCGAACACGCCGCACTGGTACGTCGTGGCGACGACTGGTGGGTGGTCGATCTGGGTTCGACCAACGGCACCCGCGTGAACGGGACAGGCGCCGCCGAGCAGGTCGTCCACCCGGGCGACCAGATCGAGTTCGGCGGTGTCACTGTGGAGCTCGTGGAGGCCTGACGTGCCGATCGAGTTGCTGACCGTCCTCAAGTTCGCGCTGCTGCTGCTGCTGTATCTCTTTCTGGCGCGTACGGTTCGCGCAGTCGTCGTCGAGATCTACGGTCCACGCCGGAAGTCCAGCGCACCTGCACGCCAAGCCGTCGCCCCGGCCGCCGACAACCGGCGTCCACGCAAGAACCCTCGCGAGATCGTGATCCACCCCGTCAGCGGAACACCCAAGGTTCGTCCGCTGACCGACGCCACGATTCGGGTGGGGCGGGCCGAACCCGCCGACATCGTGCTCGACGACCTCTATGTATCTGACGAGCATGCCGAGATCGTCCGCGACAACGACGGCTGGTCGGTTCGTGACCTGGGGTCCACCAACGGCACCTTCCTCAACGGCGCCAAGGTGAGCCGACCGACCCCGCTGTCGGCCGGCGACCAGCTGCGGGTCGGCAAGACGCGTATCGAGGTGCGGCGATGAGGCGTCTCGTCGCCGCCGGGCTGTCCGACACCGGGCGGGTGCGAACCAGTAACGAGGACGCCTACCTCGTCGGCAACAGCGTGTTCGCGGTCGCCGACGGGATGGGTGGCCACGTCGCCGGTGAGGTCGCGGCTGCGACCGCCCTCGAACCGATCAGGCAGCTCGACGGCCGCGTGTTCAACGACGCCCCGGCGGCCGTCGACGAGCTGCGGGCCGCCGTGGTCGCCGCCAACGACGCGGTCACCGGGATGGCCGCCGACGAACCCTCGTACCGCGGCATGGGAACCACACTGACCGCGACGCTGGTCGAGGGCCGCCGCGTGCACATCGCCCACGTCGGCGATTCCCGGGCCTATCTGCTTCGCGACGGCCAGTTCAGCCAGCTCACCGATGATCACACACTCGTCCAGCACCTGATCGACGAAGGCCAGATCACTCGCGAGGAAGCCGCCAACCACCCGCAGCGTTCGATCATTACCCGCGCCATCGGGGTGTCGGAGGACATCGACGTGGACTCGATGACGCTCGAGCTGCAGCCCGACGATGTACTGCTTCTGTGTTCCGACGGACTGACGGGCGTCGTCGACGACGTCGCGATAGCCGAGGAGCTGGCCAAACCTGACGATCCGGACAACATCATCGACCGCCTGGTCGCCGCAGCCAACAAAGCAGGGGGCCCGGACAACATCACTGCGGTGATGTTGCGCTACGAGGACTCTGACGCACCCCGGGCCGCCACCCCGAGAACCGTGTCGATCCGAACCAACGACCCGGCGTCCGACGGTGACTGGGTGAGCACGGTGGGAACCATCGGCTCGTTCGGCAGCGGTGGCGCCGACCTCCAGCATCCCCATCAAGCGGAGGAGGGCGCCCGCTTCGCACAGATAGTGCTGCGCACCCTGGCAATCATCTTCGGCGTCGCGGTGCTCGTCGGGCTGCTCTACGCCGGCGGGCGGTTCCTGCTCGCCCAGAACCACTTCGTCGGTCTCGAGAACGACGAAGTGGTGATCTATCAGGGCATCGACGTCGAGATCGGCCCGTTCGAGCTGTCCTGGGTGCGTGAGCGCACCGGGGTGTACCTCGACGAGATCCCAGCGTGGTACCACCCGACGCTCGAAGCGGGGCGTCCGGCGGCGGACATCAACGACGCGCGCCGGATCGTGCAAGGCATACCCCGCCGCGACCTCGACGAACCCGACGACAGCTCGTGACGGCCCGACCTGCTGGCCGGCAACCCCGGCTTCCGCGTCGGACCGAGCTCCGGCTGCTCGTCGGTGCGGTCGCGATCACGACATTCGCCGCACTGTTGCTCAGCTGGTCGACCGACGAGTCCGGCACGGCACCTGCGTGGGCGACCGGTGCGGCAATGGCGGCGATGGCCGTCATCATGCACGTCACGGTCCGCGCGTCCGCACCGGAGGCCGACGGACTGCTCCTGCCGTTGGCCGTCATG
>JBJHDB010000131.1:0-4529 GCA_050486325.1 Nitriliruptoraceae bacterium | reverse complement strand
AGGCGATCCGCGAGCTGTTCGGCAACGCCGGAGCATCGACGTCCGAGGTCTGGGCGATGCGGCACCCGGTCACGTACTCGCTGGTGTGGATCGGGATCATCCTGGTCGTGTTCGTGCCGGCCTCGACCCGTCATTACCAGCGCTCGGTGGTGCGCTGCCCTGTCCGCGCACCCGGACCCGGACCGTGTGGTGGCCCGTCGCACCGTCGGGAGGCGGCGGGGACACCACCGCGGTCTGGGTCTGGCCCGAACCGTCGGTCGCACGAACCCGCAGGGTGTGGGATCCCGGGGTGGCCTCCCAGTCGTGGCGCCACAGGCGCCACGTGCTGTCCGACAGAGGATCGGCCAGCTCCGCCGGCCGCCACGGGTTGTCGTCGATGCTGACCTCGACCCGTTCGATGCCGCGCTCGCCGGCCCAGGCGACACCTCCGGCGACGCTTGCACCGGCGGGCACGATCGCGCCGTCACGCGGGAGGTCGATCCGTGACTGGGTCTTGACCGGACCTTGCCGCGACCAGCCGCGCCGGACCCAGTAGGCGTCATAGGCGTCGAACGTGGTCAGCTCGATCTCGCGCAGCCACTTCGTGGCGGACACGTAGCCGTACAGCCCGGCGACGACCAAACGCACCGGGAAGCCGTGACGGACCGGCAGCGGCTGGCCGTTCATGCCGACCGCCAGCAGGGCCGGTCGTCCGTCGATCACCGCGCGGGGCATCCCGGCGGTCCATCCGTCCACCGAACGGCCGACGATCTGGTCGGCCGCCGGATCGACCCCGGCCTCGGCCAGGAGCGCGTCGAGCGGCACGCCCTGCCATCGGGCGGTGCCGACAAGGTCGCCGCCGACCTCGTTGGACACGCAGGTCAGGGTCACGTCGGCCTCCGTGTCGGCACGTGCGAGCAACTCCTCGTAGCTCAGGCGCAGCGGCCGGGCCACCATCCCGGTCAGTTCGACCGTGTGCGTCGCCGCGTCGATCCGTGGGGGCACGAAGGCCGTGTCGATTCGGAAGAAGGCATCGGTCGGGGTGATGACGGGGGACAGTCCGTCGAGATCGAACGATGTCGCGGCGCCGACAGGCGCGAGCTGGTCCGTCGGTGACGGCAGTGCGACACGGTTCGGATCCAGGCTCGGTGCTGATCGCGTGCGCAGGCTGCGGCCTGTGGCGACGAACGCGGCCGCGGCCGCAGAGGCGGTCAACGTCCAGGTCATCAGCTCCCGGCGGGACGGCCCGGGCGCTAGCCCGATCGGTTCCGGCTCGACGGGCAGGGAGGGGGCAGCTCGTTCGCTCGCGGCCCGGTCGGTGTCCGGCCGCTCGGTGGCCCCCGGCCAGCGGAGGAGCAGTGCGAACCCCGCCGCTGCCCCGACGGTCGGTGCGACGATCGCGGTGATTGTCGCGACCAGCGGGTCGGCCAGTCCCGCGGCAACCCCGAGCAGGGCGAAACCGCCGAACACGACCACGGTGATCACGTCACCGTGGCGACGCGACAGCGCGGCCAAGGCACCGGCACCGGCAGCGACCACGAGCATGGCGGTCAACAGCACGCCGCGGTTGGCCGCTCCGAGCAGGTCGATGGCCAGAGTCACGAGCCGCGCCGGCAGCCGGGAGATGACCTGGTCGGCGACGACGACCAGCGGCGAGCGGGCCCCGGGCAGCACACCGGCGAGCAGCTCGGCGGTGGCCAGCCCGATTCCCGCCGCGACGACCCCGGACCATGCGAGCTGCGCGCGAGGTGTCGGCACGGGTTGGGGCGCCGAGGATCGCGGCGTGGCGCGTTGCGGTGAGCCAGGAAGTTTCCCGCCGGGCCGGGAGGCGTCGGGTGGTACGGACACGGCACGCTCCCGCGGCGAACGGCTCGCCATCGGCACGAGGGTGCCGTGTCCGGTCGTCCACGTCACCTGAACGCTCGGCCCCGGCCGGCGTGCGGCCACACGTATGCTGCGCGCATGATCCGCCGCCACGGCTTCCGTCAGCGCCTCGTGCTGGGCCCCATCCTGCGCTACCTCGATGGCGACGAGGAACTGCTCGCCTGGGCGCACGCGAACATTCCGGGAACGCACGCGCCGGGTGTGCTGGTCGTCACGAACTACCACTGCATGGTCCACGTCGCCAGTTCGTCGATCCCCGACATCTCCACCCCGCTGCAGCGTCTGGCCGGCTTCAAGCTCAATCGGCGCAATCCGGAAGTGGTGCGGGTGCGTCTGGTCGGTGACGACCACGAGGTCGACGTCGAGCTTTCCCTGACGAACCGGGTGCGGTCGCGGTCGGTCGGTCGGGTCCTGTCCGCGCTGGTCCGTCTCGACATCGCGGCGCCCGAAACGTTCGATCCGGCGCTGACCTCACCCATCCCGCCGATGGTGCGCAAGGCCCGCCACCACGCCCGGCGTGTGTGGGTGACCATCGCGGGGGTGTTGGTGCTGCTGCTCAGTGCCGTGTTCGCGTCACCGTTCGTTCCGGGGCCGGGCGCGCTCACTGCGGTGGCGGGGATCGCGATCCTGGCGCGCGAGTACGAATGGGCCAGGGACCTGCACGTGTGGTCGGCTCGCCAGGCCGACCGATTCATCACCTGGATACGAGGTCTGCGGCGTCGCCGCAGGGACCGTTCGACTGCGCGGTGAGGCGACTCGTGCGCGTTACCGAGGTCCTCGGTGGACGTTGCGTCACCGGACGTGGGTGACGGGTGACCCCGGCCTGCGTATAGTCGGTTGGTTGGATGACGGCGCGCAACGGTTGCGCACGTGAGAACGGAGGGTTCATGCGAGTTCGCGGAGTACTTGCCATGATCGCCGCCACGGCGTTGTTCGTCGCCGCGTGCGGAGATGAGGTCGTGTACGTGCAGCTGAGCGAAGGGGAGTGTTTCGCCGACCTGGACATCACCGGCGGCCAGCTCACCGACGTCGAGGTGGTTGATTGCGACGAGCCGCACATCGGCGAGACCTATGCGGTCCTGCCGGTCGCCGGCGACGACTATCCCGGCGAGGCTGCGCTCCAGGAGGCGTACGAAGACTGTTTCGGTGATCGGTTCGAGTCGTATGTCGGCACGGACTACAACGTCTCCTCGTTGTACGCCCACGCGATCTATCCGACCGAGGAGTCCTGGGACGCGGGCGACCGGTCGATCCAGTGCTTCCTGACTTCCAGTCCCGACCCTGCCGCCAGTGAGCCGCTCGAAGGTTCCATGCGAGGCAGTGGCCGCTGAGTCGTCGCAGCCGCGGGAGGATCCCGTGGGCACAGCTGCTGGTGCTGGTCGTGCTGGTCGGCTGTGTGGGGATCCTGGCCGTGGTCGCCGTGGAGTGGTTGACCGGGGCAGCTGGTAGTCCAGGTCGGCCGGGTGCCGCGAACGCGGGCGGGAACCCGGCCGACCTGGGGCAACCCCCGGCCGGCACGGGGCAACACCAGACAGACCTGGTTTCGCCTCCCTCCGGCAGGCCTCCCCCGGGCGTGCCGGCCGACGCCGAAGCGGTCATCGTCGACCGTGTCGTCGACGGCGACACGGTGCGGGTCGTCGCGCCGCCGGGTGGCTCCATCCCCGAAGGCGGCTCGATCCGTGTCCGCCTGCTGAACATCGACGCGCCGGAGCACGCACGGTTCGGCAACCCGGAGGAATGCGGCGCACGTGAGGCGACCGCGCGGATCGAACAGCTCGTGGCATCCGGCGATCTCGCCTGGGTGGCCGCCGACGTCGCCGATCGGGACCGATACGACCGGCCATTGCGGGCGATGTGGACCGACGACGGTGTGTTCGTCAACGAACTGATGGTGGCCGAAGGGCTTGCCGTCGCGGTGCTCTATCCACCAAACGACCGGTTCTACGACGTGATGGTCGACGCGGAACGGCGTGCGCGCGCCGCGGGCGCCGGCGTGTTCGGGGCGATCTGTCCGGGCTAGACCAGCCCCGCTGCCATGAGGCGGTTGGTCACGCCCAGGCGGTCACGAGCAGCAGCCCGGCCAGCGCACCCGCTGTGGTCAGCCCGATCGTCGCAACGAGGTTGGCCGCGGCCCGTTGGTGTTCCGACCTTGCCGTGAGCTCCGCGGTCTGCACGAGTGCCGTGGAGAACGTCGTGTAGGACCCGAGGAATCCCCCGGCGACGACAGCACCGATCGGTTCGGCGACCGAGGAGACGAGCACGGCGCCCGCCAGTGCGCCGCTGGCGAGCATGATCGCGCCCCAATTGGTCACGACGAGGACCTCCCGCGGCCGTCAACGCCACGACGCTGCAATGTTTGCGCGAACCGACCCAGCCGCAGGACGAGCCAGGCGCACGCCAGGCCGCCGAACGCCGACACCGCGAGGTAGCCGGCGGCGATGGCGAGGTTGCCCGCCTCGATGAGCATTGCCGCCTCACCGGCCATCGTGCTGGTCGTCGTGAACGATCCGAGAACGCCGGTCCCGACCGCGAGCCGCACACGGTGGGTGATGCCGCCACCGTCGACCAGCAGGGTCAGGACCACGGCGAGCAGAAACGTCCCGATCAGGTTCTCCGCAAGGGTGACCGAGATCGATGAAGGCCCGTTCGCGAGCCTTGCCCACATC
>JBJHDB010000130.1:0-4529 GCA_050486325.1 Nitriliruptoraceae bacterium | reverse complement strand
TGCCGCCGACCGTGGCGAGTTGGGCGACACGTCGGAGCATCGCGGTTCAGCTGACGCCGGATCCGTCACCGATGCGTGCGTCGAGGCCAGCGAAGCCGGCAAGGTAGGCCTCGCGTTCCTCCTGCAGGCGACCGACCAGTGACTCGTACTCGTCCACGCGCCCCTGGCGCTCATACAGGCGCCGCGGATGGAGCAGCTCGGCGTCGTCGAATCCCGGGATGGACGAGGCGACCTCGTAGCCGAAGTCGGGATCGGTCTCCCAGGTGATGGTCCCGTCGACGATTCCGGCCTGGACCGCGGCGCTGTGGGCGATGCGGACCTTCTTCGACCGTTCGTCGGTCTCGGGCCCACCCACCCGGCCGGTGTTGAGCAGGTAGACCTCCAGGTCGAAAGTCTCCAGCAGCTCGAGGAGGCGGTTGCCCTGCGACGCGTCGTCTTCGAACCAGAACGGATTCGTTCCTGGCACGCGCAGGCTCTTGCCCGCTTCGGCAGCACCACCCGCCGAGGTCCCCTTGGTCTCGCCGAGCATGAAGTAGTACGCGGCCTGTTCGGGACGCAACCGTGCCACGGCGGGAATCAGGGTTTCGTTGCGGTTGAGGATGAACAGGTACCGCGCGGGCGGAAGGTCACGTGGATCACGGTGGCGAACCTTGTCCAGACCGAACGTGCACCTGCCGTTCGCGGTGTAGCTGGTGTCGAAGAAGTCGACCTTTCCGTCAGCGGTGACCGAGACCGATTCCAACCACGCTTCCGGCGAGGTCGCACCCGCGTGGATCGTCGGTTCGTCATCCGGGTCGAGCCCGAAGGTCTTCGCGAAGCACCCGTCCTCGGTGGTGTAGACCGTGCCCTCGGGCATCAGCGCGATGAAGTCGTCCTGTACGGGCAGTGACCCCTTGACCTGGCGGAACGTCGTGGTCGTCTTGCCCGTTCCCGACAGCCCGATGATCAGCGCGAGATGCTCTTTGCCGTCAGGGGTCTGGTCGGCGGGAAAGGTCTTCGCCCCGGAGTGCATCGCCAGCCCGCCCCGGTCATAGACGAGCTTGTTCCACATGCGCAGCCCGCCCATCTTCGACTCGCCGAAGTAGTCCGAGCCGAGAACGCGCGTGACCCAGTTCTCCAGGTCGACGGTGATCAGGCAGTCATTTGGCATGCCGGGGGCCGACAAGTTGGGGGTATAGATGACCGTGAACTCTGGTTCCCACTTGTCGTCACGATCGAAATAGAGCTGCTGCTGCATTCCAGGAATGTTGGCATTGCTGCGCTCGATGTACAGCCGCGCGCCCGTGCGGAACTCCTCGTCCGGGCCGATGTAGCCCTCGATCAGGATCATGTCCTGCTCGGCGATCCACTCATCCTGCCTGGCCGCCCACTCGTCAGCCTCGGCGCGCGATATCGTCGGCTTGCCCGTCGGCTCGTCCGATACGAAGAAAGTCGACGGACCGAGCCGCGACAGGATGCGCGCCTGATAGTTGAGGTTGCCGAACTCCGTCTCGGTGATGTTCGGCATCAATTCACGCACCCAGGTGCGCAGCTCTTCCTGGGTCGGATTGACGGCGACCGAAGCCGCTGGCGGAAGTTCGACGGACACGGGGGCTCCTTTACGACCGCCCCGACGTCGAGTGACGAGGTTCACGGGGCATCGGCCACGATAGCCATGGCCGACACCAGCGGCCCAATCGTGACCGGGCGTGACCCCGCGTAACCGGACATGGCCTCGCGTTCGCTAAGGATCTCGTCGCCGCCGTAGATGCGGTGACCGGGGAAGAGAGCCGACCGCCTGACCCCGAATTGTTCGTAATGAACATGCAGCAGAACATCCCCAATACCTCCGTGACTGATAAGCTGCCAACATTCATGAATTTGCGCCGACACGGCAGGAGTTTCACGTGGCAAGGCAGATGAGCGAGGAGCACAAGGAAGCGCTCGCCAAGGGACGGGCACAGGGAAAGGCCGTCCGTGAATATCTCGCCGCGCTCGAAAGTGAACGCAAGCCGGGTCGCCGTGTGGACAGTTCAACCATCGAATCACGGCTGCACAAGATCCAAGCCGAGATCGATTCTGAGCCGGACCCGGCAAAACGGGTCGAATTGATCCAGAAACGTCTGGACCTCGAACAGCGTCTTATCGACTTGAACGAGCAGCCCGACCTTGCCGCACTCGAAGCCGAGTTCATCGATGCGGCGAAGGACTACTCGGAGCGCAAGGGCATCACCTACGCAGCATGGCGGGAGGCCGGAGTCCCCGCAGCGACCCTGAAGTCCGCCGGAATCGCAAGGACCCGGCGCACCGCCTAGCCGATCGCGTCACCGCTGGGCACGGGCATATCGCGGCGGGTCGGACGACGGCCCGACCCGCTCGATCTCTCCACGCGTTTCCATCACCGCCAGCATGGCCCGGGTGGACGAGGCCGCCGCTGGGCGAAGGTGCTCATCGAGATCGGGATAGATCCCCGCAACGAGCGTGTCGAGGTCGACGGCATCCGCCCCGAGTGCGCCGAGGATCTGGTCGTGGCGGAACCTCCGGTGGGCGAGGTAGTAGCTGACCACGGCACCGACGTCTTCGGTGAGCGCCGGTCCGTGCCCCGGATACAGCGCATGCGGATCGAGTTCCAGCACCTTGCGCAAGCTGACCAGGTACGCCTCCATGTTCCCGTCCGGGTGCGCGACCACGCTCGTTCCCCGTCCGAGCACGTGATCACCCACCAGCATCGTCCCGTCAGGAAGGCGCAGCCCCAGATGATCGTCGGTGTGGCCCGGCGTTGCCACGACGTCGCAGGACCCGGCGCCCGATATCGTCAACCGGTCACCGTCACCCACCAGGCGCCCGCTGTCGCCGGCCACACGCCGGTCCGCTGCGACCACCGGACATCGGAACGCGACCGCCCAGGCCGGCGCGGCTGCGGCGTGATCGATGTGCCGGTGGGTCACGAAGATCATCGTCACGTCGAGGTCACGTTCCGCCATAACCGCGCGCACACCCTCCAGGTGTTCACGGTCGTCGGGCCCCGGATCGACCACGATCGCACCATGACCATCACGGCCTACCACGTACGTGTTGGTCCCGTCGAGCGTCATCGCCGACGGATTCGGTGCGAGCACACGCGTGGTCAGCTCGTCGAGCCTGGCCGTGCGTGGCAGTGTCCCGAGCGCCGGCAGCTTCCAGCCGTCGCGGGGGTCGCGAGGCGGACCGGCGCCACGCCCGCTCCCGGAGGGCGACACATGCCCTCTCCCGGCTTTGCCCACATCACCCTCCGCGGCGCACACGTCCGGCCGGCGAATCTGCGGCCACACCGTGGCCCGAGACTACGGTCGTTGACGGCGGCGATGCCTGGCTTGTGGTTCGCTGGCCACCACGGGTTGCTTCGACCGCGATTTCGACAGCGATGAGGACCGATGGGCGGTGACCTCGAGACGGAGCTCGCGCGGCTCCCACAGGTCGACGCGCTGCTCAAGCACGCCGCCATCGCCGACGCGGTCGAGCGTTACGGCCGGCGAACCGTCGCGGCGGCGTTGCGCGACCAACTCGAGGCGATCAGGACGACCGTCCGGCGTGGAGGCGAGGTTCCCGACGACACGGTGATCGTCGCGGCGACGGTCAGCGGCCTGCAGTCGCGCCGCTCGGGCCGTCTGACCAGGGTGATCAACGCCACCGGGGTCGTGCTCCACACCAACCTCGGGCGCGCGCCGTTGTCGGCCGCTGCACGCGCGGCGGTGCAGGCGGCCTCGGGGTACACGACCGTCGAGTACGACCTCGAGTCCGGACGACGCGGCTCCCGCACGGCTTCCCTCGGCGAGCTCGCAGCCGAGGTCGCCGGCACACCAGCGGCCACCGTGGTCAACAACGGCGCCGCCGCGCTCGTGCTGGCCTTGGCTGCGCTCGCATCCGGCCGTCAGACCGTCGTCAGCCGTGGCGAGCTGGTCGAGATCGGCGGCTCCTACCGCCTTCCCGAAATCATGGCCGCCGCCGGAAGCACCCTCGTCGAGGTCGGCACCACCAACCGCACACACATCGGTGACTACGCCGCAGCGATCGGTGAACACACCGGGATGCTGCTCAAGGTGCACCGGTCCAACTTCGCGATGGTCGGGTTCACCGCCGACACCGGTATCGACGAACTGGCCAACCTCGGCGCCGAGCACGGCATCCCAGTGGTGTACGACCTCGGGTCCGGGCTGATCAAGGACCTCCACGAGGGGCCGTTGCGCGACGAGCCGTCGGTGACCTCCGCGGTCGCGGCCGGGGCGAACCTCGTGATCTTCTCGGGCGACAAGCTGCTCGGTGGCCCACAGGCCGGCATCATCGCCGGAGAATCCGAGCTGGTCCTGCGCTGCTCGCGCCACCCGCTGGCACGAGCGATGCGGGTGGACAAGCTCCAGCGTGCGGCGCTGGAGGCGACGCTCGAATCGCACCTGCGTGCCGACGTGCCCGTCGACGTGCCGTCGGTGGCGATGCTGCACATGGACGTCGAACTGCTCGCCGAGCGGGCTCGGCGCCTGGCCGACGCCATCGGCCCGCCCGCGTCGACCGCC
>JBJHDB010000129.1:0-4537 GCA_050486325.1 Nitriliruptoraceae bacterium | reverse complement strand
GTTCCAACTGGGCTGTCACGCGATCCTGCTCCTCACGTGCGGTGGTGGCTTCCGTCCGAGTGACGGCCAGCTGATCCTCGATGGTCGCCAGTCGGCTCCGAAGTTCATCGCTCGTCAAGCTGTCCACTGCGGCCTGACCGAGCCGGGCGTAGCGGCTACGAAGCACAATAAGATTTTGCGGATGCTGATACTTCCTGAACCAGGAATCCATTACCGGGTTGACCCTGTCACCGACTTGGAGAATCCCTAGGCCATGCCCGTGCAGAAACTCAACCGACGCGACGTGATCCCGCCGAAGCTCGTTCCACGCGCGCGCAACACCGAACGACCGCTCCCGTACGTTTGTGTCGTGGAAGAGGACGATCGCCTTATCGGACAGCTTTGGTAGCCAGGTGTGGAAGTCGTGGACCACGTCTTCATAGAAGTGACGGCCGTCCAAGTGGAGGAGGTCGATCGAGCCGTCTGCGAAGGAAGAGACTGCGTCGTCGAAGCTTGAACGGACCAGCCGGGAGAACGAGGCGTAGTATTGGTCATTGATGCGCGAGACGGCCTCATAGACGTCTTCGCCGTAGTAGCCGGCATGCTCGTCGCCTTGCCACGTATCGATCGCGTAGCACCGTGTATCAAGTGCACCAGTCACGACAGCCTGGCACATGGCGAAGTACGACATCCCGTGGTGCGTGCCGAGTTCGACGATGGTCCGAGGACGATGCGCGGCGACCAGCCACAATGCGAATGGCGCGTGGTGAGTCCATGCAGACGGAACCGCCCGATCCGGCAGACTGAAGGCTGCATCGAAGTCCGGATCGAACCCGACGGGTGGCTCGTCATGTGTCGAAGGGTCCGGATTCATCCTGAGCGTGCCTCATAGGTGTCAGTCGGTCGGGAGGATCGTCGCAGAAACCCGGTCGACGGTGAGCACGCCGGAGCCCCGGGCGACGAATATCACGCTGTACGTTCGGTCCAGTTCGGGGTCGACGAAGGTGGAGCCTGCAAAGCTCATGGGCTCCACCTCATCGGGGTCGACGGCGAACTGCGGGGTGGACACGCGGTGGTCCTGGTCGGACAGGAAGAGCCGGATGTCCTGGAGTTGGTTGCCCGCGTCGTCGTAGGTGCGCAACCAAGCTGAAGTGACACGAACGTTGGAGCCGACATGCAACTCGATGCGTGCGCCCAGTCGACCTCTCTGGTCGACGTACAGGCGTTCGGCATCGATGACGTCCTCTCGTGGCTCTGCCAGATTCCACCCTACGGTCGCGACGAAGACATTGTCGATGTCCTGCATCCAGGCGAACAGCCCGCCCGAGCCGAACTGGACCGCGAACTCGGCGTCGTCGCCGCCGTCGTGGGTCGCCCGCAGCAGATCGTTGAGCACGATGCCCGTGGTGCTCAACGAGGGGGCCAGGCGCGTTTCGTCGTCACGCACGTAATAGATCGCAACGTCCCGGTGGCGTGCTCCACCGAGCGACCGCCAGTTGGCGGGTGGCATCAGCAGTTCCTCGGGGAGGGTCTCGCCGCGCCCGCTAGTGGTCAGCTGGCCGATTCGGCGCCTGTTGAGAACCACCAGGTCGTCGGGGCGGGTGCTTGCGAAGTTGCTGGTTGCGTTGTCGATCAGGGGCCCATAGGAGTCGTCGAGCTGGATCCGCAGCCCCTGCTGGGTTCGGCCGTCAGTGACGATCCGGGCGATCGGTGTGCCTTCGTCTTGTAGTTCGTCGATGGCTCGTGAGGTCTGGCGCAACCCATCCGCGCCGTTGTTCACAAATATGGGAAGGCGCAGATTGTCGATGACCCCGACGGTGACAGGTACGCCGAGCGCTGCGATCATCAACAAAGATGCGACTGTTCGCGCCAGGCGCGGAGGTCGCTTTGCGTCCGTACTGCGTCGTCGACCGAGCCACAAGCCGATTCTGTTTCCGACGAGCCAGATCGCGACCGAGATCATCGGCATCAGGAACGTCCAGCCCAGTGCCAGATATCGGTACTTCATGCTCAGCATCGGCCGCAACGGATTGATCGATCCGACCAGGAACACCGATCCGATCACGCCGATGATCGCGGCGGTCGCGATGAACCACGCTTTGCGGTCACGCGCGACGATGACGACCGCCAGCGCGATCACGATCAACCAAAGCGTCCAGGCACCACTGAGTGTGGACGAAATCGGATCGACATAGCGCTCAGCCAGCTCCCACCAATCTGCCAGTGTCGTGCGCGTGAACTCCTCGGCGGCCGACCCGGCTCGTTCGGCGGCGGGCTCGACACGTCCACCGAGTCGCTCTGAGGTTCGGCGGGCAACGTGACCGCCGAGGATCCGATCGATCCTCCGCAACGGATCGTCGAACAGCCGCCAGAACCAGACAAGTTCGGCGAGGAAGAAGAAGATGGCTGCCGCACCCGCTGCTGTCGTCAGTCGGATGGCGTGTCGAACGCTCGTCAGGATCAGCATGCCTATGGGAACCACGAGCACGAGCAGGATCGCACTCTCACGGGCGAACAGACCGAAGTGAACGAACGCGCCAGCCACCGCTGCGAGCATCCACGCCTTCCTGGGGTCCTTCTGCAGCCTGGTCGCGGCATAGGCGAGCAGCGTGAACGCAGAGCTGAACCAGAACATCGCCGGCCAGTCGGGCATCAACAGGCTGGCATCTTCGATGAACACGGTGCTGGTCAGCAGAAGCAGCGAGCCGCCGAGCGCCGCTGGACGTGGGTACAGCAGTCGAACCAGGATGTAGATCATCGCCACGAGCCCAGCGCCGTAGAGCACGCCGACGGCGTTGTAGGCGATCATGGAGTGGCCGAAGACCCAGCGGGAGACCTCGGCCGACAGCGCCATCGTCATCCGGTATGGGTTGGCCATCCCGCTGCTCTGGTCCCGGCGCGGCCAGCGTTCCCAGTAGCCCAGATCGTCCGAGTACACCGGTTCCCGCCGGAAGTAGGCGATAGTGACGACGGCAAGCGCGAACAGCGCGACGACGATGGCCAGGTCAACGCGATGCCGGCCCAGTGACGCCACGACGCGCATGGTGAGCGTCTCGGGTTCGCGTACGTGTTTCGGCCGGGCCACATCGGTTGTCGTAGCCATTGGATCTGCCTGGGTCAGGAGTCTGCGGGAGGGTACGCAGTCGGATGCCGCGGTCACGTCCGACCGGCGGTGTAAGTCACGTCCGTAATGGTGGTGTATGAAATTGGTGCCATCTTGGCTGCTGACGGGTTGTCGGCGCCGGCCAGCAGTTCGGCGGCGGCGAAACGACGTTTGAGCTGTTGGATGGTGCGTAGGTGCTGGGCCCAGACCGGTTCGATGTTGAGTCGTTCGACGATAGATCGTGGACCCGCCCGGGGCGGTGGACGGGTTCGATGCCGCATGGGGTGAACCCACAGGGTTCAACTGTCTCTCGGTGGGCGTTCGACAATCAAACCGAAACGCGCATTCGCATGTCACGTGGCCCTGTTGCCGTCGGCCGGCGAGATTGACCCGATACGGCACGCGTGATGCACTGGCCAGCCGGCAGCGGAGTGGATCGCAACCTCGAACCGTGTCAGGCGGTTCCGCCAGGATTCGTCCGTCCAGATTGCTGAGGACGTCTCTCGCTTCATTCGATTTCCGCCGAACGAATGGAACGTCGCATCTCCCCAGGTCGCGAGCAGGTCGCGAACGAGACGGTCGTCGTGATCGACGTCGAGCATGGCGAAGATTGCAGCAACGGACTCCCGGGGATGCTGTGTGAACATCGAGTACGCGATCCGAAGGTGCGCCGTCGACTTGTGAGCGACGAGCAAGGCTGACCCGTTGCTCCGCCAGTACTGCTGCAGCGCTCGATATGCACCACGGCCCTTGCGTTTGTATGAGCTGGCGTGCGCACGAGGGTCCTTGTAGATGTGGATCGTACGGACGTCCAGGCCTTCGACACGGGTAAGCCGGCGAAGTCGCTGGGTGTTCCTCGACGAGTCAACGACGAAGTTTGCATTCGCGACCGCCACTATCGCGTTCGTCAAGTCTCGGTTGTCCTTGCCGAAACGCTGTGCATCGTCGGCATTGAGATCAAGGTCGGCGATTCCACGTCCGTGCTTCCCGAGTTCATCGTCGACAGCTGACCAGAATGAGCATTCGGCTGTTCGGCGTGCACCACACGAGCACGGCTTCCGACCTTGCGTTGCGAACTGCAGCCACTTGAGTCCACCGACGTTGACTGCGTGCGGATGGGCACCCAAAACCCTGTTGAGCAGAGTCGAACCACTGCGCATGCATCCAGTCACGTAGGCGATGCGTCCCGTCACGGGATCTCCTCGCTGATGGCCAACCGCAAGTCCACAGTGCGGCCTCCGGACAACCCGGACGGGCTCATTTTGAGCGCCGCGGTCTTGTCCCGGAAGGCGATCATGTCTCGGAACTTCCAGGTCGTGTCGATGTGCAGCAGCGGGAACGGCAGCGGCCCTGGATGGAACGCCTTTCGTGCCAGGTGAAGCATCACCGGCCGTTGGTACTGGGCGACGACCTCGCGGATGATGTGGATCGCCTCCGCCTCGAGCTGCTTTGGGT
>JBJHDB010000128.1:0-4581 GCA_050486325.1 Nitriliruptoraceae bacterium | reverse complement strand
CGAGTATCCCTACGGCGGTTATGAGGTCGACTATGCGCACCACTCGTTCGGGTTGATCGAGCAGGTGGCGCCCGAGAGCGAGGAGTTGCTCGTCGACGCTTGTGTGGCACTTGTCGACGAGCTCTCTGCGTCCTGAGGCAGTTCGGGCGATTGGAGCCCGATCACGAAGTCACCAGGTGACGAGCCCACCGGAGATGTTGATGGCTTGGCCGGTCATGTACGCGGCGGCGTCCGAAAGCAGGAAACAGATCACCGCGGCGCATTCTTCCGCGGTCGCGGCGCGACCCAACGGAACGGTCTTCAGGCGGGCCTGATCGATTGCTTCGGGTGTCGTGTCGCGTGCGGCCGCGATGCCGTCGATGACGTCCCTCTGCATCGGGGTATCGATGATTCCCGGGCAGACTGCATTGACGCGGATCCCCCGTGGGGCGAGGTGGGCGGACAGCGATCGTGTCAGCGACAGCACGGCCGCCTTGGTGGCCGCATAGACCGCGCCTTCGACGGTCGTGCCCGTCTTGCCCGCTGTCGATGACAGATTGACCACGGCGGCACCATCCGTCAGCTGTGACATCAGTCGCTGAGTCAGGAAGAACAGGGAGTGCGCGTTGATGCGGAACTGCTCATCCCACAGATCCAATGTGACCTGGTCGAGAGGGGTCATGCGGATGATCCCCGCTGCGTTCACCAGCTTGGCGACGCGTGGTGCAGCCGCCGCAACGGCTTCCCGACCGCCGTCGGTGGTCAGGTCGGCGACGATCACCTCTGCACCGTGGTCGGTGAGCGAGGCCAAGCCGTCACGGTCACGGTCGACCCCGATGACCCGTTCGCCGGCTCGAAGCAGCTGTTCGGCAACGGCCCTGCCGATGCCGCTCGCGGCTCCGGTTACCACGGCCGCAGGTCGGTCCTCGCTCGGCATGGCACCACTTCCGGTCGTCAGGCACGAACGTGCTTGGTATCGTTTCCAACACGCAATGCGAATTGTAGTGCCTCGATACGTACCGAGGGTGAGTCGGTAGAGAGGTGTGTCGGGAGGTGATGACCGTGAGGTGGAGTGTCGGCGCGGGGCTCGAAGGCAAGGGCGTCATCGTCACTGGTGCCGCTGGCGGGATCGGGCGTGCGGTCGCACAGGCGTTTGCCATCGCGGGTGCTCGGGTGATGGCCGTCGACGTGCAGCAGGATGCGGTGGACGAGGTCATCGAAGGCCTCGAAGGTGACGGGCACCATGCGCACGCAGCCGATCTGACCGACCTCGCAGCGCACCCTGAGATCGTGCGACTAGCACGGGAGCGTCTGGGTTCCCTGCATGTCCTGGCGAACCTTGCCGCGGTGCTCCGTCGCCGCAGCAGCCTGGACGAGGTCACCGAGGACGACTGGGACTTCCAGAACGACGTCAACCTCAAAGCGGCATTCTTTCTGAGCCGGGAGGCTGGACGCGCTATCGCCGAAGGTGGCGAAGGCGGTCGGATCATCCTGTTCTCCTCGCAGGGTTGGTGGACCGGCGGCTTCGGTGGTTCGGTCGCATACTCGGCGACCAAGGGCGGCATCGTGTCGGTCACGCGCGGTCTCGCGCGCACGTTCGGGCCGGACCGGATCACTGTCAACGCTGTCTCGCCAGGACTGGTCGAGACGCCGATGCTGATGACCGATCTGGACGAGGCGACATTCGATGCGCTCAAGGCACAGATCCCGCTCGGCTACGTAGCCCAGCCCGAAGAGTTGGCGGGCACGGTCGTCTTCCTGGCCAGTGATCACGCCTCATACATATCGGGTGCGACCATCAACGTCAGTGGCGGCTTCCTCATGTACTGAACTGGCGGACCGTCGAATCGAATCGGCTGAGCGGGAGCCTTGCTGCACCGGCCGGCGCCGTACCGACCGGGCAGCCCGGATACGAAGGCAGCGGTGTGAAGTTTCTCGGCGTGCACCACATCGGCATCTCGGTCGCTGACGTGAAACGGTCGGCACGCTTCTGGTCGTCGCTCGTCGGTCGTGAACCCGACTGGCAACGGCGTCTCGACGGTGCGTACCTGTCGTCGGTGACCGGGTACCCGGGAGTCGAGCTCGACGCGGCCATCATCGAGCTGCCCGGGGGCACGTTGCTCGAGATTCTCGAGTACTGCAACGTCGACAAGCGCGAAAACGACGACGCGACCGCGAATCCGGGCAACGTGCACGTCTGCCTTGCGGTCGACGACATCGACGTGGCGTACGCGCAGGCGGTGGCGGCTGGAGCTCGTCCGGTAAGTCCGGGTCCCGTCGAGGTCGATGAAGGCCCGAATGCGGGTGTTCGCGTCTGCTATCTGCGAGACCCCGACGGCATCACCGTGGAGCTATTCCAGCCTCTCGCGGCCTGACATGTCCGGGTACATCCGTCCTGGAGCCACAACACATGACACGTACGGCAATCGTCACCGGATCAGCGCAGGGGATCGGACGCGCGGTCGCTGAAGCCATGCTCGGTAGTGGGTGGCATGTGGTGGGCTTCGATCGTGCCTCCCAGCCAGATGCGACGTTCGATGCCCGAAAGGTCGACCTGCAGGACGAGCAGGCGCTGTCCGAACTTGTGGCCGAAGTTGCGCCGGTGATGGCGTTGGTCAACAACGCCGCAGTGCTGATCGAGAAGCCGGTAATGGAGGTCGAGTCCGACGATTTCGCCCGCACCGTCGCGGTGAACCTCCGAGCACCATTCCTCCTCGCGCAGCTCGTGCTACCCGGGATGGTTGATGCCGGATGGGGCCGGATGATCAATGTTTCCAGCGTTGGGGCACGCACAGGAGGTGTCTCACAGTCCTGTGTTTACGCCATGACCAAGGCTGGGCTGATCGCGATGACCAAGAATCTGGCGCGCAACTACGGCCCTCACGGGATCACCGTCAACGCGGTCGCACCCGGAGCGATCGACACGCCGATGGTGGCACGTCAGCGTGAGAAGGACCCTGAACTGTTCGAGCAGATCGCCGCAGGCATTCCGGCTCGCCGGTTCGGCGCTCCCGACGATGTCGCTGCCGCCGTCGCGTTTCTTGCCGGTGACGCGGCTGCGTTCATCAACGGTGTGACGCTCGATGTCAACGGCGGCTGGGTAATGGTGTGACCCGCAGTCATGGCGAACCGGACCACGATGGTTCGCCGGCGGAGGGCCAAGACGAAGCATCGAGCACGAACATGATCGGAGACACCGTGACCGTGACACGCGAGCTCGACAGGGTCATGACGGTGACGGGCCCGGTGAAGCCACACGAGCTCGGCACGACCCTGTGCCACGAGCACGTCTTCCTGAGCCTCTGGGAAGAGTTCGGCCGCAACGGGGTGTTCAACGATCCCGAACTCGCAGTCATCGAACTCTCCCCGGCTGTCGAAGCGGGGGTTCGGACCATCGTCGACTGCACCCCGATCGGTGTAGGGCGTGATCCCGAGGCTTTGGTGACCGTCGCGGCACGGACGGGCTTGAATGTGGTGATGGGTACGGGCTTCTATCGTCATCCGTACCTCGACCGTCGATGGTTCGACACCCATGAGGTCGATTCCATCGCGGCCGTCTTGATCCGTGAGATCGTGCATGGTGTAGGTGATAGCGGAGTGAAGGCCGGCATCATCGGAGAGGTCGCCTCCAACGCGGACACGATATCCGCTGCCGAGGAACGGTCGTTTCGTGCGGCCGCTCGCGCTCACCTCGAGACCGGTGTCACGATCACTACCCATGCCGCATGCTGGCCGGTCGGTATCCGGCAGCTCGACATCCTCGAGAGCGAAGGTGTCGAGCCGCACCGGGTGATCATCGGTCACTGTGACACGGTGGCCGACGCCGGATATCACCGCGAACTCGCTGAACGTGGTGCCTACGTCGAGTTCGACACGATCCGGCGATCGAACACCTATGAGCACGACCAACGCATCGCATTCATCCGCACACTCGCCGATTCGGGACATCTCGACCGGATCCTGCTGTCCCAGGACGTCTGCCTACGGGTCCATCTGAAGACGTACGGCGGATCCGGCTACGACTATCTGTTCACCGAGTTCGTCCCTGAGCTGACGCGGGCTGGATTCGACGCAGCCGACATCGACACCTTGCTCGTCGACAATCCTCGGCGGGCGATGACCGGCAGCGAACCGAGCTGATCTGCTGAGTGTCCCGGTGCGGTGCCGCAGCCGTCAAAGCCAGTCGGGACGGTCCGGCACGCCCTGGACCGACCAGCCGCCGTCGACGACGATGCACTGGCCGGTGATATAGGAGGCGGCCGGTCCGGAAAGGAAGGCGATGGTCGCCGCGATCTCGCCAGGGTCTGCCAGACGTCCAATCGGTACACGTGCGGTCATCCAGTCCTCGGTGAGTGACCCATCTTCCAGCGCCTGGTCGACCAGGGGCGTGCGCGTGAAGCCAGGGGCCACGGCGTTGACGCGGATGCCGGCTCCTGCGAGTTCCACGGCCATCGAACGGGTCAGGCCCAGAAGGCCAGCCTTCGCCGCGGAGTAGGGGCCACGGCCGGGCAGGCCCTGGAAGGCGGCCACCGACGCCACCGAGACGATCGCGCCGCCACCGTTGCGCCGCATTCGAGGTATGGCCGCGCGCGAGCACAGGAA
>JBJHDB010000127.1:0-4617 GCA_050486325.1 Nitriliruptoraceae bacterium | reverse complement strand
GAAGTAGACGTCATCCCAGAGTTCGATGCCGAGCCGGTATCTCGACAGACGCTCGAGTTGATCGAACTGCGCCGTGAGCTTGCAGTGCTTCGTCAGCAGGCCAAGCTTGGCACTCCACAGGCGGTGACCGAGCTTCGATCGGCCGGTCTGACCGTCCGGGACGTCGCGCAACTCCTTCAGATCACACCGTCGCGGGTTTCACAGATAGAGCAGCAACTCAAGCGGCAGGATGATCTCACGCCCTCGGCACGCTGACCCCGGCGATCCTGTCACAGGCAGGCATGCCGCGATCGTCCCAATCAAGGTTCGAGCAGTGTCGCATTAGGTCCACTCATCCGTTGTGATTTCCACGACAAGGCCGCCTTGGTTCGTCGGCGGGGGTTTGCCGCTGTGTAGCGTCGCCGCATGGTCGATCGCCGTCCCTTCATCTGCTGCTCGAGCTCGTCCAGTCCGAGCGCGACAAGCAGCTCGCACTTCGATTCGCTCGATGGGAAGGCCGGTGTCGTGCTGGCGTTCTCGGGCCTGTTGATCACCCTCGCACCGGACGTTCCGACGGTGTTCCGGGTAGGCGGTGTCGGTGCAGCAGGTGCCAGCGCAGTATGTGCGCTCGCGGCGTTCTAGCCCCGACAGTTCCCCGTGCTCGAGCCCAGCCCGCTTCGCCGTTACCTCCGGGCGAAGGAAGGCTTCACGCGGCTCACCGTGCTCGACACGCTGGAGGAATTTGTCAATGAGGGCAGTGGGGTCCTTCGCTACAAGGGACGACGGCTTGGATGGGCAATGCGGGCGCTCACGGTCGCTGCAGCATGCTTCGCAGCCGGTATTGTGATCGATGCGATCCAAGAATGACCGATGGTCGAGAAGGATCGGCAGCACAAGCCGGGGATCCCGCCGCCTCCGCCGCGCCAGCCAGATGTAAGCCTCAAGGGCTACATCGAGCGGGAGAACGCCGGAAACGAGTCGACCGACGGCAGCGGAGCGCGTCCATCCGCTCGGTGAGCAGACTCGGCTCACGGTTGACGGTCACGCTCATGCGAGCAACCCCGCCCCGTACACCACTTCAATGGACACTAACCGACCGTCCGGCGGCTAGCCACACGATGCTCGCCACCCAGTAGACGATCGCGATACCGATGGCCGGTGCGTTTCGTGCGGACGGGGATGCGCCCAGCCGGGCGGAGCGGTGGCGCCCGGCAAGGTCCACCGACGTGGGTACGGCCTAGAATCGTCGCATGGGTCCCTCCGACGAGCCGCCTCCGATGACCGAACCTTCCGGGGGCATGGCTCCCGGAAACCAATCGATGCGGGAGCGGATGCTGGCCGGTGAGTGGTATCTGGCTGACGACCCCGAGATTGCCGAAGAGCTCACGACGGCCGCAGAGCTGCTGGCGATGTACAACACCACCGCTGCGCGTGACGGGCCGAGACGGCGACAGCTGCTCGAACAGCTGCTCGGGTTCGTCGGTGAGGGCAGCGAGATCCGTCCGCCGCTGTACGTCGACTATGGCACTCGGATCCGACTCGGGGCCCGATGCTTCGCCAATTTCGGGCTGGTCGCTCTCGACGTCGCCCCGATCACCATCGGTGACGACGTCCAAATCGGGCCGAACGTGCAGTTGCTGACACCGACCCACCCGGTGGATCCCGAATCTCGCCGGGCCAAGTGGGAAGCGGCCGAACCCATCACCATCGGTGACAACGTCTGGCTCGGTGGCGGTGTCATCGTGCTTCCCGGCGTCGCGATCGGCCACGACACGGTGGTCGGGGCGGGTTCGGTGGTGTCCCGCGACCTGCCCGCCAACGTGGTCGCGGTGGGAAGTCCAGCAAGAGTTGTGCGCAGCGTTGATTCTGTGCACAGGGCGGACGACGAACACGGGGTGAGCCCCAAGGCATCGTCATGAGCCGCTGGTCGCACGTCCATGAGCGGCCCGAGTCGCAGGACGGCACGATGTCCCGTCCCAGCTGCGGGGGATCGATGCCCGGATGAGCCACCGCGAGACGACCCTGTCCGGCGACGCGTCGACTGAGGGCGGGCCTACCGGGGTGCCCGAACAGGTGGTGCCCTGGCGGAGCGAACTTCTCGACCAGCTGCTTCGCATCGTCTTCTGGCTCGGTGTGGTGGTCGCGGTACCCGGCATCGGCTTCGCGATATTCGCGCGCGAGGTCGCGATCATCGTCATCGACGTTCTGGCGATCACCGCCGTCGGAATCGTGACGTTCCGACCCAATATCGGCTACCACCGCCGTTCGGTGGTACTTCTCACGGTGGCCTTCACCCTCGGCGTGTTCTTCACGATCCAGGTCGGTGTGGTCGGTCAGGTATACCTCCTGGCGTTCCCCGTGTTCGCGACGCTGCTGCTCGGGATGCGGGCGGCACTGATCGCGCTCGGCATCAATGCCGTGACGCTGACCGTGATCGGGCTCGCCGACATCGCGGATCCCGTCCTGGCGGTCCCCGGCCTCGACGGGTGGCAGGAATGGTTGGTCGTGATGCTCAACTTCCTTTTCGTCAACGCCGTTATGGCGCTGTCGAGCGCGATCCTGATCCGCCGCCTCGAGCGCTCGCTCGTCGACGAGCAGGCGCTGTCCCACTCCCTAGCGGAACGCAACGAAGAACTCGAACGAAGCGAGCAGATCCGCCTGGCGTTCCTCCGTGCGACCTCGCACGAACTGCGCACGCCACTGTCAGCGATCGTCGGCTTCGCCCAGACCCTTCGCGATCGTGCGGACCGGCTGGCAGGCGACCAGCGCGAACAGCTTCTCGATCGGATGGCGATCAACGCAGACCGGCTGGGTGCACTCATCACCGACCTGCTCGACGTCGATCGACTCAGCAACGGCCTCGTTACCGCCAGCCGGCGGCCCAACGATCTCGCCGCACTTGTGCGCAACGTCGTGGAAGAGATCGGGCCGGAGGACCGCCGCCGGGTCGTGCTGGACCTGCAATCCGTCGACGCGGAGGTCGACGCGCCGAAAGTCGAGCGGGCCATCATCAACCTCGTGGCCAACGCGTTGCGTCACACCCCGAGCGACGGACGAGTCCACGTGTCGACGTTTCATCGAGGTGGCGAAGGGGTCGTCCGGGTCGACGACGAGGGAACTGGCATCGACCCGCGCTATCGCCACGCCATCTTCGAGCCGTTCGTGCAAGGCCCGGATCGGCACGACGACCCGAAGCCTGGCACGGGTCTGGGGCTCTCACTCGCCCGCGAACTCATCCGGCTCCATGACGGCGAAGTTGATGCACACAACCTGCAACCGTTCGGTGCACGCTTCGAGATCACGCTCCCGTTGTAGGGTCGCCAACCGCACCAACGGGCCGATTTCCAGTGGTCGAAGAAATCACCGCATGGCCCAATGCCGCTGCTCGTGGGGTCCGGCCGGTAGCGCCCTTCGCGGCGAACGACATGGTCATCCCGCGGAGCGAAACAAGTTCCAACGCTGCTCCAGGTTGCCCTCGCCGGGCCGTTGGGCGGGCCGAGCAGGGATACTTCGCAACGTTTGTCCGTGGAACTCCTGCAGTCCGTGACGCAACATGGGGCCGTCGGACTGCGAGAGGACGTCATTGCGAACGACGACACGAAGGTCGGGGCGGATGCCGACAATGTGGCGGTCGAAGGCCGCATGGTGAAGCTTGCACAACCCGAGCCCGTTGGTCACGACTGGTTTGCCGCCGTCCGAGTCGGCCACGATGTGTGCTGCCTCCACGAGCTCGATCTGGCGCAGGCCGCAGATGGCGCAGCAGCTCCGATATGCGCGCAGGACCTCCTCGCGGAACCGGGCCTGGTGCATACGGGACTGGACGATTCTTGCCCGGTACTGGCGCGATGGATCGTCCGTGGCGATATCGTCGAGGTGTCGTGCTCCGAGCTCAGTGAGGTCGACGCTGAACTCTTGCGCACGCGGATCGTCGTCGACGACATAGACGGGGTAGAACGGCCGGTATCGGCCCGGAACCACGCCGAACCAGTACACGAGCGGCAGAGAATGACGCTGAGCTTCCCGGACCGCCTCGTTGTCCGCGTCAGCTTGTGATCGGGCGCGTGCGGTGGGCGTGCTTGGGGTGCGGTAGTGGTAGCGGAACAACCCGTCGGAATCGAAACGATCATCGTACGGGGGCGGGCTCGCCGCCTTCGGTGGTGACGTGGTGATTCCCAGCGCTGCGCCGAGTTGGCGAGGACGGTGGATGCCGCTTGCGTGCGAGAACGGGACGATGCGTGCGCCATCGATGACGATCGGTGCGCGAGCAACCTCAACAGACAGCACCTCGCCGTGAAGCGCTTGACGGCTGCGCAAGGCGTCGAACCATGTGGCACGTACGAGTTCTTCGAAACCTCGCGATGCCATGAGCACCCCCGCGCCTAGGTGAACACTAGGTGGCGAGATCGGCACCGTCGAGGCGACTCCGCTGGGCACAAGGCCGTGGGGCCTTACCGAACGGGTCCGAGGCCCATGGTCCCGACGATCGTGCGTACCTATGGTCGAACAAGGGTCTTCGGGAGGCTTGCCATGGGTACGCACGTCAGACGATTCACTCGAACACCGCTGCGGCTGATCGCCATGGGAGTCGTCGGTGGCCTGTTGTTCGCCGCGTGCAGTACGGAGGGCGATGCGCCGATC
>JBJHDB010000126.1:0-4708 GCA_050486325.1 Nitriliruptoraceae bacterium | reverse complement strand
ACGCTCGGAAGGTCGATGCGGACGTCGGGGACGTTACACCCGGGGTCGACCACGGCGCAAGGTGTTTTCCACAATTGGTCCGGCGGGCGCCGATCGGGGTGTGGTGTCCGGCGGTCCGGTTGCCCTCGGGCCGCTCGGACGGGTAGGATTCGCCTCCCGACTCGTCCGGCATAGCTGTCCGGCACCCGTTCGGCCGTGGGGCCGGACATCCCGCACGTTCCAGTCACTCCCCCACACGTTGGTGGGATACGCGGGGACACGAGGGGAAGGTCACCCACACGCCGTGTCGTGGCGTGCCCGTGGCTCCCCGGTCCGGGTACCACAGAACCAGGGGAAGACGTCGTGAAACGCACTTTTCAGCCGAACAACCGCCGACGTGCGCGCAAACACGGTTTTCGTGCACGCATGCGTACGCGAGCTGGTCGCCGCATCGTCAAGAACCGTCGCCGCCGCGGACGGTCGACGCTAGCGGCCTGATCCGTGTCGACGATCCAGATCGACCGGTTGCGGGACACCCGTGAGGTCGTGGCGGTGCTCAAAGGCCGCCAGCAATACGGCGGGCACCTCGCGGGACTTCACCTGCGCCGCCGCGCCGAGGACGGACCGGCCCGGTTGGCTGTCGTCGCCTCGCGGCGTGTCGGCGGCGCCGTGCAACGAAATCGGGCCAAGCGCCTCTTGCGCGAAGCAGCCCGACGCATTTCGTGGCCCGCCGGGTTCGATGTGGTCCTTGTTGCCCGTGCGGCGTGCGCGGACAGCAATCTGGACGCGGTCGAGAATGAGCTCGTCGAGCTGCTGAATCGGCCGCAATCGCGTGGCAAGCGACGTTCATGACGGGACGATCACCACTGGCACTTCTGGCGATCGGCGCGGTGCGCGCCTACCAGTGGACCGCGCTGGTGCGATCCCCGCGCTGCCGGTTCCACCCTTCCTGCTCGGGGTACGCCCTCGAAGCGTTGCGTGTCCACGGTGCGCTGCGCGGGTCCTGGCTGGCCTTTCGGCGGCTCAGCCGGTGTCATCCGTGGAATCCCGGTGGCGTGGATCACGTCCCTCCCCGTGAATCATCCAGGAGACGAGCATCGTGACCAATCTGCGCGACAGCGTCATCGGCGTGTTCGAAGCGATTCTGACGTTTCTACACGACATCATGGAACCGTTCTTCGGGATCCACAGCTGGGGATGGGCCATCATTGGCCTGACCATCGTGGTTCGGGTCTTGTTGCTCCCGCTGGCGATCAAGCAGACGCGCTCCATGCGGGCGATGCAGGCGATTCAGCCGCAGATGAAGGAACTGCAGAAGAAGTACAAGGTCGACCGTGAGTTGATGCGCAAGGATCCGGAGCTGTACCGCTCACGACGCACGAAGCTCAACGAAGAGATGATGGCGTTGTACCGCCGGGAGGGCGCAAACCCTGCGGCGAGCTGCCTGCCGTTGCTCGCGCAAGCCCCGGTGTTCATCGCCCTGTTCTGGACACTGCGGTGGATGGACGAGCTTGTTGGTCAGCCGTTCTACTTCATTACTTCGGTCGCCGACGGCGGCCTCGAGGTCAACGTCAACCAGTCGGGGTGGCCGGGCTGGCTGCTCATAATCCTCATGTCGGGGACGCTCTTCTGGACGCAGAAGCAGATGATGGCGAAGAATGCGGCGACCCAGGCTGCGAATCCGATGGCGCAGCAGCAGAAGATCCTCCTGTATGTGATGCCAGTGTTCCTTGCCGTGATTTCGCTCCAGTTTCCCCTCGGCATCCTCCTGTACTGGGTGACGACCAACTTCTGGCAGGTCGCGCAGCAGGCGATCATTCTTCGTGAGGTCACGCAGTCCGCGGAGGAGACGGGAAAGCCAGCTGCTGGGGCGGAAGATGCGGATCCGGCTCCGCGTCGCCTCTCCCCGGGTGCCTCCTCGGGACAGGGCAAGAAGCCCGCAGCTTCGGAGAATGGTGGGTCCCGAAACGCCTCGGCGTCGTCCGGCAAGGCTGAAGCTCCCGACGATGCGGGTACCTCCGGCAAGTCCGGCAAGTCCGGCAAGTCAGGTAAGGCGGGGAAACCGGCGGACGAGCCCAAGGACAGCAAGCCTGGTTCTGGCTCCGCAGGCAGCATCGGCCGGAACTCCGGTTCGGGCGCGGAACCGGGGCCATCGCCTGAATCGAGCCGGCCTGCCAAGAGTGACCATCTTCCGACACGCCGTCGTAAAGACGGATCCTGAACGAGAATGGAGTACTGACCATGCCCGATCGCCATCACGCTGAGGGCCAGGACGTCGAAGCGGCACTACGCGCGGCCGTCGCCGAACTCATCGGTGTGTCACCGACCGACGTCACTGCCCGCGTCGACGCACCCGGCCTCGCCGATCTGACCGGCACGTTCCACGTGAAACTCCGGCTCGATCGGGCGCCGGCCCCGGAGCTCGACGTCGATGATGACACCCCGGCCCAGGACGATGCATCAGCCGAAGTCGAACCACCGACCCACGCAGCTGCGGAACGGGTGAGCGCTCCCCCGGCGGATGTCAAAGAGGATGATGAGGTCACCCCCGAGGAACTCGATGCTGAGGCCGACGCTGCAGCGGACTTTCTCGAGGGCCTGCTCGATGCGTTCGACCTGCCGGGCGACTTGCGCATTCGCGTGCTGGAGGACCATGCCGAGGTCGAGATTGCCGAGATGGGCAACGGCACGCTGATCGGTCGCCGGGGCCAGACCCTCGATGCAGTGCAGGAGTTGTTGCGGTGTGCCCTCCAGCGGCAGTTCCAGCGGCGCTGCCGGGTGCAGATCGACGCCGAGGGATATCGGGCGCGACGGCTCGAGAAGCTGATGGAGAAGGCACGCGAGGCGGTGGATCAGGTGGCTGAGACGGGCGAGGCCGTGAAACTCGAGCCGATGGACGTCTTCGAACGAAAGGCGATCCACCAGTTCGCCGCAGGCGTCGCCGGCGTGCAGAGCCGGAGCCACGGGCGCGAGCCCGCGCGCCGGGTCGTGATCGAGCCAGCCGACGACTGACCCGCTTCCTCACGACATCGATGGCCCGGGTTCGCCCGGGCCATCGCCGTTCTCAGGGCATGGTTGCGGCCGGACCATGTCGTAACACACTGACCGGCGCACCGAGCGTTCCACGTGGAACACACACGCCTCCGGCCCGTACGATGCACCTTGCGGACCAGGTCGGCAGGAACGCGCGGAGGGTCGGATGGAGAAGTCGGCGATCCTCGCGAAGCTTGCTGATCGCATCGAGGCATCGCCGCACAACCTCGTGTCGGCACGAGCGCGAGCGGAACTACGCATCCGACACCTGCCCGAGTGCCAGGCATTCGCCGAGCTCCTACCGAAGGGCTCGTACCGCCTGCTCGACCTGGGATCCGGTGGGGGACTTCCCGGCCTCGTGGTTGCCGTCGTTCGACCGGAGCTCGACACCCATCTTCTGGAGGCGACGGGGAAGAAGGCGCAGTTCCTCCGCGAAACCGCCGATGCGCTCGGCATCGCCGCAGTCGTCCACCACGGCCGCGCGGAGTCGCTGGCTCGCACCGAGCTCGGTGGGAGCTTCGACGTGGTTACCGCACGCGCGGTCGCGCCCTTGGTTCGTCTCGTCGGGCTCGCCTACCCGTTCCTCCGACCAGGCGGTGCGTTGCACGCGATCAAAGGCCAGCGGTGGCCGGAGGAGCTCGCGGAGGCGTTGCCCGTACTTGCGAGGCTCCGCGCGCAGGTCCTGTCCACGCCGGAGGACCAAGCCGGCCGGGGCCAGTCGCCGGCGCCGGTGGTCGGGAACTCACCCGTCCCGGCCGTGGTGGTTGTTGGTCGACCGACCTGATCGGATGATGCCAACACCGTCGGAATCGGGGTTGACGCCGGCGGATAGGATCGATCGCACGACGGGGCGTGGGACGGCGGGGCTCGGGACGACGGGGCTCGGGGGAGAGGAGCACGAGGCACATGGTGACCGGCGACCCGCCCGGAGACGGCCCGGAGTTCCGGCAGCATCCGGATAACGCTGCCCTGGGTGTCGTTCCGGATCCGACGCCGATGGTCGCCCGGCCGCGTCGTCGAGCGCGGGCAGACGGCGGCGTCGTTGTCGCCGTGACCAACCAGAAGGGCGGCGTCGGCAAGACCACGACAACCGTGTCGGTCGCAGCGGCGCTCGCCACGCAGGGCTTGCGTGTCCTGGTGGTCGATCTCGACCCGCAGGGCAATGCGACCACCGGGCTGGGCCTGCGCGTCCAAGACGGACAACCCAGTATCTACGACGTGCTGGTCGACGGACGCGCGGTCGACGACGCGTTGCTGGCCACCGACATCGATGGCCTCGCCGTTCTGCCCAGTTCATTGGAGCTCGCTGGCGCCGAGGTCGAACTGGTGCCCGAGCTTGCCCGGGAGCACCGACTGACGCGTGCACTGGGTGGTGTTCGGGAGGGCTTCGACGCGATCTTCGTGGACTGCCCCCCGTCGCTCGGGCTGCTGACCATCAACGCGCTGGTGGCCGCGGACGAGGTTCTGGTGCCAATCCAGTGCGAGTACTACGCACTCGAAGGCCTCGGCCAGCTCATGCGCACCATCCAGCTCGTCGGCGACAGCCTCAATGCTGACCTGGATGTCGGTGGCGTGGTGCTGACCATGTTCGACGGCCGCACGAATCTGGCCGAACAGGTCGTCGCCGAGGTCCGTGCGTACTTCGGCGACCGTGCCTACGACACCGTCATCCCGCGCACGGTGCGTCTGTCGGAGG
>JBJHDB010000125.1:0-4731 GCA_050486325.1 Nitriliruptoraceae bacterium | reverse complement strand
CTAGGGTCGGGTCGAGTACCTATCGCACGGCGGTTCGGTGGTGTGACGGGCGTCCGCCGGTGACGTCCCCCGGTGAACCGGGTCAGGGCCGAGAGGCAGCAGCCCTAAGCCGTTCTCGGACGGGTGCCGAACCGGGCGCCCGTCACCCCACCACACCGTCCGGCTCTCCATCCGTCCGACGGCAAACGGGCGCCGGTTGGACGGATGCGTTTCGGCCGGTGGTTCTCGAAATGGCGTCTTGCCGTCGGTGAGTGGTGATCGAGGTGGCCGTGTCGTACGTCTCGCTGTACCGGCGGTACCGGCCGTCGACATTCGACGAGATCGTCGGACAGGACCACGTCACGCGCACCCTGGCCAACGCGATCACAGAGGGCCGTCTCCATCACGCCTATCTGTTCACCGGTCCTCGTGGCACCGGCAAGACCTCGACGGCACGCATCCTCGCCAAGGCCGTGAACTGCGCCGATGGCCCGACCGCGACGCCCTGCGGTACGTGCAGTTTCTGCGTCGAGATAAGCGGCGGGACGTCCATGGACGTCATCGAGCTCGACATGGCATCGCACGGCGGCGTCGACGACGCCCGTGAGCTGCGTGACCGTGCGCTGTTCGCTCCGGCTAGGGCCCGACGCAAGGTCTACATCCTCGACGAGGTCCACATGGCCTCCCCGGCCGCGTTCAACGCGTTGCTCAAGCTCATCGAGGAGCCCCCGGAGCACGTGTTGTTCGCCATGGCGACGACCGACCCGCACAAGGTCCTGCCGACCATCATGTCGCGTGTGCAGCGGCTGGATCTCCGTCGCGTCGACGAGTCGACGATGAAGCTCCAGCTGCAACGCATCGCCGACGCCGAAGGCCTCCGGATCGACGACGCGGCATTCGCACCGTTGGTGCGAGCCGGCGACGGTTCGGTGCGCGACACCCTGTCGGTGCTCGAACAGGTGCTGTCGTTCGCTGGCGACCATGTGACGCGCGATATGGTCGAACAACTGCTCGGTTCGAGTCCGACCGAGGCTGTGTTCGCGACGATGGCGGCGTTGCTGGACGGCGACGTAGCCGCAGCCTTGACCGGGGTCCAGGACCTGGTCGACACCGGCCACGACCTGCGGCGATTCGCGCTCGAGCTCGCTCAACATGCACGCGACGTGCTCGTCAGCCGCGTCGCGCCGGGCCGTCCCGAATTGATCGACGCCCCCGATGACCGTCGCCGGCGTCTGGCCGAGCAGGCCACGCGCGCCTCTCAACCCTGGCTCGTCGACGCCGTCGCCGTCCTCGGTGAGACCATCGTGGAACAGCGTCAGGGCGGTGCCCGGCTGCCGTTGGAGATCAGCCTCGCCCGCCTGGCGACGACCGTCTCGCCGCCGGCCGAAACCGGGTCGGACGCGGTTGCTGCACACATCGAGGTCGAGGAATCCGAGGAAACGTCGGGCCAGGACGGGCCTGCGTCGGACGACGTGGGCGTCGCGCCAACCCCGGCAGAGGACAGCCACGGTGCGGAGCCTTCCGCACCCGCACCGGCCCAGGCCACGACCATGCCAGGGGTCGTGGTGGCGTCCGAGGCCCCGTCGCCGGACGGTGTGTCGGGAACCGATCTCGACACGATCCGGGCGCACTGGGACGGCATCCTCGAAGCGATAAAGCAGCAGTCCCGGCGGTGCCATGCACTGTTCGAGCCGGCAAAGCCGACCCGTGCGGGACGAGGGATTCTCACTTTGCGCTACGGACGCCGGTACGCGTCGTTCCATGCCGTCAACGCAGGCAAGGCCGAGTTCGCCGACATGCTGTGCGGAGCAATCGAACGCGCTTGCGGATTGCGGGTCCGGCTCGAGATCGTCACCGAAGGCGACGACGAGCGTCGCCGCCCCCAGCCCCCTGACGTCACGCCGCCCGACGCGCGAACACCGGTGATCGACGCCCCGGAGCCGCGCACACCGTCCGAACCGGCCGACGAGGAGTCCGACGTCCGTGAGGCGGAGTCGGGCCACCACGCCGCCTCGCCAGGTGACGTCAGCGAACTTCTGGCGGATCAGCTCGGCGCCGAACTGGTGGACGAACGGCCGGCCAGCGGTGAGCGGTGACCGGCGCCGAACCTGGAACCTGCGCCGCAGGCGTTGGGCGGTGACGCCGACCCGCCCGGATACGCTCGCGAATCAGACCGGGTAGTACCGACCGCGGTAGGCGGTGAGCCTGCCCGGCACGTGGCCACAGCCGGGTGAGGAACCGCGTGTACGAAGGTGCCGTCCAGGACGTGATCGATGAGTTGGGCCGTCTCCCCGGTATCGGTCCGAAGGGGGCCCAGCGGATCGCGTTCCATCTGCTGCAGGCAGACCCAGCCGACGTCCGGCGCTTGTCCGAGTCGATCACCCGGATGAAAGCAGTCGTCAGGTTCTGCGCCGTGTGTTGGAACGTCAGCGAGGACGAGCGCTGCCGCATCTGTGCCGACGATCGTCGTGATCCCGGCACGTTGTGTGTCGTCGAGGAGGCACGGGACGTCGTGGCCATCGAACGGACCCGTGAGTACCGCGGGCGCTACCACGTGCTGGGTGGGGCGATATCGCCGATCGACGGGATCGGCCCGGACGAACTGCACATCGCCGAGCTGGTCTCACGGCTCGACCAGGACGACGTCGCCGAGGTGATCATCGCCACCAACCCCAACGTGGAGGGCGAGGCCACGGCGTCCTACCTGTCGCGCCTGCTGGCCAGCCGAGGTGTTCGCATCACGAGGCTTGCGAGCGGGCTGCCGGTCGGCGGTGACCTCGACTACGCCGACGAGGTGACGCTCGGTCGCGCGTTCGCCGGGCGCATGGACGTCTCGTGACCGCCCCGGGCTCCGTCGCAACCGAGTCGATCGTCGTCCAGAAGTACGGCGGAACCTCTGTCGGCGACGTCGATCGCATGAAGCGCGTCGCCGACCGCATCGCCCGGACGCACCGTGCCGGGACCCGCACGGTCGTGGTGGTTTCGGCGATGGGATCGACCACCGACGAGCTGGTGTCCATGGCGCGCAGGATCTCGACGCAGCCAGCCGAACGCGAGCTCGACATCCTGCTCACCGCGGGCGAGCGCATCTCGATGTCGCTGTTGGCGATGGCGTTGGCCGATCGTGACGTCCCCGCGAAGTCGTTCACCGGTTCACAGGCCGGGATAATCACCGACGCGGTCCATGGGCATGCTCGGATCGTCGACATCACGCCGGGACGGGTACGGCAGGCCCTCGATGACGGCAACGTCGTGATCGTCGCGGGGTTCCAGGGGGTCAGTCAGGACACCAAGGACATCACGACCCTCGGACGTGGGGGTTCCGACACGACTGCGGTTGCGCTCGCGGCCGCGCTCGGCGCCGATGTCTGCGAGATCTACACCGACGTCGACGGCGTGTACACGGCCGATCCCCGCATCGTCCCGGCGGCACACAAGCTCGACTACGTCTCGTACGAAGAGATGCTCGAGCTGGCCGCGCAAGGGGCCAAGGTGCTCCAGGTCCGTTCGGTCGAATTCGGTCGAAATCACGGCGTGCGCATCCACGTACGCTCGTCGTTCAGCTACACCGAGGGAACCTGGGTCGGCCCGGAGGAGGACAAGGTGGAGGACGCCATCATCTCGGGTGTCGCTCATGACACCTCGGAGGCCAAGGTGACCGTGCGTGCGGTACCGGACCGGCCCGGGATCGCCTCGAAGGTGTTCACCGCGCTCGCAGAGGACCACATCAACGTCGACATGATCGTGCAGAACGTGGCCGCCGACGGGCGCACCGACATCTCGTTCACCCTGCCGCGAGAGGAGACCGCGAAGGCCCGCGCGGTGCTCGAACCGCTCGGTGTCGAGATCGGCGCCGCCGGCGTGACCATCGACGAAGAGATCGCGAAAGTGTCGCTGATCGGTGCCGGGATGAAGACGCACCCCGGTGTCGCCGCCAAGATGTTCGCGTCGTTGTCGGCTGCCGGGGTCAACATCGAGATGATCTCCACCTCGACCATCCGGGTCTCCGTCGTTGTCGCCGGCGATCAGGTCGAGACTGCGGTGCAGGCGGTCCACGCCGCGTTCGGCCTGGGCGACGACCAGTCGATCCAGGAGGACGACTGATGGCACGTGTGGCCGTGCTGGGTGCGACCGGCGCCGTCGGGCGTCAACTGCGCGACACGCTCGTGTCGCGGCGATTTCCCATCGACGGCGAACCCGTCCTGCTCGCGTCGGCTCGTTCGGCCGGCAAGCGGGTCGGATGGGGCGAGGGCGAGGTGACCGTTCGCGAGGTCGACGCCGACGCTTTCGCCGGCGTCGACGTGGCGATCTTCTCCGCCGGCGCGGAACGTTCACGTCAGTGGGCAGAGGTCGCGGTCGAGGCGGGCGCGGTCGTCGTCGACAACTCCTCGGCGTTCCGCATGGATCCGCAGGTGCCGCTGGTCGTCAGCGAGGTCAACCCGCAGGCCAGCGCGGACCGACCCAAGGGAATCGTCGCCAACCCGAACTGCACCACCATGGTGCTCATGGTCGCCGTCAAGCCGTTGCACGACCTGTTCGGACTCACCGGCATCGTGGCCAGCAGCTACCAGGCCGTCGGTGGCGCCGGAATGTCCGGTATCGACGAGCTCGTCGCCCAGGCGACCGCCATGCTGGCGACACCGGAGCGGCTCGTCGGTTCCGGCGCCGAAGTCGAGGCGCAGACCGACCCCAAGGTGTTCTCGCGCGCGATCGCGTTCAACGTCCTGGCACACTGCGGAGCGTTCACCGACA
>JBJHDB010000124.1:0-4806 GCA_050486325.1 Nitriliruptoraceae bacterium | reverse complement strand
TAGACCGCGCGACGCGACGAAGCCACGACACGGACGAGCCGACGCGGCCCATGCATCAGGTCAGCCGTGGCGTCACTTGCCGCGACAAACACACAGCGGATGACGTCACTGGCCGCTCCCACCGCCGTGCGTTTGGTGCTATTGGCCATGATCGTTCCGGGACCTGCGGGATGGCTCATGCGGCGACCACCGTGCCGGCCTGCCCAGCCAGTGCCGCCGTGAGGTCGTCGAGCCGGGCGATGACGGCACGTGCGCCGGTGTGCTCGACGAACCTGCAGGCCGCGTCGACCTTCGGCGCCATCGAACCGGTGCCGAACACGCCGTCGTCGGCCAACTCGCGCAGCTCGGCAACGGTGACCTGTCCCAGCCAGCGCTCGGTTGGGGTACCGAATCCGACCGCGACACCGGGCACGTCGGTCAGGATGGCCAGGAACGAGGCGTCCAACTCGGCGGCGAGCAGGGCCGCCGCCAGGTCCTTGTCGATCACGCCTTCGACGCCGTGCAGCTGGCCGTCGTCGCCGGCCACGACCGGGATCCCGCCTCCGCCGTTGGCCACCACGATCGCGTCGTGGCCGAGCAGCAGACGGATCGCGGCCAGATCGAGACATTCGCGCGGCTCCGGCGAGGGAACGAGCCGGCGGTGGCCCCGCTTCGCGTCTGAGACGAACACCTGGCCTTCCGACATGCGGCGCTCCAGTTCGGCCGGAGGGATCTCGCCCAGCCACGGGCCGATGGGCTTGGACGGATGCTGCCAGGCGGGGTCGTCAGCGTCGACACGCACCCGGCTGACGACTGGCACGACCGGAAGGTGCATCCCGCGGCTCGTCAATGCATGCTCGAGCGCGCAGGCGATGGCGAATCCGATCGTGGCCTGTGTCTGCGCCACGCACCAGTCGAGCGGCACGGGCGGGACGACGTCACGTGCACGCTCGTTCTTGATCAGAATGTTGCCGACCTGCGGGCCGTTGCCGTGTGTCAGTACGACCGGATCACCGACGGTCGCCACGAACACGGCGACCTGCCGCATCGTGCGGGTGATGTTCGCGGTCTGTTCGGCCGCTGTTCCCGCACCGTCGGCCGGCGAGATCGCGTTCCCGCCGAGCGCGATCACGGTCGGTCGTCCCACCACCGCCTGCTCCTGTCGACCACCCTTCGCCCGGCCAACATCGGTCGACGAGACGGGTGGGTGCACGACGATCCGTGCACCCACCCGTCTCCGTTGTCGGTCAGCCGTCCTTACTCACCGGCCGACCACCGGGCAGGATGCTCGGGTCGACGACCACGTCGTAGGCGCCGATCCCGCGCTCCTCGTCGGTTCCCGGGATGATGTTGTCGAGCAACAGCCCGAGCACCGCCGCGGTGCCGATCGCCGATGAACCGATCGAGGCGATGAACGTCGTCAGCCAACCGATGCCGAAGAAGCTGAACTCCTGGCCGGCTTCCGAAGCGAAGTAGTTGGGGATGACGAATCCGGCGAACAGCACGAACCCGACGATCATCAGGTTGCGCTGCGAGTCCATGTCGGCACGGCGCAGGTTCGACAGCCCGACCGCGGCGATCAGGCCGAACACGGCGAAGTACACGCCGCCGACCACCGGAACCGGGATGGTCGCGACGATCGCACCGACCTTGGCAACGAGTCCGAGCACGACCAGCGAGATCGCGCCGAGTATCACCACGAACCGGCTGGCGACCTTCGTCAGGCCGACCAGGCCGATGTTCTCCGAGTACGAGGTCGACGCGAACCCGCCGAACACGCCGGTGAGCGCGCAGCCGATCCCCTCGGCGCCGATGCCGCGGTTGATCGTCTTGGCATCCGGGTCACCAGCACCGGCGATCCTCGAAATCGCGTGGTAGTCACCGAACGACTCGATGGTGGACGCCAGGTACGCCGCCAGGATCGCGATGATGAACGTGAAGTCGAACAGCGGCGTTCCCCACGGGAAGATGATGCCGCCACCTCCGACCTCGACCCCGCGAATCCACGGCGAGTTGCCGAGCCCGGCGAACGACACCTCCGCCGCGGTGCCTTGGGCAGGTCCGGCCCAGGTCAGCACCAATGCGACGACGTAGGCCCCGATGATCGCGAGCAGAATCGGGAACAGCGAGAACATCCGGACCTTCGGCGCCAGGATCAGCGAGAACACGAAGATCAGCACCAGGGTCAGGATGGACAGCGGCCAGTTCGACGACGCCGTGTCGGCAGCGGCGCCGAACAGCGACAGACCGATCAGCGCGATCACCGGGCCGATCGTGATCGGGGTGATGAAGCGGCGCAGGAAGCCCATCAGGCCGCCGTAGCCGATGATCAGCTGGATCAGGGCGCCCGAGATGATCATCCCGGCGATGTAGCGCATGCCGTCGGCGCCCTGGTAGGTCGCCGCGATCGCGAAAAACGGCGCCAGGAACGCGAACGACACGCCCTGCACGATCGGCAATCGTGTACCGATCGTCACCTGCAACACGGTGGCGATGCCCGAACAGATGAACACCGAGCTGATCAGGATCGCGATTTCGGCGGCACCGAACCCCAGCGCCGGGCCTACCAGGAACGGTACGAGGATGGTCGCACCGAACATGGTCAGCACGTGCTGGAGCCCGAGGCCGAGTGCCTTCGGGAACGGCTTCGGGACGTCGTCGAGCCCGTAGTTCAGCTCGATCTGCCCGGACTGGGTCGCACTCATGACTCGCTCCACCTCCAGAGGGATTTCACCGAGGCCGGCTCCCTACCGGCGCCCGACGGACAGTGTCCCATCGGCCAGGTCCCCAGGCGAGCACCCGGCACGTCAGTCCACCCGAACGATCGCCGCCACGGGACCGCCTCCGAGCGGTCCCTGGTGCAGCGCGGCAACCGAGACGAACACGGCAGGATCACCGACGGTCGCCGCCGTGACACCACCCACCGCACCCTTGATCTGGCGATGGTGATGCACGTCGGAGTCGTCCAGCGACAGCTGCCGTCGGCCACGCAGTACCCCGCGCGGATCCGCTTCACACTTCAGAAAGACGTTGACGAGCCGGTCACCGAGATCGGTGTGGTGCGGCCGGTCACCCAGCGCCAGGCCCGCACTGCGGATCGCCGCCCAGATCCCGTCCTGGTCGAGGGCGTCAGCCATCTCGCTGTGCCCGACGCGGTAGCGGCCGCCCGCCCCGGCGGCGTTGCCCACGACCACGATCTGTGCCCGATCGAGCTCCACCCCCGACGAGCAGGAGGCCACTGAGGAGTACAGGTGGTGATCGTGGCCGATCTGCTCGGGTGCCGGCACCTCGGCGATCTCCCCCAGCGCCAGCGCGATCCCGAGCGCCGTGGTGCCGTTCGAGATGTCCATCGAGTAGAGGGTGTCCTCGGTGTAGACCGTCTGGCCGCGCGCATGCGCATCCGCGATGGTCTCCTGGACCAGCAGGGGGGTCTTGGTCTGGACGTAGTGCACGTCGGCGACGTCGGTGATCCCCGCCTCGGCCATCGCGGCACGCACCCCGTCGGCGACCTTGGTGACCATCGCGGGCCGGCCGATGTCCTCGGGCAGCAGCACGTCGGACATCGCGACACCAACGGTCAACCGTTTGTCGTCGCTCGCCACGCCGGCACTGTCGGGCACCCGGGCGAACACCGTCGCATGCGGGGTGATCACCCCGTCACAGCCGCCGGACCATGCCATCGGGATGTCGGCGATCGCGTCGGCATCGCGCGTCCCCCGCTCGGCAAGCACCCCCCGGAACGCCTGATCAGCGAGGATCCGGGTGAAGTCGTTGACCCCACCGTTGCCCTCGGTCTTGCCGATGACCGCAACGACGTCGTCGGCGGCGAATACGCCGTCATCGATCAGCGCGGCCAGACCGGAGGCGTCCGTAACGCTGGTGATCTCGACCTTGCGCACCTCGAAAGGCATCGGCACCTCGGCGGACCGCTCGGCAGGCACGCCACGAACTTCGCCCCACGTGTTCGGCATCCGGCGCGCCATGGCGTCGGCCGAACGCTAGTCGGCGACAGGCAGCCTCCTCCATGGCGAAACTCGACGAGAGATCAGTCCTCCGATTAGCGTTCATTGACAAGAGCTTCCCGTATGGCGACTGCGACCGGAACCGTGACCATCGACGAGAGCCCCGCCGCAGCTCCGCGCGTCAGCGGATCACGGCCGCTTCGGGCCGTCCTGGCGAGCCCTGTGCTGGCCGAGGCCAAGCTGCTGGCAGGCAAGCGCGGACTGGACCGTCCCGTCGAACGTCTCAACGTCATGGAGGTCCCCGACATCCAGCAGTGGGTCAAGCCACGTGAGCTGCTGCTGACCACCGCATACCCGGTGCGAGACAACCCGGAGCGGCTGCCACAGCTGATCCGGGACCTGGACACGGCCGGACTGTCGGGCATGGCCATCAAGCTGGGCCGCTATCTGGACGAGCTTCCCAGTGAGGCGCTCGAGGTCGCCGACCACTGCGGATTCCCGGTGATCAGCCTGCCCGAACAGCTCGGATTCGACGAGATCATCAACGAAGTGCTGACGGGGATCCTCCACGAACAGGCCGAACGGCTGGCACGTTCCGAGCGCATCCACCACGCGTTCCTGAAGCTGGTACTGCAGGGACAGGGCCTGGATGCGATCGCGCGCGACCTGGCGGCGCTCATCGGCGCACCGGCGATCATTCGGGGCGTCGACGGCGCACTGCTGGCAGCCGCCGGCCTGGACGACCTCGCCGACGTCGAGGTCGATCGGCTGCTCGAAGACCATGCGGCGTCGACGGTACGACTCGACGGTCGGCAACGCACCGTGCACACGGTTCCCATCACCTCCGGTGTGCGCGACCACGGTC
>JBJHDB010000123.1:0-4859 GCA_050486325.1 Nitriliruptoraceae bacterium | reverse complement strand
CCGGCGGAGCTCAGCACCCACACCACCGCGAGGCAGGCGCCGACGGCGACGAGCACGGCGGTGGTTCCGATCTCTCCTTCGAACATCACCAGGCGTTCGGCGAGCGTGCGCGCGACGGTGGTGGTGACCAGAGGCGTCGCGCCGAGGAGGACCACCAGCACCACCACGCGGGTCCACGCGTACCGGCGCGAGGCCCTGAGGCCGGTCGCCACGATCGTGCCGCCGTCGTTGACGCCGTTGACGAGCGCGAACGCCAGGATCACGACCAGTGCGAGCGCGGCCTCGATCGTCGTTCCCTCCCGCCGGAGGCGTGCACGGGGTCAGGCCACCGAAGCGCAAGCACCCACAGGCAGGTGGTGCGGTCAGTCGTCGGACTCGTCCGGGGCGCGCTGGCCCGTCACCGCGTAGGCCACCTGCCGGGCCATCTCCACGCCGTGGTCGGCCATCCGCTCGAAGTATCGCGCGATCAGCGCCAGGCTGACGGATTCCTCGGTGGACTGACCGCCCGTGTACAGCTCGGTGAGCAGCAGCTTGTGGAGGAGGTCCACCTCGTCATCGGTGCGCTGCAGTTCGACGGCAGCGAGTCCGTCCATGGTGCGCCACGCCTCGACCGCCCCGGTGAACACCTGAGCCGATTCGGCTGCGAGCTCGCGCAGCGTGTCGCGCAGTCCTTCGGGCATCGCCGGCGGGTGCACCCAGGTCAGGGTCCGGGCGATGTGGCGCACCAGGCTCGCGCCGCGCTCGACCGGCGGCACGCTGCGGATCATCGCGATGATGGTGCGAAGGTCACCGCCGACCGGCGCCTGGCGGGCGAGCATCAGAAAGCAGGCGTCCTCGAGGGAAACGCACTGGCGTGCCACGACACGGTGGATGGTGCGATGCTCCTCGGCGGCGGCCACGTCGGCGTCCAGGAACGCTTCGGTGACCGGAACGATGCGCTCGCCGACGTCGGTGGCGAGCTCGATCAGCTTGGTGCGGCACGCTTCGAGCTGTTCGTGGAACGCCACCCGGGATCCGCCCGGAGCCGCGAGCTCGGCTTCGAGCCACTCGAGCGGATCGACGTTTCGGTTCATACCGGCACCTGGGAGCGCGAACCCTCCGATGATAGGGAGGGGGAGGGGCCGGCGAGTCGGCTCACGCCGACGACGCGCCCGGGTCCTCGCCATCGCCCACCTCCTCCGTGCCGGCCGTGACGCGCCGAATGGCGTCGGCGGTCGGCGTCACCGTGTGATCTGGCTGCGTCGAGCGATGAGCCGGGCGGCGATCGACATGATCAGCACGATTCCCACCAGCGTGAGCCCGCCGGCCCAGGCGCGTTCGATGCCAGCCTCGAACGGCTGGCGGAACCCGTCGAGCATGAGCAGGCCGATGTCAGCCTGCGGAGCGCCGGTCAGGGAGGTGATGACCCGGCGTGCGCCCAGTGCCGTGAGGATCAGCGGTGCGGTCTCACCGGCTCCCCGGGCGACCGCGAGGATGCATCCGGTGGTGATGCCCGGACCGGCGGCGGGAATGGTCACACGAAGCGCGGTCTGCCACCGGCGTGCCCCCAGCGCGTAGGCGCCGGCCTTCAGGTCGCCGGGGACCATCTTCAGCATCTCCTCGGTGGAGCGCACCACGATCGGCAGCATGATCACCGCGAGCGCCATCGCGCCGGCCAGCGTGCTGAACCCGATGCCGAGCCCGCCGCTACCCGAGACGAGCAGCGCGTAGATCGCCAGGCCGACGAACACCGACGGCACGCCGGTCATCACGTCGGTGAAGAAGCGCACGACGTAGGCGTAGCGATGCTTGGGGTTCTCGGTCAGGTACAGGGCGGCGCTGACGCCCACAGGCACGCTCACCAGCGTGGCGATGCCGGTCATGTAGAGCGTGCCGACGATGCCGTGCAGGTAACCGCCGCCGCGGTCGCGGTACGACAGGGGCTCGATCTGGGTGAAGAACTCGATGCCGAGTGCGGGCAGGCCGTTGATGAGGAGCTGCCAGAGCAGCAGTGCCAGCGGCAGGACGGCTGCGATGACGGTGCCGAGCAGCGCGGTGGTCATGGCGCGTTCGACGAACCGTCGCCGGATTGCGTTCGGGGTTGGTGTGCGCAGCCCCGGCGGGTCGGTGTGCAGGGCGGTGTCGGTGGTCACAGTGCGACCTCCCCGGTGATCCGGCCGACACGCGCGACGATGAGGCGTGCGATCACGTTGACGGCCATGGTGATGAAGAACAGGGTCACGCCGATGGCGAGCAGGGCCCAGATCGCTTCGGGATGGGCGTCCTGGAAGGTGTTGGCGATGACCGAGGTCATCGAGTCGCCGCCGAAGAACAGTCGTGGTGCCCAGCGCTGGCTCGAGCCGATCAGCACCGCCACTGCTAGGGTTTCGCCCAGCGCCCGGCCCAGCCCCAGCATCGAGCCGCCGACGATGCCGGAGAAGCTCGACGGGACGACGATCTTGCTCAGCACCTCCCAGCGGGTGGCACCGAGCGCGTAGGCGGCGTCGCGGTCGGCCTGGGGGACCTGAGCGAACGATTCACGACAGATCGCGGTGATGAACGGGATGATCATCAGGATCAGCACGTTCGCGGCCGACCAGTAGCTCGACAACAGCACCGGTGCCGAGAAGAACCCGAGGTTGCCCAACGGGCTGGCGGCGATGAACTCGCCAGCGGGCCCCCAGAAGTGGAGCCGGAAGAAGTACATGCCTACCAGCGCGTAAACGACACTCGGCACCATGGCCAGCGTGTCGACGGTGTAGGTCAGTGGGCGCTTGAGCCAGGCGGGCGCGATGTCGTTGGTGAACAGCGCGATCCCCACCGACAGGGGCACCGCCACGATCAGCGCGATGAAGGAGATCTTCAGTGTGCCGTAGATGAACGGCCAGGCGCCGTAGGTGCCGGTCACCTCGGACCGTGAGGTTCCGACACTCCACTGCTGGCCGGTGACGAAGCCGATGATGCCTTCCTTGGCGAACACCGGCCACGCTTCGATCGAGGTGCGGATGATCATCGCGGCGAGCACCGCGAGCACCGTGGTGGCCGCGACGAGCATGAACATCTGGAATGCGGGGTCACCGAGCCTGCCGCGGCCGGTGCCGCGCAGGCTCGGAGGGGTGGATTCGGTCAGTGTGGGAGCGGACACGTGTCGCTTCCTCCTCGAGGGCCAGCGGCGGCCCAGTCAGTCGATGGGCTGAGGTGGAGGTGGGGCCGTGGGTGGTGGAGCACGGATGGGTGCCGTTGGACCACGGGCGTGGGCCGCCCGGGACGCGTCGCGTCCGGACGACCCACGTCGTGCGGTTCAGTTGGCGCTGTTGATCCGCTCGATCTCACCAAGCACCCGCTCTTCGAACGCGCCGGTGACCGGCGAGTACAACAGGTCGCGTGCGAGGTCGTCGCCTTCGGTCACCGCCCAGCTGAAGAACGCCTTCAGGGACTCAGCGGTCGCGTCGTCGTAACCGCACTCCCAGGCGAGGATCCAGTGGGTACCCACGATCGGGAAGCCGTCCGCGCCGACACCGAGCACGTCGTAGCGGAAGTCGTCGGGGATCGTGTCGATGATCGACGCCGGACCGGCACTGATCGACTCGAGCGTCGGGTAGATCGCGTTGCCGTCGGCGTTGATCACCGCCGTCACCGGAATGTCGTTCTCGATGGCGTAGGCGTAGGACAGGTAGCCGACCGCGCCCGGCTGCTGGGCGACCTCGGCGGCGACACCTTCGTTGCCGTTGCCGCCGATGGTGCCGGCGGGCCAGTCGACCTCGGAGCCGAACCCGATCTCGTCGTTCCACCGCTCGTTCACATCAGCGAGGTAGCGGACGAAGATGTAGGTGGTGCCCGAACCGTCGGAGCGGTGCACCGGGATCAGGTTGGTCGACGGCAGGTCGACGTCCGGGTTGAGTGCGGCGATGTCGGGGTGGTCCCAGGTGGTGATCTCGGTCAGGAAGATGTCGGCGATCGCGTCGCCGTCGAGCACGAGTGCGTCCTGGCCGGCAGCCTCCAGGGCAGCTTCCAGGTTCGGGTCGTTGTAGGCGACGACGACCGAGCCGAACGCGTCCGGGATGTGGATCGCGTCACAGCCGCGGATCTCGCGGGCGTCGGCGACCTCTTCCTCGGTCAGGTAACGCTCGGTGGAGCCGAAGTCGACCGACTCCTCGAGGAACTGGGCAATGCCGCCGCCCGAGCCGATGGACTGGTAGTTGACGTCGATGCCGGGTGCGTTGTCCCGGGTCCACTCGAGCATGAGCGGGGTGATGAACGTCGCGCCCGCGCCGAGCAGCTCGACGTATTCGGTCTCGCCGTCACCGGACGCGTCGTCCGCCGGCTCCGGCTGTTCGGCGGGGGTGTCATCGACGGCCGTGGGGTCGCCCGCGGTGTCGTCACCGCCGCCGCATGCGGCGATCAGCAGGGCCAGGGCGAGCAGCAAAGCGATGGTTGTGCGCAACTTGCGCATGGATTCCGTCCTCCTGCGGGGCCGTGCGGACCACCGTGGCCCGTCGTGCCTCCGTCGTCGGTTCGCGCTGTCGATCAGCGCTGAACCAACGATCGCGGTCGGAGTTGTCGCTCCACCGGCATGGAGGCGAACGCAAGGTGAACCCTGTGGGAACTTCCGCTGAAAGCCGGCCCTGAACCGGCCCCGAAGGCCGGCCGGTGCGGTCAGGGCAGGCGTTGCTCGACGAAGTAGGCGGCGCACAACACCGACTCGTCGACGAGTTCGTCGCCGTCGCGACGCAGCACGGTGACATCCGCCCGGCCCTGGCGCGGGTCGTCGGGAAGTTGTGTCGACAGCGGCACGACGAGCCGCCCACCGTCGACGAGCTGCTCGCGCCAGGCGTCCTGGACGCCTTCGGCGGCGAACGACACGACGATCCCGTCGAACG
>JBJHDB010000122.1:0-4911 GCA_050486325.1 Nitriliruptoraceae bacterium | reverse complement strand
GAGCGTGGCGCACCCGACCAGCTGGACGTGGCCATGCGACGGCTGGCTCGACATGCCCACCGGATCGTGTGGGTCAACCCGCACGCCGGCGAGGCGGAGTTCGCTCCGATCCAACGGGGCATGGCTGCGGCCGCCACGCACGTCGACGTGCTCGCCGCGGGCGCTGACGTCGATCAGCTCGACGAGCTCATGCGCACACTCCAACGGTTGCGCTGACCCCGCACACCCCGTCCATTCGGACACGGCCGTTCGGACAGGGGTATGGTCGGGCCCGTCGGAACTCCTGCCACGCGGGTACGTCGCCTGTGGGGTTCATCGCACGCGGGGGTGTCCGGCTCGGGTGGGTCACATGCGGACGGGGTCGTCAACGATCGGAGCTGGACATGCGGGGCGCATCGGTGGTGTCGAAGGCGATCGTGGTGGCACTGCTGGCCACCGGGTGTGGTGACTTCTGGGAGGAGGAGTTCGACGAGACCGCTGACGACACCGAGGTCGAGGTCGAACCGGTCGAGCGTGACACCACACCGATGGCGCCGTCGACGTACGACGTCGCTGAACTCGGCGCGTTCTCGTTCGATCCGGTGGACTGCCCGTTCACGCGTGAGGTGCCGGTCGAGGTCGACTGCGGGGTGCTGACCGTGCCGGAATCCCGCACCGGGCTGAGCGACAACACGATCGAGGTGGCCGTCGCGGTGCTGCGCACGCCCAACCCGCAGCCGGAACCCGATCCGGTGGTGTGGCTTGCCGGTGGCCCCGGCAGTGTCGCCCTCGCCGAGCACTTCGGCTGGATCTCGGACGGTGCCGACGATTGGGAGTACCACCCGATCCTCGCCAACCGTGATCTGATCCTCGTCGACCAGCGCGGCACGGGCTATTCACAGCCGCAGCTGTGGTGCGGTGACGAGGAAGGTCTGGATGAGTGCCATGACCGGCTGGTTGGCGAGGGTGTCACCATCGGCGCTTACAGCACGCCGGAGAACGCCGCGGACATCGCTTCCCTGCGTCTGGCGCTGGAGCTCGACGAGTGGAACCTGCAGGGCGGGTCGTACGGCACCCGCCTGGCGCTCGCGGTCGTGCGTGATCATCCTGAAGGGGTGCGTTCGATCGTGCTCGAAGGGGTGTACCCGCCGAACGTGACCCCGTCCTACGAGCAGTACCCGCGCAACGCGTTGCGTGCGATCGACGAGATCACCGCTGCCTGCGCCGAGCAGCCCGATTGTGCCGCCGTCTACGGCGACGTGCGGGCACTGCTGGTCGAGGCGATGCATGCCGTCGACGGGAATGCCTCGACGTCGATCGTGGGGCACGAGCTGTTCGACCTCACCTTTGCCGCGATGTACGACATGGACCGGCTCGTCGACATCCCGTTGGCGTTGGCGTTGGCCGTCGACGGCCACGTGGACGACGCGATCGGCCTGCTGGAAGGCTCGGGAGGGTTGTTCGCGGTCCGCTCGGCCGATCCAGCCACCGACGCTGCCGGGATGTTTCACGCCATCGAATGCCGCGAGGAAGGTGCGCTCACCGACGTCGACGCCGTCGAAGCCGAGCTCGACGCGATGGTCGACGCCGGCGCGCTCGACCGGTCGCTCGCCGACGTGCTGTTCATCAACGCGACACAGCCGGCTCGACTGGTGTGCCCGACATGGGACACCGGTGTCGCGGCCGACCCGGAACGCGCGCCGGTCGCCAGCGACGTGCCCGCGCTGGTGCTCTCCGGCCGGTTCGATCCGATCACACCACCGGCCTGGGGCGCGCTCGCCGCGGCGTCACTGACGAACGTGATCGAGCTGGTGTTCGACGACCTGTCGCACAGTGTGACGCTCGAGAACAGCTGTATCGCCGACATCCATTGGGAGTTCCTCCAGGACCCCCACGGCGAACCAGACGTGTCGTGCGTCACCGACCAGTCAGCTCCGCCGTTCACCCTGCCCTGACCATCGCTCATCCGGTCCCGACAGCTTCGCGAGGCGTTCCGCGTCCCGGGCGCGTCGGGCCGCCGTGTCGGCCTGCTGCTGCGCGCGGGCCCAGCGTAGGAACATCGCGGCGATGACCGCCCAGAGCATCAGGCCGCCGATGACATTCATCGTGATCCCGGCGATCTGCTGGTCGTAGACCGGATCGAATCCGAGCCACAACGGCGGTGCGAGCTCGTACACCGCATACAGCGGGAACGGCGAGAAGGTCAGGAACGCCGCCGGTACGAACATCAGCACCGAGGTGGTGAACAGGTAGAAGGCGCGTCCCGGTTCCTGGATCGGGTTGCGGTCCAGTTCGCGACGGATCGCCGGCCACCACCAGATCAGCGCGGCCGTCAGATGCAGCGCGTCGAGCGTGAACGAGCCGAGCTGGGTGGTCTTCATCGTGTCGACCGCGACCGGCAGGTGGGTGCCGAACATCACCCCGTTGAAGACGGTCAGTGCGACCGGCCAACGGGTGAGCGCGTCCACCACCCGTTCGCGTGCGGTGTGCTTGGGCAGCCAGCGGTCGAGCAGCCAACCGGGCACTCCCGCCAACAGCAGCGGCGCGACGACGAACGTCATCACGACATACCGGCCGATGCCGACGGCGGCCATGTAGCCGGCTCCGAGCTGGCCGATTGGCCACTCCGAAATGACGACGAGCGCGCCGACGCCTGCCAGCCAGCGCAGGAGCGACGCCCGCTCAGGGCGCCGGCCGGCACGCCGGTGCGTTGACAGATAGGCACCGACGAGCGCGGCAGCGACGATCCAGACGCCGATGAACGGCGTGTAGCGCCATGTCCACACGTCGCCGGTGCCCGAACACCACCAAGCGACATTCACGACCAGGCCTCGATGACACGCGGCAGGTCGTCGACCCAGTCGGACCGCCGTGTTCCGAACGGCCACATGCGTCGCATGACCCCGTCGGCATCGAACCCGATCACCTGGGCCGGGTGCCCGAGCAGGTCGCCCTTCCCGCGCGGATCAGGGCCTTCGACCACAGGGCCGGGCAGCTCCAGCGCCGTCAGTGCGGCCATGGTCGTCGCCGTGTCGGCGTGCAGTCCGATCATGCGGCGATCGAAATGGGCGAGGAAGCCCTCGATGACCTCTGGCGTGTCCCGATCGGGGTCGACGGTGACGAACACGACGTCGATCTGGTCGTAGCCGATGTCGAGCGTGCGCATCGCCGAGGCGATCGCGCCGAGGTGGATCGGGCAGATGTCGGGGCAGTTCGTGTAGCCGAAGAACATCAGGGTCGGCGTGCCCAGCAGCGCCTCCGGCAGCTCGACGGGTTCGCCGTCGGTGCCGGTGAACGTGGCGTCGAACAGACGCAGTCCCTTGTCGCCGACGTCCAGTCCGCGCCAACCATCGGGCTGGCGTTCCAGACCCGAGGTCGCCGAGGATGTCGCGGTGGTCGGGGTGCAGGCGGCGGCGAACGTGGCGACAAGGGCGAACGTCGTTGCTGTGAGACGCCATCGAGCACTGATACGCCCCAAGGATCGGCGCCGACGGTGGGGCAGGATCATTCGAGCGCTTCCTCGGCGAGGTCGAGCAGGTCGACGACCTCGACCTCAACGGTGACGGGATCGGCGTGCTCGAAACGGAAGGTCATGGGAAAGGTCGCGCCGGTCGCGAGGTCGTCGTCGGGGACGAGCAGCATCAGGTGCAGGCCACCGGGCCGGAATCGTACGGTCTCCCCGGCCGGCAGCTCGACCGTCCGGATCGTCTCCATCGTCGCACGGGAGTCCACGATCTCCGTCAGGTGGATCTCGACGCCGAGCGCCGCGGGTGTCTCCGCACCGACGAGTGTGTCGTCCCCGGCACCTGAATTGGTGATCGCGACGACGACCTGGGATGCCCCTGCGGTCGGCACGGCAGCCTGGGCGTGGCCGAAGGAGATTTCGGAAGGGTCACCAGTGCACGCGGCGAGCACCGCGACGAGTGCCGTCCCGGCGATCATCGAAACCGCACGCCTGCGTGCGGCGACAGGTGACACAGGCGGCCTCCGAAGTCGGGTCGGGCGGCGCAGCGGCTCCCGTTAGGCTACGGCGTGGCGGCAAGGTCGTTCGCCGGCCGCGGCGCATCCGTCCACCGAGCACGCCCGCTGATCTCCGCCTGGAGGCGCCGTGGAGCCCGTTTTGTTCGCCGCGGGAGCGCTGCTACTCCTCCTGGGCGCAGTGGGCGCGACCCGTGCACAACGCGTCCTCGAGTCGACCGGTCGGGGTCGATGGGTTCCGCTGGCCCTGGTGCCCTACGGCGTGCTCATCGGGGGCGGGGCGGCGTTGATCCGTGGCTGGGCACTCGGCTGGGCGATGCTCGTCGGCGCGCTCGTCGTGCCGGTCGTGGGCATCGTCGGGCGGTACGTCCAGGTTCGGCGCCGTGCGCGTCGTACCGGTCGCGACGGTTGAGTGACGTCGATCGGCACGATTTCCCGGCCGGGCGGCTCCTGCCTACCCTGGCGTCGCGTCACGGTGCAGGGCGTCGATCACGGCGTTGAGCGTGGCCACCGATCGGAAGGTGCAGCATGAAGGTCATCGTTCCCGTCAAGCGGGTACCGGACACGGCCGCACACAAGGTCATCGACCCCGACACGCGCACGGTCGACCGTGATGCCGTCGAGTCCGTGCTCTGCCCGGTCAACGAGTTCGCGATCGAGGAGGCGATGCGGCTCAAGGAAGCCCACGACGCCGAGGTCGTCGCACTGTTAGTGGGGCCTGAGCCAGCACAGTCGGTCGTCAGGAAGGCCTTGAGCTACGGGCTCGACGGTGGCGTCCAAGTCACCGACCCGGCCATCGCCGGGTCGGATGCGCTCGGCACCGCCCGGGTCATCGCCAAGGCACTCGAACACGTCGAGTTCGACCTGGTGCTGTTCGGCAATCAGTCCACCGATGCTCGGACCTGCCTGGTCCCTGCAGCCGTGGCCGAACTGCTCGGACTTCCCAGTCTCACC
>JBJHDB010000121.1:0-4929 GCA_050486325.1 Nitriliruptoraceae bacterium | reverse complement strand
TTCGCGAGCTCGTTGGTGATGACGATGCGCCCGTCGGCGACGAGCTGCGACAGCAGCTGGCTGTGGTGGATGACGTCGAAATGCCCGTCGAACGCCGGGTACTCGTTCTTGAGGGTGTTGAAGCAGTGGGCGCAGCGGGTGATGATCGTGCGCTTGTCGGCGCCGACGCTCTTCAAGGTCTCGACGTTCTGTTCGGCGAGCATCTGGAACAGGTACTCCATGCCGAGCCGGCGCGGCGAGTCGCCCGTGCACGTCTCGTTGTTGCCGAGGATCGCGAACTTCACGCCCGCGTCGTGGAGCAGCTGAGCGGTGGCGACCGTGATCTTGCGTGAACGGTCGTCGACGGCGCCGGAGCAGCCGACCCACAGCAGGTACTCGATGTCGGTGTCGAGCTCGGTCCCGGGTTCCGCCCGTGGAATCTCGAAGTCGAGCTTTTCGGTCCACTCCTCGCGTTTCGACTGGCCCACGCCCCACGGGTCGCCGGCGTTCTCGATGTTTCGCAGCATCTGGCTGGCTTCCTGCGGGAAGCTCGACTCCATCATGGCCTTGAAGCGCCGCATGTCCACGATGGTGTCGACATGCTGGATGTCGACCGGGCACTCCTCGACGCAGGCGCCGCAGGTGGTGCACGACCACAGCACGTCGTAGTCGATGACGGCGGCCTCGCCGGGTGCCTCGCCGACCAGCGGGATGTTGATCACGTCACCGGCCTCGGCCTCGTCGACCTTGCCGAGCAGGAACGGGCCCTTGGCGTACATGTGGTCACGCAGATCCTGGATCAGCAGCTTCGGGCTGAGTGGCTTGCCGGTGTTCCACGCGGGGCACTGCGACTGGCACCGGCCGCATTCCGTGCAGGTCTGGAAGTCGAGAAACCGGTCGAAGGTGAACTGTTCTACGGCGCCGACACCGAGCACCGTGTCCTCGTCCATGGCGTCCATGTCGATGCGGTCGGCCTCGAGCCCGCCGAGCGCCTTGTCCTTGGCGGGGTTTCGGGTCAGTTCCTGGAACGGGATGGTGAGGATGTGCAGGTGCTTCGAGTGGAGCGTGAACACCAGGAATCCACCGACGATGGCGATGTGGACGACGAGGTTGACCGCCCCGATCCATTCCAGTGTGAGCGAGTCGATCCCTACCATCGCTTCGCCGAACAGCCGGGAGACGAACGCCGCCTGCGTGGGTGCGTGTCCTTCGGCGAAGCGCACGCCGTGGGCGACGAACAGCGTCCAGACCACCAGGGTCTCTGCGGCGAGCACCCACCAGCCCTGGTTCAGGTTCGACCCGGCGAACCGTGAGCGGCGGCCGAGCCGGCGCGGGTCCTGCGCGAGACGGATCGCGGCGAAGATCACGATGCCGGTGAGGGACAGCAGGCCGAGCGAGTCCTGGAAGAACCCCAGCACGTCGTAGGCGGTCACGCCGCCGACCGCGATGGAGCCGAGCAGTGGCAGCTGGAACTCCGGTCCGACATAGAGCTCGCCGGCGGCCTCCAGCAGCGTCGTCTGAAGGACGAAGAACGCCCACATCACCCAGAAGTGGGCGATGCCCGGCAGCGACCAGCGCAGCAGCTTGCGGTTGCCGAAGATGTTGACCAGCGCATGGCGCACGTTGGCGCGGAACGCCGTGAAGATGTTGCGCTGCGGGTTCGGGCGGGCCGCCCGGACCAGGCCGATGAGGAACAGCCCCCGCCGGACCGCCCACGCACCGAAGAACACGATCACCGCCGTGCCGACCACGACGCGGAACACGGTCAGCAGCGTCTCGGAATCCACCTTGGGCCCTCCCCTGGCTCACCACCCCGTGACGGCGATGCCGCGATTGCGCGCGGAGTGTACGAGCGGCGGCGGTCGCGTGGGCGTCGAACAGGATCGCGGTGCGCGCGTGACCGCGGGAGTAGCATCAAGGACGCCTCGGGGTGGTGGAGGACGTGATGGACGCCTGGCAGTTCGTGCTACTCGTTTTCGTCGTGCTGCTGCCGTTCTCGCTGCTGCTCGATTTCTGGCCGCGCAGCGAGCGCTGCGACGCCCGGGGTCGGCCGCTGCCGCGGGACTGGTTCCCGCCGGTGCGCAAGCCGGACCCTGGCGAGCATCACTGACCCAGGCGAGCGTCTGGGCCCCGGTGTGCCCCGTCATTCGGTGTTCCTCCCGCGATCTGCGTGCCCTGTGCGGTGCCTTGTGCGAATAGTTGAGTCGTAGCGACGCAGATTTCCTGAGTGTGGGTCCTTCGTCCCTGTTGCGCTGGGTTGCGTACGTCGTATCTTCGTTATCGATGTCGGTGCCAACAGGCGCCGAGCACACGACATGGACGCAGATTCGAGGAGGACCACGACATGGCCAGGGCCGTCGGGATCGACCTGGGAACCACCAACTCGGTGGTCTCCGTCATGGAAGGTGGCGAAGCGGCGGTGATCGCCAACGCCGAAGGCGCGCGGACGACGCCGTCGGTGGTTGCATGGTCGAAGTCGGGGGAGGTCCTCGTTGGCGAGGTCGCCAAGCGGCAGGCCGTCACCAACGCCGACCGCACCATCCGGTCCGTCAAGCGCCATATGGGGCGGGACTGGACGACCGAGATCGACGGCAAGACCTACACGCCGCAGGAGATTTCGGCGCGCATTCTCATGAAGCTCAAGCGCGACGCTGAGTCCTACCTCGGTGACGACGTCACCCAGGCGGTGATCACCGTTCCCGCCTACTTCGACGACGCGCAGCGCCAGGCCACCAAGGAAGCCGGCGAGATCGCCGGCCTCGAGGTGCTGCGGCTGGTCGCCGAGCCCACCGCGGCCGCGCTGGCCTACGGGCTCGACAAGTCCGACGAGCAGACCGTGCTCGTGTTCGACCTCGGCGGCGGGACCTTCGACGTGTCCGTGCTCGAGATCGCCGAAGGGGTCTTCGACGTGAAGTCCACCGCCGGCGATTCGCAGCTCGGCGGCGACGACTGGGACGACAAGCTGATCGAGTGGATGGTCACCACGTTCAAGAACGACCACGGCGTGGACCTGTCCAACGACCGCATGGCCCTGCAGCGCCTCAAGGAGGCCGCGGAGAAGGCCAAGATCGAGCTCTCCTCGTCGCAGGAGACCACGATCAACCTGCCGTTCCTCACCGCCACCGACGCGGGCCCGCTGCACTTCGAGCAGACGTTGAGTCGCTCACGGTTCAACGAGCTGACCAGTGACCTGCTCGACCGACTGAAGGCGCCGTTCGCTCGTTCGATCAAGGACGCCGGAATCGACGTCAGCACGATCGACCATGTGATCCTGGTCGGCGGTTCCACCCGGATCCCCGCGGTGCAGGACCTGGTCAAGGAGCTGACGCGCGGCAAGGAGCCCCACAAGGGCGTCAACCCCGACGAGGTGGTCGCCGTCGGCGCTGCCCTGCAGGCCGGTGTGCTCAAGGGCGACGTCAAGGACGTGCTCCTGCTCGACGTCACTCCGCTGTCACTCGGGATCGAGACCAAGGGCGGGGTGACCCACAAGCTGATCGAGCGCAACACCACCATCCCGTCGAAGCGCTCCGAGGTGTTCACCACCGCCGACGACAACCAGCCGTCGGTCGAGATCCATGTACTCCAGGGTGAGCGCGAGTTCGTCAGCGACAACAAGACGCTGGGCAAGTTCATGCTCACCGACATCCCGCCGGCGCCGCGCGGCATGCCCCAGATCGAGGTGACCTTCGACATCGACGCGAACGGGATCGTCCATGTGTCCGCCAAGGACCTGGGCACCGGCAAGGAACAGTCGATGACGATCACCGGCGGTTCGGCGCTGCCCAAGGACGACATCGAGCAGATGATCAAGGACGCCGAGGCGCACGCGGACGAGGACCGGCGGCGTCGTGAGGCGGTCGAGCTGCGAAACCAGGCCGACACGCTCGTCTACCAGACCGACAAGACCCTGAAAGAACACGGGGACAAGATCGACGAGGCCACCAAGGCCGAGATCGAGCAGGCACTGACCGACCTGCGTGGGGCGATGGACGGCGACGACACCGACGACCTCAAGGCCAAGATGGAGGCGCTCGGCGCCAAGAGTCAGCAGCTCGCGCAGGCGATATACGAAAGTTCGGCGGCAACGGACGCGACCGCCGGAGAAGGTCCGGATGGCGATGATGCCGAGGTGGTCGACGCCGACGTCGTCGACGCCGAGGTGGTTGACGAAGGCGACGACCAGCAGGCTGCCGGCTGACCCGCCACCACGGTGCTCACACGAGCATGCCGGATCCGACGGGATCCGAAAGAGACAGCAGGACCCATCAACCGACGACAGACGAGGAGGAGAGAACCATGGCAGCTATCACGCGTTTCAGCCCAGGACGCGACGTCTCGTCGGTCCAGGACGAGATGGAGCGCATGTTCCGCGCCGCGTTCGGTGACCGGACGGCCGCGACGGCCGGTGCATTCACCCCGATCCTCGATGTGGAGGAGAACGACGACACGTTCATCCTCTACATCGAGCTGCCTGGGGTGGACGCCAACGAGGTCGAGGTGTCACTCGAGGAGAACGTGCTCACCATTGCGGGGGAGCGTCGGTTCTACGACGAGAAGGACGCCGACGGCTTTCGGCGCATCGAGCGTCACTTCGGCCGGTTCCACCGGGCGGTACGCCTGCCCGACCGGGTCGACCCGGACAAGGTCGACGCCAGCTTCCGTGACGGCATGCTGACGATCACCGTGCCGAAGGCGGAGGAGGCCAAGCCCCGCCGTATCCAGGTCCAGGCGAGCTGACCGGGCCCGACCGGCACGAGCGGGGCGGCGCGAGTGGCCGCCCCGCCTGCATCACAGCGGCACCTCAGGAGGCAACGTGACCGAGCACGACCCACATCGCGCGAACGAGACAGGTGTCCCGTCGGACGAGGCTGTCCCGGAAGCTTCGGGTGCAGCTGGCTCGGACGAAGCGGCCGTCGATTCGCCTGAGGAGGTCATCGACATGGTTGCTGT
>JBJHDB010000120.1:0-4960 GCA_050486325.1 Nitriliruptoraceae bacterium | reverse complement strand
TGTCTCAGTCCCAGTGTGGCTGTTCGAGCTCTCACTCCAGCTACGCGTCGTCGCCTTGGTGAGCCGTTACCTCACCAACTAGCTGATACGCCGCGAGGCCCTCCGGTACCGCCTGAGCTTTCCCACCTCGTCCATGCAGACATGGTGGAGCATCCGGTATTAGCCACGGTTTCCCGTGGTTATCCCGGTGTACCGGGCAGGTTCCTCACGTGTTACTCACCCGTTCGCCGGTTTCCCCAAGGTGCAAGCACCTTGGTTCGTCCCTCGACTTGCATGTGTTAGACCCGCCGCCAGCGTTCGTCCTGAGCCAGGATCAAACTCTCCGTTGAAGATCGCGTCCGTCGCAAGGACGGAACATGATCGAAACAACGAAGGTTCGTCGGCCACCTCGCGGTGACCTTTGATCCCTTCATCGTTCTAAAGGGGTACTACTTGACACTCAACTCGTGATCGGGCCACTTGCGTGGTCACCGATCGACGGGGTGGTGTCGCCACGTACCGTCAACCGACGACGGTGACGTGGCGTCACTGGCTTTTGGCACCCTGTGCAGTTCTCAAGGAGCGGTCACGGTTCCTGATCGGGGGTCCGCCCACCACGTGCCATGAGGCCCGTTTCGGGGTCGGCTGTCCGCCAGTCGCCGTACATCTTGCGCTGCACCAGCCGGCTGGTGTCGCCGTTCGTGCAGCACGATTGCGAAGAGTACCAGATGTTGATGTGGTTCTCAAATCGCGGGTTGCTCTAGCGCGTAGCAGTCCAAGCCGGCGCCAGCCGGCGCGTTCCTCCGCGCGTCGAGCGTCCTGGGATCATACGTGACCGGACCATGTTCTGTCAACGCGGTTCATTCGTGGTCGATGCCGCTGTCAGCTATCGGCGGTCGTCGCCCGCCGATAGCGGCTTACCGCGGGACTGTCGGCGACCCACCAGCGCCAGGGTCGGTCGACGGCGCGTGATACGCCGACCCGCGGTCCATTGCGCACCGCAGCTGGCAATAGGCCGCCTTGGCTGTCCGGTTCGATGCGAATGCCTTCATCTCCCACGAGAAGGTCCGACCGGTCATGGTGGCAGTCGACGGCGAGTCCGGCAGCCAGGCAGCCAGGTCCTGACAACAGCTGCCGCTCATTGGAGTGGATGCCACGCCGGGAGCGGACCAGGTCGATCCCGCCGACGACTTCGGCTGCGCGTAGAAGTATCGCGGCAGGTTCGCCGCGCGGGGCGACAACCACGTTGAGGCACCAGTGCAGGCCGTAGGAACGAAAGACGTAGGCGATTCCAGGCGAACCGAACATGGCAGCGTTTCGATCAGTGCGCCCACGCGCGGCGTGGCTCGCCGGATCGTCTGCGGCGTACGCCTCGACCTCGACGATGCGGCCACGGACCTCGCCGTCGGACGAAGCGGACACGATGTGCCAGCCCAGCAGCTCGGCTGCCACCGACTCGGCTGGCCGCGACAACAACGCACGGAGACGGTCGATTTCCGGCCTGTCGCCGATCGTCACGGTTCCGACGGGGTGGCCACCCGCGCCAGAGCATGATCGCGTGCACGTTCCAGCTGAGCGCGCACGGCGCCAGGTGCCGTTGCGTTGATCCCGTTTCTGCGTTCGATCGCCGCATGGACGTCGAGAAGCTCGGCCACGTCAGCTGTCAGTGCCGGATGGGCCGAGACGAAATCGGCGGCATGCAGGCCGTCGAGATCCACCCCGCGCTCCTCCGCGACACGAACCAATCCACCGACGACCTCGTGGGCTTCACGGAACGGCACGCCGCGGCGAGCCAACTCCTCGGCGAGGTCGGTCGCCAGGGCGAACCCGCCCTGTGCAGCGGATGCCAGGCGTTGGCGATCGAACGTCAGTGACGCGACAGTCCCAGCAAGTGCGGCGAGCACCACCTCGAGTGTGGCGACAGCGTCGAACAGTGGCTCCTTGTCTTCCTGGAGGTCACGGTTGTAGGTCAGGGGCAGCCCCTTGAGCATTGTCAGGACCCCTACCAGGTCACCGATCACCCGGCCGGCCTTTCCACGCGCAAGTTCTGCCACATCCGGATTGCGCTTCTGCGGCATGATCGACGACCCGGTCGAGAACGCATCACCGACGCGGGCGAACCCGAACTCCGCACTCGACCACAGCACGATTTCCTCGCCGAGTCGGGAGCAGGTCACCGCCAGGATCGCGCATCCTGCCAGCACCTCCGCGACGAAATCACGTGCCGCCACCGCGTCCATCGAGTTCGGCGCAACCTCGGCGAATCCCAGTGCTTGCGCATAGGCGTGCGGATCGAGTCCCAGCGTCTGGCCCGCCATCGCACCCGATCCGAGCACCGATACGTCGAGGCGGTCCCGGGCATCGCAGAGCCTGGCTGCATCACGGTCGAGCTGCCACACATAGGCCAGCAGATGGTGCGCGAGCAGCACCGGTTGCCCACGCTGCAGGTGGGTGTAGCCCGGTGCAACCCAGTCGAAATGAGCATCCGCCTGCTCGACGAGTGCGAGCTGAAGACGACCGATCTGGTCCACCAGCCCATTGCACGCCTGCTTGGTCCACAGCCGAAGGTCGTTGGCGATCTGATCGTTGCGTGACCGGCCGGCGCGCAGCTTGCCACCCACCGCACCGAGCTCAGCGACGAGCCAGCGTTCGATGGCCCCGTGGATATCTTCGTCGGTCGGCTCGAAGTGGAATTCGTCGCGCAGGAACAGCTCCGCGCAACGATCGATCGCCGCAGCCAACGCCGCATGTTCGTCGGCGTCGAGCACCCCGATACGCATCAACTGTTCGGCGTGTGCACGTGATGCAGCCAGATCTTCCCGCCAGAGTGCTCGATCGAAGGACGTGGACACACCCAGCTGCCAGGCCGCGGCGTCCGGCGCGGCATCGAAGCGCCCACCCCAAAGGCGCCCGGCACGTACGGTCGATTCCGGTTCCTGCATTACCACTCCTCGGAGAGTGCGTGAGTCCGCTGCCGGCTCACGTCAACGCCCGTTCGACGAGCTGTCCGTTCATGTCGCCCCATCACCCGTCGGAACGATGCACAGCAGGTTGCCGCACGGGTCGGACAACGTCACCCAGTCCTTGTGCGCGCGCTCGTGTTCGGCGCCCAGCGCTACGAGTCGCTGGACTTCAGATGCGACGTCTGTCGCGCACAGGTCGACGTGCAGGCGAGGTGCGCCGTCATCGATGGCCTGAATCTCGAATCCCACGGGCGCTCCCGAGGCTGCGAACACTCCGGTGATCGCGGTGTAGGTGCCGTCCTCTCGATGTGCAGGCCGATCGAGCACGGCGGCCCAGAACGCGACCAGGGAATCGGCGATCGCCCTCGGCACGTCGATGAACACCGCGTGCAGGTAGCCAATTCCGGCAACCCGGCCCGTCGGGGTGACGCGCGCAGCATTGGGATCGATCACACAGTGCTCGAGCCCGGCGGGATCAGCGAAGACGCTGTATCCGTCGTCGAACCGTCGGCCGCGCTCGGCACCCAACCCGACGAGTCGCTCGATCTCGGTATCGCGATCGGTGGCAACGAAGTCGAGGTGGTACCTGGCCGACCCTGCGTCGAGTGGCTGCACATGCACCTCGAGCGCCGATGATGCACCTGTCAGATGGACGAAGCCTCCCGGCGCCGGTTCCGGCCGGGCGCCAAGCGCCCCAGACCAGAACGCAACCGTCCGGTCGAGTTCGCCGCCGGGCACGTCGATCTGCAGGATGCGGGGCACCGAGGCGGGGATACCGGCACCCATGGCGTCACCCGGCCGTTTCGTCGGCCCGCCGGTTCACCGCAGCCCAGGTCTTCAACGGCAGCCCCCAGAGGCGTACAAAGCCTTCGGCAAGACTCTGATCGAACTGGTCACCTTCGTCATAGGTTGCCATCTCGAGGCTGTAGAGCCCTGAATCCGCGCTGCGCCGACCGGTCACCGTCGCGTTGCCCTTGAACAACTCGACGCGGACCTCACCGTTGACATACTGGTTCGCCTCATCCATGAACGCGTCGAGAGCTCCCTTTAGCGGACCCCACCACAGACCGTTGTAGATCAACTGGGCATACCGGCCTTCCTGTGCGCGCTTGTGTTCGGCCAACTCTTGTTCGAGGCACAGGTCTTCGAGGTCACGGTGCGCGGTCAACAAGGTGATCGCACCGGGGCATTCATAGATCTCCCTGCTCTTGATGCCGACGAGCCGATCCTCGATCATGTCGATCCGACCCACGCCATGGGCGCCAGCCCGAAGGTCGATCTCTTCGACGAGCTGTGCCAACGGCATCTTCGTCCCGTCGAGCGCTACCGGCAGTCCCTGTTCGAAGCTGATCACCACCTCGTCGGGCGTGTCGGGTGCGTCGGCAACGGCGACCGTGCGCTCGAACACGTCCGCGGGCGGCGTCGCCCAGGGATCCTCGAGGATCCCGCATTCGGCCGTTCGGCCCCATGCGTTCTCGTCGATCGAGTATGGCGACGACTTGCTGTTCACCGGGATCGGGATGCCACGTTCGTTGGCCCAGTCGATCGCCGCGTCGCGTGTCAGCCCCCACTCACGGATCGGTGCGATCGTGTCCAGATCCGGCGCGAGACACATGGTGCCGACCTCGAATCTCACCTGGTCGTTCCCCTTGCCGGTGCAACCGTGGGCGACCGCGGCCGCGCCGGTCTCGCGGGCCACCTGGACCAGGTGCTTGACGATCAGCGGGCGCGACAGCGCCGACACGAGCGGATACTTGCCCATGTACATCGCGTTGGCCTTCAGCGCCGGCGCGATGAACTCGTCGGCGAACTCGCTCGTCGCGTCGACCACGACAGACTCGACCGCGCCGCAGTCCAGTCCCCGCTGGCGGATCTCATCGAGGTCGTCACGCACGACCGCGCCTCCACCGGTCGAGGGACCACGGCCCTGACCGACATCCACCGCGCATGCGACGACGTCGACACCACGGTTCTCCTTGAGCCATTCGATGGCGACCGAGGTGTCCAGGCCACCGGAG
>JBJHDB010000119.1:0-4973 GCA_050486325.1 Nitriliruptoraceae bacterium | reverse complement strand
GTGGACAGCTTGACGAGCGATGAACTTCGGAGCCGACTGGCGACCATCGAGGATCAGCTGGCCGTCACTCGGACGGAAGCCACCACCGCACGTGAGGAGCAGGATCGCGTGACAGCCCAGTTGGAACACGAACGGGAGGCTCGGCGGAAATGCTCAGCCGAGCAGGAGCAAGCCCTCGCCGACGCAAAGCTGCAGTGCGAGCAAGCGCTCGCCAGCGCAGTGTCGCGGTATGAGCGGCTGCGAAGCCGCCGGAGCGTCCGCGCCTCGCTCGCCCTGGCACGACTCATGCGACCCGTGTTCCGTGTAGTCCGGCGCCGGAATGCCTGACATGCAGGACGACAGGCCGCTCCGGGCCGATGCCGCTACCCGACCACACGTACGTCGTACACAACGAATCGTGGCGAGGCTCAAAGCCCTCGCACCGAGACGATTGACCGGTCTCTGGCACCGAGGCGGTGAGGAACACCGACCTGTGCCACCAAGCACCGTCGACGCTCTCCAGCACGCGGCGAAAGACGCGATGGCCCGAAAGGACTGGCACGACGCCCTCGAACAATGGCGGCGGGCACTCGATGCGTTCGATCGCGACCCGCCTGCGCCGGTGTTCGCCGGACTCGCCCATTGCGCACGAAAGGCGGGCGAGATCGACGAAGCAGATGCAGCACTCCGTGCCGGGCGCCTCCTGCATCCAAACCATGTCGGGCTGCGATGTGAAGAGGTATACCTCGCCGTGGCACGAGCGGATTGGCCGTTCGTTCGTGCACTGGCTCTGCCTCTGATCGTTTCCCAACCAGCCGTCAGCGGAGGCGTCTACGCAGCGGCGGTTCAGGCCTGTGTCGATGCGGAACTCGACAGTGAGGCGGAGCAGCTCGCAGCCGACGGTGTCACCATGCACCCACGCCACTTGGGGCTCGCCGTTGCCTCTGCACAACTGGCGATGCATCGTGAACACTGGGCGGAAGCGGCCAAGCGTTGGCTCCGAGTCGTCGATGCGTTCCCCGATGCGCCACTACCAGCACACGTTCACCTTCACGAGTGCTTTCGCAACATGGGTGATGACGGAGTCGCTGCCGACTACTACCGAACCACGATCGACTACCTGTCGACAGCGTGGTACCGCCGATGGGTTGACACCTATGACAACCCAGGTGCAGGCGAGATCGATGCTTTGCGCCGTCACGTGACCACGCTTGATCCATCCCCCCTGTTCTCACTGCTCCTCCCGCTGAGCGAGATCGATGACCATGCGGTCCGTGTCGTGTCCGGTGTCGCGAGTCAGATCTACGAGCGTTGGGAACTCATCGTCGTGATCGATTCGTCGCTTGCGGAATCCACGCTCGATCCGCTCAGGGCAATGGGGCAACCGTCCGACCGCCTACGCATCGTTCGAGCTCGACCTGGCCAGGAGGCCGAGGAATTTCTCGCCGTGGCGGGTCATGCCGCTCGCGGTGAGTGGATCGTCCCGCTGGATACGACCGGAATGCTCGACCAACGTGCGTTGGCTCGGTTCGCGATTGCCGCGCTCGCCCACGATGGCGCCGCAATCATCTACTCGGATTGCGACTACGTGAAGGTCGACGGTTCCCGAGAGCGGCCATATTTCAAACCGGCGTGGGACCTCGATCTGTACCGCGATAGGCCCTACATCCAGAAGCTTGCCTGCTACCGACGTGACCGCGCCGAAGCTGCTGGGGGGATACGCCCGGAATCAGGGACGGCACAGGAGTGGGATCTTGGGCTGCGGATTGCGGAGATGGTCGATGACCGATCCATCCTCCACGTGCCGCACGTTCTGTTCCATCGCTTCGCTGAGAATGTTCGCGATGAGCCGGCCGAATCGGCGTCGGACGCTGCACGCGCAGTCACCGAACATCTCGAACGCATGGGGCTCGACCGCGCCCTTCGTGCGACAGCCGCACCAAGTGGTGTCGTCAACGTTCGTATCCGAGAGCAGGAGAACGAACCACGCACGTCCATCATCATCCCGACGCGCGACCTGTACAGCTACCTGAACCGATGTACATCCAGCCTTCTCGGCAAGACCCAATACTCGCAGTACGAAGTCGTGATCGTCGACAACGACACACGCGAACCGGAGGCCGTCGCACTACTGAACGAACTGGCCCAACGACCCAATGTGAAGATCATCCCGAACCCTGGACAGTTCAACTTCTCGCATGCGGTGAACATCGGGGTTGAGGCGTCTTCCGGTGAAGTCTGCGTTCTGCTGAACAACGACACGGAAGTCATTGACGGCGGATGGTTGGCCGAACTCGTTGGGCATGCCATGCGCGAGGACGTCGGCGCCGTAGGCGCCCGGCTCGACTACGGCGACGGCACGATCCAGCATGCAGGTGTCGCACTCGGGATCGGTGGCGTGGCCGCTCACGTACATCGAGGCGCACCGCACGCCTATGAAGGCCCCAACCACGAGCTGATGCACGTGCGCCGCCAGGCCTGCGTGACGGCAGCATGCCTGGCAACGCGCAAGTCGATATACCAGGATCTCGGCGGCTTCAACGAAGTCGACCTACCGGTCGCGCTCAATGATGTGGATTACTGCCTGCGGGTAAATCGCGCCGGATACCACGTCATTTGGACGCCACATGCACAGCTCAAGCATCATGAAAGTGTGTCTAGAGGCAAGAAGAACCTTGACCAAGAGCAGCGCCAGCGAGCATCACGCGAACGCCGATACATGCGGAAGACCTGGGGCGCCTTGCTGCGGAATGACCCGTACTACAACCCGAATCAATCGCTGAACTCCACGTTCGGTGAAGCGGCATTCCCCCCGCGTACTCGCGTCCCTGGTGGCATCACAGGTCAACATCATGCCAGAACGCCTTCTGAGGTCCTATCGCATGGCAGGAAACGCACCAATGTTGCGAATGCACGCACAAACGACGATCGTCCGTCAACACAGTTGACCGATCTTCGGGCCAGCGATAGCGGGGAACTCCGGTTGCACATCGGGCTGCCAAAGACGGGCACGTCGATGATTCAGACCTTCCTTGCCACCAACACCGAACAACTCGCACGCATTGGTTGGGCCTACCCTGAGTTCGATCCCCTCGATCGTGCCAGAGCAGCCCGGGTCGACTCTGGAAACGCAGTTCGCCTTGCGATGTCCCTGCACGATGATTTCGGCAACGACGCGTTCAATGGATCTCCGCGATCCGAAGAACTGATCGAAGACCTATTCGCCGAACATGCACGGTCAGAACAGCCACGGATACTGCTTTCCAGCGAACAGTTCGCGGTGAATCCCACGCCTTCCTTGGCACGGATCGTCGAAGCTGCCGATTCCAGGGGAATTCGAACGACGGTGCTCTGCTACATCAGGGAGCAGTCCCAAGCCCTTCAATCGTTCTATGCCCAACGCATCAAGCGGAGCCGCGAGACTCGGACCGTCCAGGAATTCATCGAGTGGTACTTCGAAAGCTATGCGCCAGAGGGACGCGTGCCGCAGGACTCGAAGGATGTTCTCGACTACTCGAAGCTACTTTCCGAGCTCGAGGCGGCAGTGGGTGGAGGCAATCTGCACGTACGTATCTACTCCCCAGCACACTTCACCGGACACAGACTGCTCACCGATTTCGTGCACGCACTCCTTGATCGCCGCCAGACGCTTCCATCAGAGATTGAGCCGCTTCAAGGGTTCAACTACCCAGAAACCTCGCGGCTCAACCCCACACCCGGTGCCGGAAGCCTCGAGTTGCTCCGGCAGCTCAACATCCGAGAGGTTCCCCACTCGGTCATCGAAGCAATGTTCGAGCGCATCGCAGCTGAACTGCCACAAACGGCGTTTCGACACACCCTCCTTGAGCCAGAGCTCGAGGAGCGAATCCGGTCATGGTATTCAGCCAGCAATGAGCACACCCGCCGCCACTACACCCCATGGCTTGACACCGACCTGTTCGCAGCCGATAGGGAACTGCCCAAACTGCAAGACCACGACGACCTCACGGCCACGATTCTCGGCGTCACGAGCTTTGTCGCCGAGGTCGGCCGTGCGGTGGACGGACAAGACCGTGATGTGGACTTCTTCGCCCACCTGGCAGACCTCACGCATCAGCAGGCTTTTCTAAACAGTACGCCAGACCTGATCGCCACGCCCGAGAGTGCGAACACCACATCGCCAAGGTCGGCAACACTGGTGAACGGCGTTCCGATGCCCCCCAATCATCTCATCTTCATGGACAGCTCGGCGGAGACAGGGCTCGCGCATGGCAAGGAGTTGCTCCGGGGACTGCGGTCGGTCGGTGCCAACGTAGACGACGGATTGCTGCTCGACATCGGCTGCGGATACGGACGACTGGCCTATGGTCTCATCGCAACTGGATTTCAAGGCAGCTATGTGGGGGTCGATATCAGAAAGAAGCACGTCGCTTGGTTGAATGACAACGTCACGCCCCTACGTCCCGATTTCACATTTGTTCATGATGACATGTACAGCGATCTATACAATCCTGCGGGGTCACATACAGTTACCGACTACGGGCGCATACTCAAAGGCGACCTTGCTGACACTGTCATCCTCTTCAGTGTATTCACACACATGTATGGACAGGACATTGCCAACTGCCTGGAAAAGATACGTGAAGTGATGCATGCGGATTCGAAGCTCTTGTTCACATGTTTCTTGTTCGATGGCGAAGCTTCAGTTGGCATCGGTAACGGCGAAGCAGCTCGCTCATTCCCCCACGTGATGTCGGATCACTGCCGGTACGACGTTGCAGGAAGCCCCCTGTCCGCGATTGCGTACTCGCAAGAGTTCATCGAGGAATTGTTGGACGACGCAGGATTTGACGCGGAAATCCATCGAGGATCGTGGAGCCATGGAGAACCGCGCACATTCTGGCAGGATGGCGTCCTATGTCGGCCAAGATGACGACTGCCCGTCATGGCGAAGCGTCATGTACCTGGCCCGCGCCCAGGATCAGCTAAGTCGTCGATGAACTACAGTCAGGAAG
>JBJHDB010000118.1:0-5051 GCA_050486325.1 Nitriliruptoraceae bacterium | reverse complement strand
TCGGGTCCGACCCGTTCGACGCACTCGACGTGGTCTGTGCGCGATTCGGACTCGATCCGCACGCGAGGCCCGACCCGGCCCTGCCACCGTTCACCGGCGGAGTGGTCGGTGCGCTGGCCTACGACCTCGCACGCCGCGTCGAACGGCTCGACCGTCGCGCACGACGTGACCGTGACCACGCCGATCTCGTGATGTGGCTGGCCGAGCAGGTCGTCGCGATCGATCCCAGCGGCACCATCTGCCTCGTCGTCCAGCGCCGGTTCGGCCGCGCAGAACGCGCCGCACCGTCCCGATCGGATCGGTCCGCGCTGACCCGCCGGCTGCGCGCAACCCGTACCGGCGGCACCACGACGTCCGGGCGACCCGGCATGCCAGGGCCGCGTCCGGCCGTCACCTCGCTGTCACGCCCGGCCTACCTGTCCGCAGTCGACGAGATCCTCGCGCACATCGCGGCGGGCGACGTCTTCCAGGTCAATCTCACCCAGCGCCTGTCGACCCGGTGGGGCCACGACGTGTCCGCCCTGTACCGGGCACTGATCGCACGGAGTCCCGCCCCATTCGGCGCATGCCTGCCGGCGCTCGGTATCGCCTCGATCTCACCGGAAACCTTCCTCGGTGTCGAACGTGGCCAGGTGACGACCCGGCCCATCAAGGGCACCCGCCCGCGGGATCCCGATCCGAGCCTGGATGCCGCGCTCGCCGATGATCTGATCACCTCGCCCAAGGATCGGGCGGAGAACCTGATGGTCGTCGACATGGAACGCAACGACCTGGGGCGTGTCTGCGTGCCCGGCAGCGTCCACGTGCCCGCACTGTTCGAAGTCGAGGCGCACCCGACCGTGTGGCACCTGGTGTCGAGCGTCACCGGGTCGCTCGCGCCGGAGGTCGGCTACGGCACGCTGCTGCGGGCGACGTTCCCGTGTGGCTCCATCACCGGCACGCCCAAGGTTGCAGCGATGGGTCTGATCGAAGCCCTCGAGCCGGTCACCCGTGGCTGGTACTGCGGCGCGCTCGGATATCTGTCGGTCGGAGCCGCGAGCATGTCGGTGGCGATCCGCACCGCCACCTTGCAGGCCGATGGAGTCGTCGACTACGGCGCCGGGGGTGGGATCGTCGCGGAATCCGATCCAACCGCCGAACATGACGAGAGCCTGGCGAAGGCGGCCGCCTTCCTGCAGGCGACCAACGCGCACGTCGACGGAGGTACGAGGTGACCGATCTGCTCCATGCGTGGGTCGACGGCCGGCTCGTGAGCGCAGGTGACGCGACGGTCTCGGCGTACGACGTCGGGTTCCGCAACGGCGAAGGAGTTTTCGAGACGATGCGTGCCTACGGCGCCCACCCCTTCCGCCTCGACACCCATCTTGAACGCGCGGTGCGTGGTGCGGGCGCGATCGGCTTCGCGCTCGACCACGGGCAGTTGCGCACCGCGGTGGTCACCACCGTCGACGCCAACCTGGCCGCGATGGGTGGTGCCGACAGTGCGGTGCGCCTGACCGCGAGTGCTGGCCGGATCGATCCGGCCAGCACCTTCCCGGGGACACGAACCGGCCAGCCAACCGTGGTCGTGACCTCGCACCCGCTCACGCCGGGTCCAGTCGGGCCGGCGACCGCCGTTACCGTGCCGGTCGTCCGCGACCTCCCTGAGGTCAAGGCGACGTCGTATCTCACCGCGATGCACGCCCGACGGCGCGCACGCGACGCCGGTGCCGACGAGGCGCTGCTGACCACGCCTGACGGCACCGTCCTCGAAGGCGCATCGAGCAACCTGTTCGCGGTCATCGATGGACGGCTTCTCACCCCTGATGTCGGCGAGGGCCTGCTCGCCGGCGTCACTCGCGGCGTCGTGCTGGAGGCAGCCGAGCGCATCGGCGTCCCGGCGACGCTGGCGACGCTGACCACCGCCGCCCTCGCCGACGCCGACGAGGCGTTCCTGACCGCGTCGACCCGGGGTGTCGTGCCGCTCGTCGCGGTCGACGGCACGCAGATCGGTGACGGTGCTCCCGGCCAGATCACCAGCCGTCTGCGCCAGGCTTACGCCGACGAAGTCGAACGCGAACGTGACCTGGGCCGTGGTGGCTGAATCCGCTGTGACGCAGACCCGTGTGCCGTGTCACGCATAGGATGAGCCACGTGCCGCCCGGCATGCGCTACCACACCGGCCGACCCAACCGCACCGGCAGAGGATGCCGTGCGCAGGAGTCCGATTTCATGAGCACCGCCCCCGCCAAGCTTGATCCACGGCTTCCGGCCACGACGCCGAACCTGCTGCTGATCGACGGCGAGTGGCGCCAGACCAGCGAGACCTTCGACGTGTTCGATCCGGCGGCCGACACCGTGCTGACTTCGGTCGGTGACGCCACCGTCGACGACGCCGAAGCCGCGGTGGCCGCCGCCTTCGACGCCTTCCAGTCGTGGTCGGCAACCCCGTCGCGGCAACGGGCGGAGATCCTGCGTGCGGCGTTCGAGATCATGTCGGCCGAACTCGACGACTGTGCACGGATCATCACGCTCGAGAACGGCAAGGCGTTCGCCGACGCGCGCGCCGAGGCCACCTACGCCGCGGAGTTCTTCCGGTGGTTCTCCGAGGAAGCCGTTCGTGTCGAAGGGGGGTTCCGCGACGCCCCCGCAGGTGACAAGACGATCATCACCGATCACCGGCCGATCGGCGTGGCCTACATGATCACGCCGTGGAACTTCCCGGCCGCGATGGCCACCCGCAAGCTGGCGCCCGCGCTGGCCGCCGGGTGCACCGGCGTGCTCAAGCCGGCCGGCCAGACCCCGCTCACCGCGCTCTGGGTCGCCAAGGTGCTGGAGCGGGCCGGCGCGCCGGCAGGGGTCGTCAACGTGCTCACCACGTCACGTTCCGGTCCGGTCTCCGAGGCGGTGCTCGCCGACCCTCGCGTGGCGACCCTGTCGTTCACCGGCTCCACCCAGGTCGGCAAGCAGCTGCTCGCCCAAACCGCGCAGCGTGTCCTGCGTTCATCGATGGAGCTCGGCGGCAATGCGCCGTTCCTGGTCCTCGAAGGCGCCGACGTCGAGGCGGCCGTGGCGGGTGCCATGATCGCCAAGATGCGAAACGGCGGCGCGGCGTGCACCGCTGCGAACCGCTTCTACGTCCACCGGTCGCTCGCGGATGCGTTCGTCGAACAGTTCTCGGCGGCGCTGTCCGAGCTGAAGATCGGTCCCGGCATCGACCCCGATAACGACCTGGGTGCAATGGTCAGCGCCTGGGAACGCGACAAGATCCTGGAGCTTCTCGAGGAAGCCCGCGGCGAAGGTGCGCAGATCCAGGCCACCGGCGAAGCGCCGCCCGACGGCGCGTTCATCGCGCCGCATGTCGCACGTGACGTCGCGCACGGCTCGACGCTGACCCGCACCGAGGTATTCGGCCCGGTCGCACCCGTGGTGACCTTCGACGACGTCGACGACGCGGTGAGGATGGCCAACGACACCGAGTACGGGCTGATCTCCTACGTCTACGCCCCCAACGCCGGGACCGGAATCTCGGTGGCCCGGCGCATCGAGTCAGGCATGGTGGCGGTCAACCGGGGAGTCATCTCCGACCCGGCCGCCCCGTTCGGCGGCGTCAAAGAATCCGGGTTGGGTCGCGAAGGTGGGTTCCACGGCATCCACGAGTTCCTCGAACCGACCTACATCGCGGCATCGTTCTGACCGCCGCGACGCCCTGGCGTCAACCGTGGAGTCGGCGCAGGTAGCCGGCCAGCGCACTCATGTCGGCCGCAGCGAGCCCATCGGCGAGCGCATCGGCGACCAGTGCGCGGTTGGCCTCGAGCTGCGCGACGCGGGTGTCGAGCTCCGCGGCGAGGTCCGCGGCCAGGGCCAGATCCTTGGCGACAAGGTCGAGGGAGAACGCCACCGGGGTGGTGTCGGGTTCCAGATACGCGTCGCGCTTGTAGGCCACGAACGGCGCACCGGCCGCACTGTTGGCGACCACGTCGTAGGCGGTGGCGCGGTCGATTCCCGCCCGCTCCGCAAGGACGATCCCTTCGGACAGCGCCACGTTCAACGCGTGCAGGATGCTGTTGACCGCAAGCTTCATCGCCGCGCCAGTGCCGTTGGCGCCCAGGTGCACGATGCGTGCCGCCATGGTGTCGAACACCGGTCGTGCCCGTTCGAGCGCGTCGGCGTCGCCACCCACCATGATCGTCAACGCCGCCGAGGCCACCGAGTGCACGCTGCCCGAAACCGGGGAGTCGAGGTAGTACGCACCGGTCGAGGCCACGTCCCCAGCGAGCGCACGCACCGTCGCCGGTGCGAGGGTGCTGGTGTCGGCGACGACCGTGGCGGCATCGAGGCCGGCGACGATGCCGTTCTCACCGCCGTAGGCGGCGCGGGCCGCCGCGTCGTCGGCCATCGACACGATCACGACCTCAGCGCCAGCGACAGCTTCCGCCGCGCTCGACACTTGGCGCGCACCGTGCTCGGCGGCAACCGCAGCCGCCTTGGCTTCAGTTCGGTTGTACACGGTCACCGTGTGGCCGGCCGCGGCGATGCGGCCGACCATGGCCGCACCCATGCGGCCGGTGCCGACGACAGCGACACGCATGCTCAGGTGACCTCCCAGCCGCAGTCGATCATGACGTTGGCCGCGGTCATCGACCGGTTGCGCAGCAGGAACTCGGTCGCGTCGACCACGTCCGCCATCGTGGGCAGCTGGCCGGAGGGTGTGCGTGACCGGTAGTGGTCGAGCACCGCTTCGGGCTTGCCCGCCCAGTTGGGGCTGTCGCCAACGATCCCGGGGTGCAGGGCGTTGATCCGGATCGGTGCGAGCTGCATCGCCAGGGTCCGCACCATGCCGTCGACCCCGCCGTTGACGGTCGAGACCGTGGTCGAACCGGGATAGGGGCGGTCCTTGGCGCGACCGCCGTATACGACGATCCCGGTGTCGGCCGTCGCGGGCATCCGCGGCAGCAGTGTGTGGATCACCTCGGTGTAGCCGACGAGCTTGAGAAGCACGAGCTTGGTAGCGCCTTCGATGTCGTAGTCGGCGACATGGTTGTCGTCGCGTTCGACAGCGCTCAGCACCA
>JBJHDB010000117.1:0-5257 GCA_050486325.1 Nitriliruptoraceae bacterium | reverse complement strand
TCTGAGAGATAGCCACCTCCCTGGACAGAGTTCGCCCGTCTGCGTGCCCCCAGGAACAGCTGCCACGGTCCGGCTTCCGGCGGCCACCGGTGCGACTCTTCCCACGCGTCTGCGCCAGTGATGAACCAGCGGACGGGCAGACCACCAGGCTCGTCGCCGTCACGAAGCTGGTTGTCAAAGAATTCCAGCTGCGTTTCGTTCACTCGGTTGATGGCGTGGGGACCGTGGTCGGCTTGAGCCACGATCGGGGTCCAGGGAACATGAGCCCATGGGCCTATGAGAAGTCTCGATCCGTCCGTTGCTGCACCGCTGTTGATGGCTTGATAGGCCGCGATGCTCCCGTCAAGAAAGACATCCCAGAGGCCAGCCACCACGAATGCTGGAGCAACCACCTCGTTCAATCGTCCAGTCACGTCACGCTCGGTCCAGTATGCGTCCCGGCGTGGGTGGGCCAACCATTCGTTGAAGAACGGCGCGGGACCGTCAGCACCCATGTTGGGCATATCCGACAGCGGCAACGTGCCAGCGATCGAGGGGGTCGACATGAACTGCGCCATCATGTTCGCCTCGAGGGGCGGATCGCCGTGCCGTCGCGCGACATCCTGCGCCAGCAGTGCTGCCCAGGACACGTTGAAGGCGAGCGAGAAAGCACCGTTTCGATACGTCCAGCCTTCATAGGGGTCTGCCTGGGCCATCGCCGGCGCGATGGCAGCCAAGGCATCCGGCGCTTGGGCGGCACCGTGCAGCTGGGTCAGACCGGCGTACGAAAACCCGTACATGCCCACCCGACCGTTCGAGAAAGGTTGCTCAGCAGCCCACGTGACGGCATCGACCGTGTCAACTCCCTCGGTGACGAACGGCACGAATTCGCCGTCAGAGGCCCAACGACCACGCGTGTCCTGCGCTATGACGACGTATCCCTTGCTCGCCCACCACCACGGATGGGCATACGTCGCGTCCTGTGCGCTCTCCTTGCCGTACGGAACACGCATCAGCAGGACCGGGTGACGCCCTCTGCCTGCCGGCCGCCATACGTCCGCCCGAAGGACCACGCCGTCTCGGGTCGGAGTCGCAACGTTCCGGTCGACGGTCACCTCCACCATGGCAGACCTCCGCTCACGAAGCAGGCACTGACCGATCGAGCCTGACTCGACACGCAGTGGATGCGAGCAAACGGCACCGTAATCAGTTGACTAGTTCGATCACCGGCTCCAAGAACTCGCCACTGTTCACGTCATACAGTCCTCGGTCCGTCAGGCCCAGCGCTGGAATAGTCGGTAGTGCGACAAACGACAGCGACAACACGGGACTCGTCAGCTTGCAGCCGAGTTCGGTGATTGCCTCGTTCACCGCATCGAACGCTGGCTGAGCATCACCCAAGGGCTGGTCACCTATGACTCCGACGATCGGAAGGCGCCACGAGGCTATGATCTCGCCATTACGGACGACAACAATGCCGCCACCGAGGTCAGCTATCGAGTTCGCAGCCAGCGCCATATCCTCACTCGACGCGCCGACCACCAGGATGTTGTGGTAGACGTGGCAATAGGTCATCGCCACGGCTCCATCGTTGAATCCGAATCCAGACGCGAATGATTGCGCAATGGTTCCTGAGCCACGGTGCCGTTCCACGATCGCGATGTTCAGGACATCCGACGAAATGTCCGGCTGTATGACTCCACCGGAAACGTTGAGCTCACGTTCGAGTGCGTTCGATATCAGGCTGCCATCGTCAACGCCGATGGTGCGGACACGAGCGGACTTCGCTTCGGACCCTACGGTGAACTCGAAGTCTGCTGCAGTCAGTTGGTGCGGCAGGTTCACTCGACTGAGGAGCCGTTCCGGAACCTCGAATGCCGTCGTCGGCTCGATCGGCTTACCATCGCGAGCAACCAGTTTGCCGTCAGCAACAACGACGTCGGGACGGTAATCATCGAGGTCATCGACCAGCACGATGTCGGCACGGCGCCCGGGCGCAATTGTTCCGAGATCCGCACCGAGGTTGAAATATTCAGCAACGTTCGTCGATGCCATCGCGAGCGCCGTGATCGGATCGACACCTGCCTGCGTGACCATCCGGACCTTCTCGTCCATATGTCCGTTGCGAACGAGATCGCCGGGATCGACCTCGTCAGAACACACCATCATCCAACGAGTCGACTGCGGATGGTTAAGCGCCATCGAGACCAGATTCGGCAGGTCGGGCGCAGCGGACCCCTGTCTCATCATCGGCTGCATCCCGCGTCGGAGTTTCGCGACCGCTTCGCCTTCGGTCTGACTCTCATGGTCCGATGACGCGCCGACCGAGAGGTACGCTTGAAGAGACCGGTCGACGAGACCCGGCGCATGGCCGGCGAATGTCTTCCCGAGCGCAGTCATGTGTTCGATAACACGCAGAACTTCAGGTTGGCGCGCCAACACGATCGAAGCTGGCGGTTCCATCACACCCACAGTTTCGGGCCACTTCAACATCTCGATGAAGTCGTCTGCGTTGACATCCCACCCGAACGTGCCGACTGACTCCAAGCCCAGCAGGTGGAGCGGCGCCAAGAATTTGGCCTTCAGACCCGTCGGCTCGACGGCAGCAAGGGCCTCCCGCACACCTTCAGGTCCTGCCACGGTATAGATCTCGTAGAAGTCCGTCGCGATTGCCGTCGTGCCTCGAGCAAGCAGTGCCTCGGCCAAGCCCACTACAGGCAGATGCGACCCACCCATGTGAAAGTGCGCATCGAACAGGCCAGGGGTCGCATACGTGCCGTCTGCATCAATAACTGTCGTGCCTGAGCCCGATTGAGACGTTCCCGCATCAACAACGGCAGCGATACGCCCCTCAGTCACAATGACATCAGCGACTTCGACATCATGCATGAACATGTTTACTACGCGAGCATTGCGGATAACGAGATCAGGCTCGCCGTCACCAACTGCGACATCCATTAGTTTGTTAAACACTGATACATCCATCCCATTACCTCCTAAGTGCTCCTCCGACTTGCCTATCGATCGGAGCCAATTCACAGACCGTCAGGTCCCACCACATTGTTCTCAATCGCGCCGAGCCCATCTATCTCGCATCGAACTCGATCTCCAGGGACGAGGTATCTCGGCGGATCCATTGCAAAACCGACTCCTGGCGGTGTTCCGGTCAGAATTACGTCACCTGCTTCAAGTGTCATCGTCCGCGACAGAAATTCAATGAGTTCGGGGATCTTGAATATCATGTATTCCGTCGTGAGTTCTTGTCGAACTTCACCATTCACAAAGCTACGAATAGGCAGCTTCTGCGGGTCACCGATCTCGTCAACGGTGGTGATCCATGGACCGAGCGGACAGAATGTGTCCATACTCTTCGACCGAGAGAACTGCGAGTCTGCACGCTGCCAATCACGAGCCGACACGTCATTAGCCACGGCATAGCCAAAGATGTGATCGTATGCGTCGCTCGCGTCAACCCATCGGGCAGGTCGCCCAATGACGACGGCTAGTTCGACCTCATAATCGGCCTGAGAAGTCAATCGATCATCGACGACAACATCTCCGAACGGGCCAGTGATCGAGTTGGGATACTTGGCGAAGACGATCGGCCGCTCCGGCCGTTCAGCTCCGGTCTCAAGGATGTGCGCATCGTAGTTGAGGCCGATAGCCAACATCTTAGACGGTCTCACAATCGGTGCATCCAAGTTGTTGTTCATCCTAATCGGATCGGCATTCGACTCATCGAGCGACGCAACGATGTCGTCCCACGACCTGATGATCCCAGCTGTGTCATCCAGCTTGAATCCAAGGTCTTTCAGCAGATACCAATCCTCACCATCGTGCGACACCGCAAAGCCGTCTTCGGAACCTTTGTGTCTTCCCAACTTCATGTCAGTGCCCCTCCTCGCAGGCTCATACTGCAACGCCTTCTGGGCTGAGTACTTAGCCTCTACCGAAGCCCGAGTACCTCTGGGCCTGATTCGCCCGCCGAAATTCGCTTGATCCAAGCTTGCTCAAGTACGTCACGTTCCTTTGCCGCAGATGCGACGGCTTCGAGTTGGTCGCGCGGTACCACGGTCACACCATCACCATCACCGACCACGATGTCGCCCTCGGCAACTACAACTCCCCCGCATGCAATCGGTTCACCTATTCGCCCAGGCCAACCTTTGTGTGGTCCGGCGGGACTGCACCCTCGCGCAAAGAGGGGATAGTCTCGTTCTCGAATATCATCGATATCCCGTACTGCGCCATCGATCACGACTCCCCGAACACCTTTCGACAGGGCGGCAACAGTCAGTACATCTCCCCATACCGCTCGCCCTAGATGAGCCTGCGCATCAACCACCAGCACGCTCCCCGAAGGCGCGCTCTCGATTGCCAGATGCAGGGTTCGATTCTCACCTGCAACGACCTCGACGGGATACGCGGGGCCACACAATACGTCTCCACTAAGGCGGCGGATGCCTCCATCCATCGCACCAAATCGATCCATGCAGTCAGCAATGAGCGCTGTGCCATACTGAGCAAGGCGTAAGTAGTCAACCATCATGAGCTCCTTTCGCCTGCTGAAGGCATTCCAAGGATTACTGAACTTGCTGCCACGTTTCCTGCTACATGCACCTCAGATTCAATCTGAACGCCGCACACGCAGTAGTAGCACAGCTGGACAATCGCCGGATCGTGATGTTCCTCGCCACGTCCAACTCCAGAAATCGTGATTGGAGCTTCTTCGAACAAGCAACCGAGACGAAAATCACTGGTCACCGAACCGAAGCAATACCCACATCTCGCACAGTTGATTTGCCTCGCGTCAAAGTCGTACACCAGGAACTCGCCATACACCAGTGATCCTGATGTTTGAGGTACGCCCGGTGCCATGTCGCCACTCAAGTATGTTGAGGTCCGGTCGATATGCTCTGAGACTCGGCTCGCGCGGGCAACGCGACCTTTGCGTATGGAATCCCGGTGATAGTCTGTTGCCTCATCGTCGACCATTTGATCGCTTAGCACTACCCCATAAACATCACGAGCAGCCTGAATCGAAACTGATCCGTTATCAACATCCCGTCTGACTGCACCTGGATCCCGCTCGAGCGGGTCGCCATAACCCCCAGCTCCCTGCCAGCTGTGATATTCGATGGTGTCAGCAGGCAAACGAACTCGTGACATATTCGGCGGCAAGATCTCTGGTGGAACCTCGACATCGCCAACACCGGTGGGAAGGCGGCCGCGATCAGCAAGTTCTTGCACAGTTCCGGCTGAGGAGTAACGGAGAATC
>JBJHDB010000116.1:0-5289 GCA_050486325.1 Nitriliruptoraceae bacterium | reverse complement strand
CCGACGAGCACCTGGCACATCGACCGGCGGCCACGATCGTGCTCACCCGGGTCGCCGACACCTCGACGTACGGGGTGTGTGTGCGCGAGGGACGGCGCATCACGGCGTTCGTCGAGAAGCCGCCGCCCGGGACCCTTCCCGGGCACGACACGGTCAACGCGGGCACCTACGTCCTCGAACCCGACGTGCTCGCTCGGTTCGGTCCAGGGCCGGTCAGCTTCGAACGGGAGGTGTTCCCGACGTTGGTCGGCGAAGGCGAACAGGTGAACGGTGTCGTCGACGACGGCCCCTGGATGGACCTCGGAACCCCCGAGCGCTACCGGGCCGGCCATCGGCTGGCACTGGACGGCACCGTGCACTGGCCCGGTGTCGTCGCGGCCTCCCGCGACGGCCGGAGCGTCGAGTCGGGAGCGCACGTGCACCCCGACGCCCGCCTGGAGGCACCGGTGCTGGTCTGTGAGCGCGCCACCGTGGGCGCGAACGCGCACCTCGGCCCACACGTCGTCGTCGGACCCGGGGCGCACGTCGACGCCCGGGTGCGTGACAGCGTGGTGTTCGCCGGCGCGGTGGTGGAGGCCGACGCCGACGGGCTCGTCGCCGGGTTCGGTGCACGGGTCGAATCCGGGGCCTTACTGGGCCGCGGCGTCGTGCTGGGCGACGCGGTCGTGGTCGCCGCCGGGCAGCGCCTGGCCGACGACGCGCGTGTACCCGGTTGACCCGGTGTCGCGCCGGCCACCTCCGCTCGGGCCGGGCCGGCACTGTGCTACAAGATCCGGTACAGGTCGTCGCCGAAGGGGCGACCCAGGTTCGGTCGCCGAACCCGGTGGCCTGCTGCAGCCGTACGGAGCGGCGGAGGATGTCCAGTGAGCGCCACCATCGAAGGCGACAACGTCGCGAATCGTGCGTTGCGCGCCTCGACGGGCAAGCTGCTGGACCTCTGGCGTGCCCGTGAGCTGCTGGCCCAGCTGGTGCGCAAGGAGCTGAAGGTCCGCTACAAGAGCTCCGCGCTGGGGTTCGTGTGGTCGATGCTCACCCCTGCGCTCATGACGGTCGTGTTCACGGTCGTTTTCACCCTCGTCGTGCCGATCCCGGTGGATGCCTTCGCGGCGTACTTCATCGCCGGGTACTTGTTCTGGCAGTTCTTCCAGAACTCCTGCCAGGGGGCGATCCACTCGGTGGTCACCAACGGCGACCTGGTCAAGAAGGTCTACTTCCCGCGAGAGGTGCTGCCACTGGCCCATGTGCTGGCCCAGCTCGTCCACCTGATGCTCGCGCTGCTCGTCGTGCTCCCTTATCTGGTGGCGACACGTGGCGTCGGGGTGCTCGTTCACCTGCCGGGCATGCTTGCCGTCGTGGTTTTGCTGACCGTATTCGCCTCAGGTGTGGCGATGTGGTTCGCCGGGGTCAACGTCGTGTTCCGGGACCTCCAGGAACTGTTCGTCGTCATCTTCCTCGTATGGTTCTACGCCACGCCGGTGCTCTATCCGCTGGCACTGGTGCACCTCGAGCTCGGCGCACGGTCGGTGATCGCGACCCTGCTCGCGGCGAATCCGATGACCTGGTTCGTCGAGGCGTTCCGCGCACCGATGTATGGTCGGGTCGAGCTGGTCGCCGACAGTGCCGGCCTCGCGTCGACCGCACCGACCTGGCCGTCGCCGCACGGGCTTGGCATCGCGGCCGCATGGGCAGTGGTCGCGTTCGTCGGCGGCTACGTGGTGTTCCTCCGTCGGGCGCGTTCGTTCGCCAAGGAGGTCTGATCATCCCGAACCGTCGTCGCTTCGGTCAGCTCGCGGGTCTCCATGTCGACCCCGAGCGTCCCGCGATCGTCGTCGACGGCGTCACCGAGACCTTCCGGCTGTATCACGAACGGCCGGGTGGGCTCAAGGAGCGCCTGTATCGGCTGCGGCGCACGTCGTACACCGACTTCAACGCGTTGGAGGACGTGTCGTTCACGATTGCGCATGGCGAGTCAGTCGGGGTCGTCGGGCATAACGGGTCGGGCAAGTCCACGCTGCTGAAGATCCTCGCCCGCATCCTTCCCCCCGACGCCGGCACGGCCGCGACCAACGGCATGGTCGCCTCCCTGCTGGAGCTCGGTGCGGGGTTTCACGGCGACCTCACCGGGCGCGAGAACATCTACTTGAACGGTGCGATTCTGGGGATGTCACGCACGGCCATCGACGAACGGTTCGATGAGATCGTCGACTTCGCCGGGATCCGGCCGCTGCTCGACACGGCGGTTCGGACCTATTCGTCGGGGCTGTACGTGCGGCTTGGTTTCGCGATCGCGGTCACGGTCGACCCGGACATCCTGCTCGTCGACGAGGTGCTGGCGGTTGGCGATGCCGAGTTCCAGCAGCGGTCGCTGGAGCGCATGCAGCGCTTCCGGGAGGCCGGCAAGACGTTCGTGCTGGTCAGCCACGATCTGGATGCCGTGCGGCAGATGTGCGACCGTGTGATCGTGCTCGAGCGCGGGCGGGTGGTATTCGACGGCCCGGTGGACGACGGCATCGACCACTATCGCGAGCGGATCACCCGTGTGACCGCCCCGGTGCAGCTGCGGCCCATCGCGGCCCGTCGGGTGCGCATCACGCAGGTGCTGTTGCTGGCCGACGACGGCGGTCCGGCCGCCGAGGTCCGTCCCGGCCAGCGCCTTACTGTGCGGGTTCGCCTCGCTGCGATCGAAGCGGTGGAGGTGTGCAGTGTCGGCGTGACGGTCACCCGGGCGGACGGGTCGCATCTCTACGAGCTCAACACGGCATGGCACGGCGTGGGCGTTGGGCCGCTCGGTCCCGGCGGCGAGGCGACCGTCGACATCACGCTGCGGGCGAACCTGCTGGCGGGTCACTATCTGGTGGCCACGACGGTCACCGACGCCGAGGTGCGCGAGACCTGGGCGGTGACCACCGAAGCGACGCGTTTCTCGATCGCACCTCGCGCGGACAGCGCCGGGCTGGTGGAGCTTTCGGCGTCCACCGCAGTCACTGACGGTCCGGCACGCCGGATCGATCAGCCCGGTCGTCGCCATGGCCGTGTCGCGGAGGTCCCGCGGCAGGGACAGGCGTGACCGGCGCCCGCCGGGCGATGGGGAGCGTCGTGTCGAACCTGGGCCGCGCATGCGGGTGACCGTCATCGTCGTCAATCACGACACGTCGGCGATGCTCGAGGCGTGCGTGGCTGCCTACGACGCGCAGGACCACGAACCGCTCGAGATCGTCGTGGTCGACAACGCAAGCGCGGATGACGCGCCCCAGGTGCTCGACGCGCTCGAGGCGCGCCGGTGGCGCCATCACCTCCGGGTGGTGCGCAATACGACCAATCGTGGATTCGCCGGCGCGGTCAACGACGTGGTGGCCTCCAGCGACGCTGAGGCGGTCCTGCTGTCGAACGTCGACGTGGTCGCCCAGCCGACGATGGTTTCGAACGCGGTGCGGGCACTGCTGGCCGACAACGACCGGGGGACGGTCCAACCGTTGTTGGTCCGTCCCGGGACGGAACGGGTCCGGCGTATCGACACGACTGGGCACGTCATCGACGCGGCGCGGATCGTGCGCAACCGGGGCGAAGGGTGCGGCGTGGACGAGGCGCCTTGCGCCGGGGAGGTATTCGGTGCCTCCGGAGCGGTCGTACTCCATCGAAGACAGATGCTGGACGAGGTCGCCTGGCACACCCCCGCCGGTCCGCAGGTGCTCACCGAGGCGCTGTTCGCCTATTTCGAGGACGTCGAGCTCGACTGGCGTGCGCGCCGGTTCGGCTGGACGGCCTGGTTCGAGCCCGCCGCGATCGCCACCCACGAACGGGGTGGGCTCGGCGAGCGCCGGTCACCGTTCGTCGAGGAGCTGAACTGGGCGAACCGGTTGCTGGTCACGATCACCTGCGACGACCCACGGAGCCTCGCGCGTTCGGCATGGCTGGCGTTGCCGGTCTTCTTCGCGCACACGGCGAGGCTGGCGGCGACACACCCGGCTGCGCTTCGACGGGGTGTCGCCAGGGTCAGGCACGGACTCCGTCCGGCGCGGATCCGGCGGCGTCAACTCGACCGGCGGGCGCCGCGCACCGCAGCCGAGGTCGCCGACGAGTGGGTGGTGCCGTTTCGTCCCGCGGAGCAGCTGCGTGTCTGGCGACACCGTCGCCGGCGCCGTGCGCGTGACGGTCAGTCGAGCTCGGCGAGCTCGTCCTCGTCGAGCTCGACCATCTCCTCACCGGAGGGTTCCTCGACCGGATCGGCCGGTTCCGGCGCCGCAGGGCGGTCGGACGGGTCGTAGGCGAGCACCTCGGTGGGGAACGGGGCGAGTGTGCGTTCGGGGCCGATGCCGTTGGTGCCGAAATGGTCCAGGACGAAGCCGAAGCCGACGAGCTCGTCCCACTCGTCGCAGTCGACGGCAGTACCCCAGGTGCGCAGCGCGATGGCCTTGCCCGACGAGATGCCCGGGTCCTCGAACGGGGCGGACATGATCCCCACGCCGCCGACGTCACGGCGGAATCCGTTCGCGTTGAGCGTTTCGGCCCATTCACCTATGGCGTTGGCGGTCGACCGATCGACCTGGTCGGGATCCCACCAGACGATCACGGATCCGTGCTCGAGGTTGTGTGTCGTCGCGACCTCACTTATCTGGCTGCTCGACGACGCGGTGATCGGATGGACGCCAGCTGTGTGCGGGCCGGAGTGGGTCGGACGGATGTCGGGGTAGATCGCATCGGGGTTCGGCGCCTGGTTCGCCTCGAAGTGGTAGCGCTCGGGCAACGGCTGACGTTCGGCGAGGGTTTCGCATCCGGCGGCCGCACGGGCCTGCTCGACATCCGATGCGGCGATGACGATGGTGTCCTCGAAGGTCTCCACACCGCCGGTGAAGGCTTGGATGAGCACGGCGGCGACAACGGCGACGATCGCGAAGGTGACGATCCCGTTGCGCAGCTGGTTGCGCTTGCGCTTTCGTGCGGCCTCTTCCTCCTTGAGGCGGCGTTCCTCACGCGCCTGGACACGACGTTCCTTGTTCGTTAGGCGCTCTCGTTCGGCCACGACGGTGCCCCCTGATGGGCTCGATGTGATCTGGCCCGGCCTCGGGCCGGCGATGTTCGGCGTCACCGAGGGTATCGGCCATCGGATCCGTCGATGGTGCGTGACGGCCCCCGCGACGCCGTGTGGCCACCTTTGGCCGGCCAGCCGCGAGCCAAGGTGCGACCAGCGGGCGATCGGCCGTGCTCAGGGCTCGATCAGCAGGTCGTCTGCGTCTCTGCGCGGGCGAGCGGGCACGGGTTCGCGAGGCCAGCCGACGATCATCATCCCGA
>JBJHDB010000115.1:0-5290 GCA_050486325.1 Nitriliruptoraceae bacterium | reverse complement strand
GCACCCACGACGACACGGCGCACGCGTGCTCCCGTGACAAGCTGTGCACCATGCTTCTGTGCAGGCAGCCAGTGCGTGGCGTCGGTCGAAGCCTTTGCCCCCTCTGGACATCCTTGCATGCAGGCTCCCCACTGCACACACGGTCGACGGCCGTTCAGCTCGGCCGAGAGGATCGCGCTCCTGCCAGGCCACCAGTGCCAACCCATCCGATGATGTCCGCGGGCAATCGTCATGCCCTCGTCGCCGATCGGGAGCGCCGGAACCGGCGGATCGTTCATCTCCGGATACGCAGGATCGCCGGCGAACCCGGAGACACCCATCTCGATGTCGGTCCGGTCGTAGTGGACTTCCAGGTCGGCGTAGGTCAACGGCCAGTCGTCGGCGACCCCGTCGAGCGTTCTGACCCGGAAGTCGGACGGGGTGAACCGCGGCCAGTCGCCCGCGTAGAGGATTGTCGAACCGCCAACGGCGTTGAACATCAGCGGCACGACGTCCGAGGATGACGCCTCCACCGGCACATCCGCCCAGCTGCGGCGGACATTGGGGTCCGCAGACCAGGACCGGCCCGACGCGAGTTCCCAGTCCGCGTACTGGCCCGGGAACTCGGACACGTCATGCCAACGGCCTTGTTCAAGACAGACGACGTCGAACCCGGCTTCCGCCAACCGGCGCCCAACGATGCCGCCGGACGCACCAGCCCCAACGATGACGACATCGGCGACAGTTGACTTGCTGCTCACGCGTGCACTCCCCGGTCACGGCCGTGATCGAGCCGCACCATGTTCTCATTGACGATGTCGCTAGCTGTCAAGGCGTTCAAGCAGTGTCGATCCATCATGTTCCTGCATCAGATCGACAGCCACCGGTGGACCACCTCGTCCGAGCCGATCTCGTCCGATGAGCCCTCGGCGACCACAGCGCCTTTCTCCATCACATAACCGCGCGTTGCTAAGCCCAATGCGAAGCGCACGTTCTGCTCGACGAGCAGGATTCCCGGTCCGGTGTCGCCGGCCACACGCTCGATCACGTTGCCGATCTGCTCGACGATCACCGGAGCTAGACCTTCAGTCGGCTCGTCGAGGAACAGGCATCTCGGTTGGCCCACGAGCACGCGCGCGATAGCCACCATCTGCTGTTGCCCTCCCGAGAGCGTGCCTGCACGCTGCTGGCGTCGATCGTGCATCCACGGGAACATGTCGAATACCCACTCGGGCAACGGCTCGGCCATCCGCCTGCCCGCGAGCGACAGGCCATATCGGACGTTCTGCTCAACGGTGCAGCTCGGAAACAAGTCCCGCCCCTGCGGCACATAACCAAGACCCATCCGTGCACGCTTATATGTCGGCAGGCCACCAAGCTGCGTACCATCGAGCAGAATCTCGCCACCGGACCGAGCGAGGACACCCATGAGCGCCCGGACGGTGGTCGTCTTGCCGACGCCATTTCGTCCGAGTAGTGCGACGATCTCACCACTACGTATCTCCATCGACACCCCGTGCAGAACCTGGGCAGTGCGCCCGTAACCGCCACTGAGTGCGCGGACATCAAGCATCATCGCTGGCCCCCTCGGACGTGGTTGCACCCAGGTAGACCTCGCGTACCTGCGGATCATGCTCGACGTCGTCGATGCTGCCTTGCGCGACAACCGAGCCCTTGTGCAACACCGTCACGCGATCGGCAACCTGGCGGACGAAGGTCATGTCGTGCTCGACCACAACCATCGTGGACTCACCCTCCGCAGCGATGGTCAGCAGCAGCGCGGCGGTCTCATCGGTCTCGGCACGGGTCATGCCCGCAGTCGGCTCGTCGAGCAGGATGACGCTTGGCTCAGTGATGAGCGCCATCCCGATCTCAAGCCATTGCACCTGGCCGTGGGACAGCTCTTGTGCGGCGGTGGACGCGACGGGCGCGAGACGAACACGCTCGAGCATCCGGTCCACAATCGGTGCCGTGACGTGGTCGGCGCGCAACAGCTGCCGCAACGGAACGCACCCCGTTGCGGCGATTGACAGGTTCTCCCACACCGACAGGTCAGGAAACACCGCCGGGACCTGGTGCTTGCGCATGACGCCCATCCGGGCGAGTTCGTGCGCGGACAGACCGTCCGTTCGTCTTCCGCCGATCCAGATCTCGCCACTTGTCGGATGCAGGTCCCCGGTCAACAGTGCGAGCAGTGTCGTCTTGCCCGCTCCGTTCGGACCCACCAGGCAGTGCAGCTCGCCCCTGGGAACGACGAGGTCCACAGCGTCGACAGCCACGATGCCGCCGAAGCGTTTAGTGACTGCGCGGATCTCAATCACGGTCACGGCCTCGTGACCCCACGAGCCCCGAAACGAACCGCCAGGACTCGGTGGCCAACCCGTATAGACCACCCGGCCTGAGCATCACCACCACGACTAGGAAAAGGCCCAGCATCAACGTCCACTGCTGCTGGAAACGTCCAGTCAACTCGGAAGCGAGGTACGCCAGGCCGACCGCGCCGATGACGGGACCGACCAGGGTGCCACGACCACCGATGACAACCCAGACGACGACGCCTGTAGAGGCGATGAGTCCAAGCTGCGCCGGGTAGACGAATCGCTCCAGAGGGACGTACAGCAGGCCCGAAAGACCAGCGAGCCCGCAAGCCATGGTGAACACCACCGTCTTGATCGTCACCGTGGCGAAGCCGAAGGTGCTGGCACGATGCTCGTTGGAACGAATTGCCAGCAGGGCACGCCCGAATCCTGACCGGGTCAGCCACACGCTGCCGACGAACACGACGGTGAGCACCACCAGCGCCGCGTAGTACGCCGAGGTAAGCGAATCCAGGCGCATGAACCCCAGATCAATCGGGGCCATGCCGTACAAACCGCTGATGCCACCGGTGAACCCGCTCCAGGTCACCGAGAGCTGTTCGAGCAGCAGCGACACCAGCAGAGTCACGATTGCGAAGTAGACACCGCTCACACCGCCGCGGAACAGCAGGTAGCCCATGACGAGCCCGAACGCGGCCGGTACCGCGATCGCCAGAGCGATGGCGAGAACGCTGCGTCCGATACCGCCTTCGGAGAGCACGAGTCCCGCCGTGTAGGCGCCGAGCCCGAACCAAGCCGCGTGCCCCAAGCTCAGCTGGCCGGTGTATCCCCACAGAAGGTCGAGGCTGAGTGCGAGGATCGCGAACACCAGCCCCCGACCGATTACCGCGGTCAGGTGCGTACCGCCGAACACGGGCACAACAGCGAGCAGCACCACGGCGCCGGCCAGCCATGCCCGACTGGGCCAGCTGGCGAGCAGCGACGTGACGCCATGCGCCTGCATCGTCGTAACACTTCGACCGTCGGGGGGCGGCGCCGCGGTCATCGCGCGGCCACGCGCGTGAACAACCCCTGCGGACGGAGCCTGATCAGGACAATGGCGACGATGAACAGCAGGCTCTGCGCCAGCACCGGGCGGGTGAAGAACGACAATACGGCCTCGCCACCTCCGATGATGGCTGCACCTCCAGCTGTTCCCAGCAGGGAGCCGACCCCACCGACGATGACGACGAGGAACGACTGGGCGAGGAAGAACAGCCCGACCTCGGCTCGCAATCCAAGCAGTGGAACCATGAGCGCGCCGGCGGTACCGGCCAGCGCAGCTCCGATGGCGAAGACAATGGTGTCGATGCGATGACTCGGGATGCCCATGGCCTCGGCCATCGGTCGGTTCTGGATCACAGCACGTACCTTGAGTCCGAACGACGTCCGGGTGAACAACAGGAGGACCCCGGTCAGGATCACCACCGCGATACCGATCAGCGTCAGCCGGTACAACGGATAGACCGCAACACCCAGGTCGACCTGACCCGGCAGTGGCACGGGCACGTTCTTGGTGTCAGTACCGAAGATGAGCTTGAGCACCTCGCGAAGCACGATCGAGAGTCCCCAGGTCACCACGAGCGTGTCGAGCGGGCGCTCGTACAGATGGCGCAGAAGGCCGCGATCGAGCGCGACGCCCACGACGGCAACCACGGCTGGGGCTGCAAGCACCCCGAGCCAATGGTTGCCCGTCGTGGACTGCACCGCGAACACGGTGTAGCTGCCGATGATGAACAGCTCGCCGTGCGCGAGGTTGACCACCCGGAGCAACCCGAAGATGATCGCCAGACCCATGGCGACCAGCGCCAGGGTCGAGGCGAGCATCAGACCGTTGAGGATCGTGATCCACATCGGCGGCATTCCTCCGGGTCAGCCAGCTACTCAGGACGGCAGGGCACCACAGTCTGCGGCGGGGGCGATGCCCTCCTCGGAAACGAGCAGGTCGAACTCGCTCCAGTGGCTGCCTTTTGCCTCCGCGATGTGGAACCCCATCGAGATGTGCTGGGTGTCCGGGTCGATGGTGACCGAGCCCTGCGGCGCATCGAAGCTTGCACCGCGCAGGCCCTCGATGAGGTCGGCCGTCTCGAGGCTGCCGGCCCGCTCAGCCCCAGCGGCGAACAGGTGCGTCGCGGTGTACATGCCCTCCCCGAATGTGTCGACGTACTGGTCGGGCCGCTCCTCGTGGTACTTCTCGAGGAAGCTCCGGTTGGCGTCGTTGTCGACCACCATGAAGTACGGCGCTGCGGAGACGATCCCGTTGGCCACCTCCGGAGCCAGCGCTTGCGTGATCGCTTCTGAGACCGAGTGGCTGGCCCGGTGGCCGCGGAAGTCGAAGTCGGCGAGCTGGTTCCAGAACGTGATGCCGTCCACGCCTGCAATCAGCGGATACAGCACGTCGGGGCCGGCATCGAGAATCCGCCGGATCGACGCGCTGTAGTCGGTGCCACCGAACGGCACGTACTCCTCGCCGACGACCTCGCCACCGCCTTCCTCGACCAGGCGACGGATGTGGGCGTACGAACCGTGCGGCCACTCGTAGTCGGACCCGATGAAGTAGAACGTTCCTCCCAGGTTGTCCAGGATCCACGGGATGAACGGCTCGATCTGCTGGTTGGGCAGTGCGCCGGTCGAGAAGAACATCTCCTGGCACAGGCCACCTTCGTAGTAGGTCGGATTGAACAGCGGGACACCTTCCGGTGCCGAGAACTCGACGACGGCGTTGCGGACCGCGCTGATGAGGGTGCCAACCATGAAGGTGACACCGTCCTCACGGATCAGCTTGCGCGCACGGTCGACCGCCACCGAGGGGTCACTCGCCTCGTCTTCGACGATCAGCTCGATCTGACGTCCCAGCACGCCGCCGGCGGCGTTGATCTCGTCCACGGCGATCTGGGTGGACACGAGCATCGATTCGCCGACGTGGTCCTCGATGCCGGTGAGCGGAATCAGTG
>JBJHDB010000114.1:0-5526 GCA_050486325.1 Nitriliruptoraceae bacterium | reverse complement strand
TGGATCCGCCCGCCCTTCTTGACGCGTTTGGGCGTTTCACCCGGCTGCGTGAGGAAGTCATGGCCGGCCAGTACCTCGACCTGTACGGCGCGACGAGCCGCCAGTCCGACCTGGCGTTCGCCGAATCGGTGGCCACGCTCAAGTCCGGGCGGTACTCGGTGACACGGCCGTTGCAGGTGGGGGCGGCACTCGGCGGCGCGGACCCGGATCTGGTCGACGCGTTCATGGGGTTCGGCGATCCGCTCGGACGCGCGTTCCAGGTCCGTGACGACCTGCTCGGCGTGTTCGGCGACGAGTCGGACACCGGCAAGTCCGTCGTCTCGGACCTCGCGGAAGGCAAACGGACCGTGCTGATCGCCGAAGCGATGTCCCGGCTCTCGGCGGCCGACCGCACCGTGCTCGAGGACGGACTTGGTCGAGCGGATCTCACGACCGACGAAGCGGCACAGCTGCGGGAGCTGGTCGTTCGTTCGGGTGCACGCGAGGCCGCCGAGGCACGGGTGGAGGACTGGACGAGCGAATCGCTGCACGCGCTCGAGGAGCTGCCGATCGACGAGTCGGCCCGTCAGCTGCTACGCGGTCTCACCCATCGGCTCGCGTTCCGCAACCATTGACCACGGCCCGGCCGACTGCATCGTGGGATTCTCGAGGCGCTGTTCGACCCACGGAAACACCGTGGTGAACAGGACCACGATCGTCAGGGCGATCAGGGCCAACCACACCAGCACGCGCAACCACCGACGTGAGCCGCCTTGTCCTGCGGCCGAGGATTCGCTCACCGGGGCACCTCCTCGTCGGCGCCCAGTGGCCGCCCTTCGAGCTCGCCCCACACGATCAGCCGCTGTGCGGCGCTGAAGCGCGGGTGGCAGGTCGTCAGGGTGATCGTTGGGCGTCCGGTTTCCAGCGGGTCGTCGCCGATGACCCACACGTCGTGGGGGGTCACTATCGCCTGGTCACGGTAGGCGTACACCCATTCCCGGCCGAGTCGGTCGACGACGTGGATCGTGTCCCCCGGTTGAAGCTCGTCGATCGCCCAGAACGGTGATCCGTAGGTGGTCCGGTGACCGGCGATCGCATGGTTTCCCCGTCCGCCCGGCCGATCGGTGGACGGATAGTGCCCTGGGCCTTTGCGCAACGCCTCGACGGTCACGTCGTCGACCACGTAGAGGATGTCGTCGGCGACGATGCGCTCACCGTCCCGTTCGAACCACAGCGCCGCGTACGCACCCCCCGTGTCGACGTCCGACCACTGGTAGGGGTCCTCGCGGTCTTGAGGCTCTTCGACCGCCTGTTCGAACGCTCGGGCCAGCGCCTGCTGTTCGCGCCCGGTCTCCAACCCGGTGAACCACAAGAGGTAGACGACATAGAGCAGAACGATGCTGCCAGCGGCGATCAGTGTCCATCCGACACCGCGCACGACACGGACCACAGCACCGCCTCCTCAGCGGGTCGCCCGAGCGTACCCCCGGCCGGGTGACCGGCCTCCCGGTGAACGAACCACCGGCACTCACGACCTATCCCGGCCTCACTAGGCTGTCGGTCACCACTTCGAGTTCGCCCTGGGCGGGAGGTCCACCGGTGCCAGAGAGCAAGCACCGTCGGCACGGCCGCAACCGGCCTCGGGAGTACCAGACACACGCACCCGAGAAGAAGGCGCCACCATCACCGACATGGGTTCCGGTGACCGGTGCGTCGCTTCTCGTCGGCGGGGTGATCGTCATCCTGCTCGGCAACCTCCCTGGGGTGCGCGCGCTGACCCGAACCTGGATCTGGCTGGGCGGAAACTGGACGTTGATCGTTGGAATGCTGCTGATCATGGCCGGATTCGGATTCCTGATGAAGTGGCGCTGACGTTCCACTGATCCCGCCCGGCATCCGGTCCGGCGCACGTCACGATGCGGTGTGGACAACACCGGCACCGTCGATGTCCTATCCACACCTGTTTTCCACAGGCCTGTGGAACGGCTACTCCCTGTAGCGCTGCGTAAACGTTGCGTTGTCGCAATCGTCCAATTGTCCACACCTGCTGTGGAAAATCAGTGGATGACTCACCCGATCATCTCGGTGCGTTCATGCATGCGCTGACCGCAATGGCTCGGCGCACGACGTGAACCACGTACGAGCAGGAGCACTTCCGTCCCGCATTCTTGGCACCAGAACATGGTCCGGCGCGAACTGTCGACCGGAATCGGCTCGTCTTCGAGGTCCGCAGCGTCTCGGGACGGCGTGGTCAGCGCGCGAAGCGAGCCGAGCATCCAGGTGAGCAGCGCCCAGCCCAACAGCGGCGCGAACACCCAGCGCCAACCGAAGACGGACCCGATCAGCGCAGCAGCACCGACGGCCACCACCGTGACGAGAACCCACACGGTCAGACCACCCGCTCGACGACGAGTGCGTTCGCCATGCCGCCCCCCTCGCACATGGCTTGCAGTCCGTACCTGCCATCGGACTCCTCGAGCACCCGGAGCAGCGTCGTCGTCAACTTCGCGCCCGACGCCCCGAGCGGATGGCCGTTGGCAATCGCGCCACCATCGACGTTGACCTTTGCGGGATCCGCGTTCGTCTCGGCAAGCCAAGCCAGCACCACGGAGGCGAACGCCTCGTTGATCTCGAACACGTCGATGTCGTCGATGCTCAACCCGCAGCGATCCAGCACACGGCGTGTCACCGGGATCACTCCGGTCAGCATCATCACCGGGTCGTCGCCGACGACATCCAACCCCCGGACCACCGCGCGGATGGGCAGCCCGGATCGCTCGGCGTACTCGCGCTCGGCGACCAACACTGCCGCGGCGCCGTCGGAGATCTGCGAGGCGTTGCCGGCATGGATCACCCCGGCAAGCTCGGGCAGTCGCGCCCGCCAGTCGTCGTCGACGAATGCCGGTGGCAGCTCGGCGAGGGTTTCCACGGTCGTCGACGGGCGAAGGCCCTCGTCGCGATCGAGCGTCCTGCCGTGGTCGCCCGCATCACCGTCGTCGCCCCGGTCGATCGGCGTGGGAACCAGCTCGCCGACCAGCCGCCCGTCGGTGGCGGCCTGACACGCGCGTTGCTGGGAACGCGCGGCATATTCGTCGAGCTCTTCACGGGTCTGGCCCCATCGGTGGGCGATCAGTTCGGCGGCGATGCCCTGGGGCACGAGGCCGTCGGGATACCGCGCCCGGACACGCACACCGAACGGGTCCGCGCCAGCGATCGAGCTGCCCAGAGGCACCCGAGACATGACTTCCACCCCGGCGGCGATCACCATGCGGGAACCGCCTGCGACCACCGCCTGCGCCGCGAACTGGAGCGCCTGCTGGGACGAGCCGCACTGCCGGTCGATGGTGGTTGCCGGCACGGTTTCGGGAAAGCCGGCCGCCAGCACGGCGGTTCGGGCGATGTTGAGCGACTGGTTGCCGACCTGCGACACACAGCCGGCGATGACATCATCCACGTCAGCCGGTTCGACACCGGCGCGGGCCACCAGGCCTTCCAAGGTGTGGGCGAGCAGATCGACCGGATGCCAGCCCGACAGCGCGCCCCCGGGACGGCCACGACCCACTGGGGTGCGAACCGCGTCCACGATGACGGCCTCGCGCACCTGCTCAGACTCCACTTCGTGGCCTTGGGAGCAGGCTACCGGCACCTGAGCCGTGCCAAACCTCTGTAGGCTCCACCCGGCCGGTGGACGGAATCGGCCTGACCGGTGCAGATGACCGGTGGCGCATACGGGCCCGTAGCTCAGTTCGGCAGAGCACCTGCCTTGCATGCAGGGGGTCGTCGGTTCAAATCCGATCGGGTCCACCCGTGGCGCGTCGCAGCAACATCCGGCGCGCGGAACGACCTGGGAGACCCGTCGCGTGGGCAGGCTGTACAGCGTCGGCAGCCGCATGTTCGAAGTCGCGTTCCGGCTGTGGGGCGTCGACGTGCGCGCTACCGGCCACGAGAACATCCCCGCCGAAGGCGCCGCCGTAGTCGCGAGCAACCACGTCGGCAACCTCGATTTCGCCTTCGTGATGCTGGCACCACCGCGCCCCCGCCGCGAGATCCGGTTTCTGGCCCGCAGCGAGTTCTTCGACGTTCCCGTCGTCGGAGGCCTGCTCCGCGGACTACGCCAGATTCCCGTCGACGTACACGGCGATCCGATGACCGCCGCCGCCGCGGCCCGCGACGCCCTGGCGCGCGGCGAACTGATCGGCATGCACCCGGAAGGAACGATCAGCCCGTCGTTCACCCTCCGGCGCGCCAAGAGCGGTGCGGTGCGGATGGCCGACGAGGTCGGCGCCCCGATCGTGCCGGTGGCGGTGTGGGGCAGTCAGCGGCTCGTGACGAAGTGGCGCCCCATCCGCCCGCCCCGCGGGGTCGTGGTCACCGTTCGGTACGGCGAGCCTTTCGTACCGGAAGGCCGCACCGCGATGGCCCGCACCAAACTTCTGATGGCCCGAATCGGTGAACTCCTCGAAGAGAGCCAGCGCACCTACCCGCAGCGGCCCGATCCCGACGACGACTGGTGGGTCCCTGCCCATCTTGGCGGATCAGCGCCCACCCCGGAGGAAGCCGAACGACGGCTGCAACAGCAGGCCGAGGAGCGCCGCGCCAAGCGCACCGCGTCACGAACTCCCCGCACCTGACGTCACGGGAACCGGGTCGCCCACCTCGCCGTGCAACAGGCAGGCAGCCTCGTGCCCGGTCCCGACGCGTTGCAGCGCCGGGTCGATCCGATCGCACGCCTCGAACACGTCCGGGCAGCGGGTCCGGAACCGGCAGCCCGACGGCGGGTTGCGCGGGCTGGGGACCTCGCCGGTGAGCAACGTCCTCCGGCGCGTCCGTTCCGTGTCGGGATCCGGCACAGGAATCGCGCTCAGCAACGCACGTGTATAGGGATGTGCGGGCTCGTGGTAGAGCGATGCGCGATCGGCGATCTCGACGATGCGGCCGAGATACATCACCGCGATCCGGTCGGATACGTGCTGGACAGCGGCGAGGTCATGTGCGATGAACAGGTAGGTGAGCCCGAGATCGTCCTGAAGGTCGGCGAGCAGGTTCATCACCTGCGCCTGGATGGACACGTCCAGCGCGGCGATCGGCTCGTCACACACGATGAACTCCGGTTCGCAGGCCAGCGCGCGCGCGATGCCGATGCGCTGCCGCTGGCCGCCGGAGAACTCGTGCGGGTACCTTCCGGCGACGTCCGGGTGCAGGCCGACCCGCTCGAGCAGCTCCCCGATCCTCGTCCGGCGCGCCGCCGTCCCGCCGTGCAGGCCGTGGATCTCCAGCGGCTCGGCGACCGACTCGCCCACCGACAGGCGCGGATCGAGCGACGCGTACGGATCCTGGAAGATCATCGCCGCGCGCCGCCGCCATGCACGCAGGTCCCGGCGCGACAGCCGGCCGAGGTCCTGCCCGTCGAAGGTGACCACGCCGCTGGTCGGCTCGACCAGCCGCAGCATCGCCAACCCCGCGGTCGACTTGCCGCAGCCCGATTCACCGACCAGGCCGAGGGTCTCCCCGCGTCGGATGCCGAACTCGAGTCCGTCGACGGCACGG
>JBJHDB010000113.1:0-5545 GCA_050486325.1 Nitriliruptoraceae bacterium | reverse complement strand
ACGCCACTGTGGAGTTCGCCGCGTCCCCTCCCCAGCCGACCGACGGCGTGCCGGTGCATCTGCGTGTCGAGGAGGCTCTGGAGGAAGTCGATCGTCGACGACGGGAGTGGGACACCATCCGACGCGCCGTGCCGGGCCTCGCAGCGGTGCCCCGTCGCAACGACACGTCGTCCCGGTCCACCTCGCCCGACATCGAACCTGACGAGCAGGCCGTCCTCGAGAACATCGATGGACGTGCCACCATCGGCGAGATCGCCGATCGACTCGGATACGGCGCGTTCGACGCCGCCCGGGTGGTGTACGCGCTGGTTCGGGATGGCCGGGTCGAGGTCGTCGCAACCGATGGCACGGTCCACGACCAGGTGCCAGCCGGAACGGGTACCCCCGGTGCGCCTGTTCCGCCACCGCTGCCGGCCGCACCCCCTCGGGCGGGCACGGGGTCGGTTGGCCCTCCCCCACGCGGCGGTTCGCGGCCCGTAGACACCGCCGAGGTCCTGCGCGAGCTGAGCCGGATCGCGCGCGGCCCGCAACCCGATCCGGAGGTTCGTGTCAGCCGACGACGGCCGACCCCGCCCGAGCCTCCACCGGCACCCGATCGGCTGGCCCGACGGCGTCGTTTCGCGCGGGGAGACTGATCACCGCCGCCGGCACCCGCCGGCGATCGACGCGCCGTCGCCGGGTTCAGTCCGGAAACGCGGCTTGCCCGCTGGCTGGTCCTGACCATCGCTGGCGCGCCTCGTCGATGGTCCGCAGCGCCACCTCGCGGCCCCGCCAACCGTGGACCTCGACGAGCTTGCGTTCGAGATCCTTGTAGATGCCGAAGAAGTGCGCGATCTCGTCGAGCAGATGGCTGGGTACGTCGTCGAGCTCGTTCAGGCTACGCCAGCGCGGGTCGTGGTCGGCGACGGTCAGGATCTTCTCGTCGGGTCCTTTGTCGTCACGCATGTCGAGCATGCCGAGCACACGTGTGCGCACGACGCAACCGGGAAACGTCGGCTCGCCCAGGATGACCAACGCATCGAGATGGTCACCGTCGAGTGCCAGCGTCTGCGGGATGAACCCGTAGTCACCCGGGTAACGCACCGCGGTGAACAGCATCCGGTCGAGCACGAACGTCCGCCGTTGGAAGTCCCATTCATACTTGTTGCGCGAACCCATCGGCACCTCGATGAAGACCTCGAGCGTGTCGTCGTCCATGGGCATCCTCGCGGCGCGCGTGAAGGGAAAACGTACTCAACCGCCGAAAGTAGGCTGGCGCTGTACGCCGATGGGGCCACAGCCAACGCGACGGAGGAAGCGATGCTCGAGGTAGGCCAGCAGGCACCGGACTTCACCCTGCAGTCCCACGACGGCACGCCGGTGACCTTGTCGGCGCTGCGCGGTCGGCCCGTCGTCGTCTACTTCTATCCGAAGTCAGACACTCCCGGTTGCACGACGCAGGCCTGCGGGATCCGCGACCACTGGGACGAGTTCCGTGCCGCCGGTGCCGCTGTGCTGGGGATCTCCCCCGACCCGGTGGCCCGTCAGGCGAAGTTCGTCGACAAGTACGACCTGCCCCACATCATCCTGGCCGACCCCGACCGTGAGGCCCTCGAGGCCTACGGTGCATGGGGCGAGCGCCGTCGTCAGGGCAAGACCTCCCACGGGGTGATCCGGTCGACGGTGCTCGTCGATCCTGACGGCAACGTTGCGGCCGTATGGCCGAAGGTCAAGCCGGCCGAACACACCAACGACGTCCTGGAAGCGATCCGCGCTCTGGCGGCATGAACCGACCGGCCACCGTATGTGTCAGGATGCAGCCGGCGCCGGCCGGTCCCGGCGGCGGGTGACTGCTGGATCGTGTCCCGGCGGCGCCGGATCGTCGCCGATGAGCGCGGCGACCTCGACCGTGGCAAGGTCGTTCGAATACGAATCTCCGGGTCGTGCAGTTCCCGGGACGTAGCCCAGCGCCAGCCCGTCGATCTGTGCGATCGAGGTCACCACCACCTGGTCGCGTCCGGTTCCCGTCGTCCAGCCCGGCACGACCTCGCCGTCGACGGCGAGCCGTGCCAGCCGGCGCCGTGGTCGCCCGAGCATCCACATGCGGGCGACCGCTTCCTGCCCCGGATAACACCCTTTGGCCAGATGTACGTGCGTGGGGAGCAGTCCGGCCTCTTCGGGCAGGTGGGGATGGACGACCTCCCGGCCCCAGGCCGGCACCCCGGCGTGCACCCGCCACCGCTCGAGATCACCGGGATCTGCCGAACGCACCCCCGCCGCGACGAGGGCAGCCTGGAGGTCGTCGATCACCTCGGCGGGCCCGATGAGATCCGCGCCCTGGTCGCGGGCGACGATGAGCAGGTCGTCGGCCAGCCGACAGCGGCCGGCGACGAACCCCAGGCCGAGCCCAGCAAGCACCGACTCCGTATCCGCGCCACGCACGGCCAGGGTCTGTGATCCGGTGGATTCGAACCGGACGTCGGCCAGGAACGTCCGTGAACCGAGCTGATCGACCACGGCGGAGGCGACCTCGGCGTCGGGCGTGACGAGCACCAGGCGGTCACCGAGCACCACGACATCGAACATCGCCACCGGTGCGCCGTGCGCATCGAGCACCAACGCACCACGCACATCGCCGACGGCGAGCTCCGCGAGCCGTTGCGTGGTGACGTTCTCGAGGTAGTCGACCCGGTCGGCGCCGGTGACGTCGACACGTTGCTGCGGACTTGCGGCGACGAACGTGCCGTCGACCGCATCCTGTTGGGGACTGGTCACGCCGCTCAAGCCGCCGCGGCCAGCCGCGCGTCGTCGATCACCCGTTTCAGGTCGTCGCTGCGGGGCACGCCGCTGGTGCGCGCGACGATGCGCCCGTCGTTGGCGAGCAGCAGAACCGTCGGCACCCGCATGACGCGGTGCGCAGCGGTCAGGGCCAGGTGATCCGCGGCGTCCGCATACACCCACCGGAAGTCGTCACGCTCCCGTTGGATGTCTCCCAACACCTGCTTGACCGTGTCGCACGGCGTGCACGTCGGTGCACCGATCAGCACCGCACCGGCAGCTGCCGAGGACAGGTCGAGCCCGACGGCACGAAGGTGGTCGGCGCCGACCCGGTCGGTGGCGTCACCATGGCGAAGCGCACCGTCACGCCGGCGCAGCCAGGCACCGGCCAGGATCGCCACAGCCACCACGGCGGCGACGGCGACCGCACGAACCAGAAGGTCCTCCACCGTCAACTCCTCCGCGCCGCGAGGCGCTGGCCGACGAGATACAACTCGCAACCGATGCAGATCCCGGTGGCCGCGAGCAGCGCCGACAGCGCGAGCACGACCCCGACCGCGATCCAGGCCGCGGTCACGGCACCGATGAGGCCGAGCACGGCGGCGACGCTGAGCACGGCCAGGCCGCACGCCTGGGCGAACCGCGGCGGACCTTCGGATTCGGTTGCCGGTGGCGGGCCGAGCGAAAACCGACGCTTGACCCACCGGAACACGACGCCGTACGGCGACCAGCGCAGGCCGGCGACCGACGCGATCGCGAACGCCGCCCACTGCCACGCGGCCAGCCCGACGCCGACCGGTCCCTGGACAACGAGCGCGGTGGCGAGCACCACGCTCGTGATCACCGCGGAGAAACGCGGACCGCGAACGTCGATGACCAGCCGTCCCTGGCTGTCCGTCACGAGCTGCTGTGCCACTTGTCTGCTCCTGGTTCTGTCCCGCGCCGGCCGAGCGGACCGGCCTCCCGTCCGTGCGTCACCTCGTCAACGGGGTGCGTGTTCGGTTGTCTCGCTCACCGTCCGGTCGCCTTGCGCAGCAGGACGCGAACAGCCGGGCGTCCACGCAGATCGCGGATCCGTCCGACGTCGACCACCTCGTGGCCCGCTCGGTCGGCCCAGCGTGCGAGCCCCGCCGGTGCACCCGGCGCGTCGGTGAGCACCTCGAGGTGATCGCCCGGGCGAAGCGGCAGGATCGCGCGCATCGCCTTCGACACGCCACGTTCGACGTCGAGGTTGCGCACGTCGACCTCGGCGACAGGGCTCGGGGAGGCGCCGATGCCGGCCTCGTCCAACACGGCCCGGACCACGCCGGCCCGTGCTTCGACGCGCGCAGGCGCGCCAGCGGCTGCCAGCGCCCCCTGAAGGAAGCCTTCGGCCAGTGCGTCACCGACGGCACCATCGACCTCGCCGACCAGGCGGAGTGCGACGTCGAGCCCTTCGACGACCACCGTGTCCTCGGCGGCCTCGGCCAGACGAACCTCGGGAAACGCCGCACGCAGCGCCTCGACAGCGACGACGGCGGCGGACTCGAACTCGCGGGTGTCGGCCCGGCCGGCTGCCGCGGTGACGAGCTTGCGCCCCTGCTCCTCCGCGAGCAATGTGAGCTTGTCGGTGTGCTCCGACAGGCCAGCGATGAGCTGGACCACGATGTGAACCGCCAGCTGACTGCCGGCGGGAACCTGCGGCTGGTGGGTGGCCGCCGCCTGTTCACGGGCGACGTAGACCTTCGCGGGCCGGCCACCGCCGGGATGCTTTCGACTGCCCGTGACGACCAGGCCGGCGTCGGCGAGCTGGTCGAGATGGGTACGGGCGACGTTGGCGTGGAGCCCGAACAACTCGGCGACCTCGCGTGCGGTCAGCGAGTGCCCGTGTGTGCGAAGGTGGCGGTAGATGCCGGCCCGGGTCGGCACCGCCAGCGCACGCTCGACCGCCGCCTCTTCGGGCGAGGCGTCGATGGCGCGGACGAGTGTGGCCGATGCGGACATGCGGTGTCGTGCCCTCCTGCGAAGTGGCCATGGTCCATCGTGACCGGCGGTGGCAGGCAGCTGGACAGGGGAAACAGTGTAAACCTGTTCACGTCCGGTTGCCGTAAGGTTGTCGTGCCCACATGCCCTCGATCGGCCACATCCGCGTGGCCAATCGGGCGCGACACGACCCGAGGTGTGCGGTGCACCTGCTCGTCCTGACCGACCGGCCCGGCGGCGGCAAGGCGCTGCTGCCGGCGTTGGAGTTCCTCGACCACGTGCTGCGGGATGCGCCGCTGGCCATGTCGTCGCTGGCCGGCATCGCCACGTGCGACCTGGTGCTGGTCGATGCGACCGGCGAGTTGTCCGACGCGGCAATGGCCGCACGGTCGGCATCGATGGATGAACTGGGCCGGCCCGTGGTGGTCGTGATCGCCGAAGGTGGGCTCGCGGCGTTGAAGGCGAGTTGGGGCCATGACGACTGGCTGCTCCCCGCCGCGTCGCCTGCCGAGATCGAAACCCGGTTCCGTCTCGCCCACGAACGGGTAGCCGCGACACGTAGCCAGCGTGCCGCGAACGTCGGCGACCTCGTCGTCGACGAGGACAGCTACCAGGTCCGTTTGCGTGGCCAGCCCCTCGACCTCACCTACAAGGAGTTCGAGCTGCTCAAAGCGCTGGCGAACGCACCCAACCGGGTGTTCACCCGCGAGCTGCTGTTGCAGGAGGTCTGGGGATACGACTTCTTCGGTGGCTCGCGCACCGTCGACGTCCACATCCGGCGCCTGCGTGCGAAGCTCGGTCCCGAATACGAGCAGATGATCGTGAC
>JBJHDB010000112.1:0-5550 GCA_050486325.1 Nitriliruptoraceae bacterium | reverse complement strand
CCCGGGGATCGGCGGCCGAGGAGAACTCGCCCGTCCCCCCGCCGATCGCTGCAGCCGGCCACGGCGCCGGAAACCAGGCGCCGCGGATTCAGGTCGATCGGGGGGCCGCTGCCGGCGCGGGTCCGTACCGTCGCGACACGGTGGAGGAGCCCGTGACGAGTGCCCGCGACGATCGGCGTGACGACGACAGCACCGATGGACTCGACGGCGGAGAGCCACGTCGTCGGTCGGGCATGTCCCTGGGCATGTGGGGAGCACGCTCCGCGGAACGCTCGACGTCGAACCGATCCTTTCTGCGTGAGCTCCCTGCGCTGCTGGTCATAGCGCTGGTGCTTGCGTTTCTGCTGCGGACCTTCGTCGTCCAGGTCTTCTACATCCCATCGAGTTCGATGGAGCCGACGCTCAACATCAACGACCGGATGGTTGTCGAGAAGGTCACCTATCTGTTCCGCGAGCCTCGTCACGGCGAGATCGTCGTCTTCGCCGGTGACGAGTTCGGGCGTCCACCCGCAGACGCCGACGCACTGGATCGTGTGGTCCGTGGTGTCGGTCAGTTCCTCGGTGTGGTCCCAGCATCGGCGCGTGATTACGTCAAGCGGGTGATCGGCACGGCCGGGGACGAGGTCGTCATCGACGGGGGGACGGTGTTCGTCAACGGTGTGCAGCTCGACGAGCCCTACGTCGCGTTCCATGACGCGGACGACTTCGGTCCGGTGATCGTCCCTGACGGCCAACTCTTCTTCCTGGGGGACAACCGCCCGAACTCCTCCGATTCGCGCCGTTCGCTGGGATTCGTCGACGAAGGCGATGTCGTCGGCCGAGCGGCGGTGGTGATCTGGCCGCCGGGCAACACCGGGCTGCTCACCCGGGATCAGCACGAGCTCGCCGCCGGATCCGACGCCGATCAGAACAGTCGTGGCCTGCTGAGTGCGGCGATCGGTTCCCACGACTGTCGGTGGAGCGTGCAGGGTCCGAACTTGGCGAGCGCTGCCCGATGGTGCGGGCTCGGATAGCCCTTGTTGGATGCGAACCCGTATGCGGGATACGTCTCCGAAGCTGACACCAACAGCTGGTCACGGGTGACCTTGGCCACCACCGAAGCCGCTGCGATCGAACGTGAACGCATGTCGCCCCGCACCAGGGTCTCGTTGTCGGTGCCGTAGTCCGCGGCGAAATCCCATGGGCCGTCGACGAGCACGACGTCTGGCGGTTCGGGCAGATCGTCGAGCGCACGGCATGCAGCCAGTTTCAGCGCCTCGCTCAATCCGCCGGCGTCGATCTCTTCGTTGCTGGCGTGCCCGATCCCGATGTGGGCGCCGCACGCGGCGATTCGTGCCGCGATGCGCTCCCGATCGATCGGGGTAAGCAGCTTCGAGTCACGGACACCATGAAGGCGACGTTCGACGGGGAGGACCACCGCGCCGACGGTGACCGGACCGGCCCAGGCGCCCCGGCCGACCTCGTCGAGCCCGGCGACACGACGGCCTGCATTCCAGTGCCGTCGCTCGTGGGAGACGTCCGGTGGGCGGCTGCGTGTGGAGGCGCTGTGCGGCCGTCGAACCAATCGGCCGCGGGCCCCGGAATCAGTGGGCATGAGACGAACCTACTGCGGCCCACCGACCCGTGGCGCGCACATCCCGCCCGGTGAGTGCCGACGGCTACGCTGACCGGCGTCCGTGCGGTCGGGGTGTGCCGGAGTCGTGATGAGCCCGGAAGAGCTGGACGCGTTCGAGACGGAACTCGAGCTGTCGCTGTACCGCGAATATCGCGACGTCGTCCGCATGTTTCGCTACGTCGTCGAGACCGAGCGGCGGTTCTATCTGTGCAACGAAGTCGATCTGCGCACGCACGACGGTGACGATCTGTGGTTCGAACTCGAACTCCAGGATGCCTGGGTGTGGGACATGTACCGCACCGCGCGGTTCATCAAGCATGTCCGGGTGTTGACGTTCCGTGACGTCAACATCGAGGAGCTGAGCCATCAGGATGCCGACGTTCCCGCGTTCCTGGAGGACTGACCGTGGGATTTGACGCGACGCGGCGCTACCGCGACGACAAGCGCAACGACATCTGGTTGCTGGTGGCCGCAATCGTGCTCGTCGGCGGCGCGGTCCTCTGGGCGGTCGGGTTGTTCTGATCCGGTCCGACGTCCCGGCGAGGGCTGTCCACAGGGGCGCCCGAGTCGCGGCGCTGAAGCGGCCCGGCGCTGCCTACCGTCGTAGGCATGGACACCTCGACCCACAACATCCCGCTGCACGGCGCCGAGCTGCACGCCGTTTCGACGGCCGACGTCGGCGCGGCCGGTGAAATGCTCGCCGCACGTCACTTGATTGCGGACGGCTACCAGATTCTTGCACGCAACTGGCGGATCGCGACGGGCGAACTGCGTGGAGAGCTCGACCTGGTGGCGGTCGACCCGGCCGACGGCTGCACGGTCGTGTGCGAAGTGAAGACGCGGCGTGACGCCGATCGTTTCGGTGGTGCGTTGTCAGCGCTGTCGGGACGTCAACAGGCCCGGATCCGTGCGCTCGCCGTGCAGTTCGTGCGGCAGGCCACGCCGCAGTATCGGCGGCTGCGGTGTGACCTGATCGCGGTCGACCTGGGGCGATGCGCCAGCCTCACACATGTCGTGGATGCATGGTGAAGGCAGGGCGCGGGGTGTTGGCCACGATGCGCGCCGCCGCACTCATCGGCAGTGAAGCGCACCGCATCGACATCGAATGTGCCCGATCCGGTGGGCTTCCGGGGCTACGCCTGGTGGGACTGGCGGACGCGGCGGTCCGGGAGGCTGAAGACCGCATTCGCACCGCGATCCAGCGTTGTGGTCTGCGATGGCCGCGGGAACGTGTGGTGCTCAACCTTGCTCCGGGCGATCTACCCAAGATCGGGACTGGCTTCGACCTGGCGTTGGCCCTGTCGGTGCTGGCCGCCAGCGAGCAACTCGATCCCGATGTCCTGGACGGCGTCTGGGCGCATGCGGAGCTGGGCCTGGACGGTGCGCTTCGCCCGGTGCACGGTGTCCTTCCCGCCGCGTTGACCGCCAATCGCCATGGTGCGCGGCGCATGGTTGTCGCGGCAGCGTCGGCTGGGCAGGCGGCGCTGGTCGACGGCCTCGAGGTCGTGGCCGCCGCTGATCTTGCCGAGGTCGTTGCGGTCCTCGGCGGGGACCGTCGAGCCCGCCCGGTTGCTCCGGTCCGTCCGGCGTACCTGGGAACGGGTGCGGACATGGCGGATGTCCGTGGGCAGCCCGTCGCCCGGCGTGCCGTGGAGGTCGCTGCTGCAGGTGGCCATCACCTCCTGCTCGTCGGCCCGCCGGGCTGCGGCAAGTCGATGCTCGCCACGCGGCTCCATGGCTTGCTCCCGGCGCTGGACAACGATGCTGCGGTGGAGGTCGCTGCGATCCGTTCGGCGATCGGTGCGCTGGACGACGGTGTCCTCGATCTTGCGCCGCCGCTGCGTGCGCCTCACCATTCCGTTTCGGCCTCGGCGCTGGTCGGGGGCGGCACCGGTGTGGCCCGTCCGGGGGAGATCACCCTTGCGCACCACGGTGTGCTCCTCCTCGACGAGGCGTATGAGCTCGCCCGCAACGTCCTCGACTGTCTGCGGCAGCCGCTCGAAACAGGGTCGATCGTGATCAACAGGTCACGGGCGTCGGTCACGTTGCCGGCACGCTTTCAGCTGGTTGCGACCGCCAATCCGTGCCCGTGCGGGAATCTCGGGGATCCATCGCGCATATGTGAATGCTCCCCCGAGCGCGTCCGGCGCTACCGAGGTCGGATGTCGGGTCCTGTGCTCGATCGGATCGACCTGCAGATCGGTGTAGGTGTCGTCGACAGGGATCGCCTGGCGGACGCCGCCGAGGGCGAATCGAGCGAGCACGTGGGTGAACGTGTGCGCTCGGCTCGTCGGATGGCGTCCGCCAGATGGGGGCGGGGCGTATTGGCACGGGACGCACCGATCCTGACGTTGCGTCGCAGCGTCGGTCGACAGGCGCACCGGACGCTTGCCGATGCCATCGACGGGCTGGGCATGTCGGCTCGGGCCTTCGAGCGGACTCTGCGCGTGGCACGAACGATCGCCGATCTGGCAGGCGATGACGTCGTGGCGACCACCCACGTCGAAGAGGCGCTCGCCTACCGCCTTCCTCCCGCCACGGTCCAGGCATGACGCACCTGTCTGGCTCGTCCGATGTGGCGGGGCTGGCCTGGCTCGAGCGGGAAGTTTCCTCCGTGTGCGCGCCTGGCACTGACCCTGATGTGCTGGCGCGGGTGCTGGCGTGGTGCGCACGGCCGCGGAACAGCCCGTCGAAACTGCGTCGGATCGTGCGCGATGCCGGTCACGACCACTCGTGGTCCCGTCATCTCGCGGCGATCGCTGGTCGACCGGGTCCGGACGTGTGCGCCGCCACCGGTGCCTTGGTGTTCACGTGGCGACGTCTCGGAGCGCGTGTCGCACTCGTGGGCGATCCGGCGTATCCGGCACAGCTCGCCGCAGGCTGGCCTCAGCTCGACGCGCCGGTGTGGCTCGTGTGGCGCGGTGCACCACCTGGTGGCCTGCCAGCAGTCGCGATCGTGGGGACCAGGGCCCCGACGTCGTACGGGTCGGGTGTCGCCGCCTGGTTGGCCGACACCGTGGGCGCCGCGGGGGTCCGCGTCGTGTCGGGAGGTGCGGTCGGTATCGACGCGGCCGCGCACCGGGCGGCGTTGGAGACGCCAGGCGGCACCGATGTCGTGCTGGGCTGCGGCCACGCGGTCGACTATCCCCGCGCACACGCCGCCCCGTCCGGGTTGTTCGAACAGGTCCTTGAGGACGGCGGCTCGTTGGTCGGGGAGCTGTTTCCGCACGAACCTCCCCGGGCCGGACGGGTCCGCGCGCGCAATCGGATCGTTGCCGCACTCGCTGACGCGGTGGTCGTCGTCGAAGGCGGCGCGACGTCGGGCGGGTTGCTAACGGCCGCCGCTGCAGGTGACTGGGGACGCCCGGTGCTCGCGGTTCCCGGCGACGTTCGCGCCCCTGGGTCGATCGCACCGCATCGCCTGCTCGCCGAAGGCGCTGCGCCGTGCAGTAGCCCCGACGACGTGCTGGACGCGTTGGGTCGACCCTCGGCGATCTCGCTCGAGGATTCGCTGCAGCGAGCCCAAGCCACGGCCGCGGAACCGCCGCGGGGAGCCCACGCCACGGACGCGATCCCGCGGCTCTCGGGCCTCGATGATGCCGTGATGACTGTCCTGGCCGCGGCGTGGCCGCGTGCGATCCACATTGATGACCTCGCCGTCCAATCACGGACCGCACCGCCGAAGCTGTTGGCACAGTTGACCCGTGCACGCGCGGCGGGTGAGTTGGCCGAATCACCCGACGGCGTCAGGCTGCGGCGCGCTCCGAGGTGATGAGGCCCTACCGCCATGGGGATCCCCCGTGGTGAACAGAGGTCAGCGCACCAGTCGATCCGCCATGAACAGAGCCACCACGAGCAACATTACTTGACACGAGCAATCAGTCGGCGCACTCTTTCCGGATGGATGACGAGGTCGCGCCGCCTTGGCGCAGTTG
>JBJHDB010000111.1:0-5582 GCA_050486325.1 Nitriliruptoraceae bacterium | reverse complement strand
ACGACGTCGGATCGGTGGAGGGAGCAGGATTCGAACCTGCGAAGGCTGAGCCGCCTGGTTTACAGCCAGGTCCCTTTGGCCACTCGGGCATCCCTCCAAGGGTGCACCACCGGCAGCTGGCCGGCGGGTGAGGATACGTAACCGCCTGTGGCTCGGGCAAACGGATCGATCAGGCAGCGTGAACACGCGGCTGGAACGGGCGGTTTGGGCGGGCAGCTGCACCCGCAGGGTCATCCGATCACAACTCGACCGCGTTGGTGTCGGCGAGAACATGCACTTCGGCGATATCACAGGCCTGGGCGAATCGATGCGGGTCGGCGATGAAGCCGTCGTAGTGGATCGGCACGACATGGGAGGCCCGTGTCGCGGCGACCAGTGCGTAGGTGTCTCTGAAGCTGATGCTCGGGCCCGCGATCGGTGCGGCCAGCAACTCCGTGCTCAACGCGGTGTCGATGCCGTCACCAGGATGCAGCAGTCGATCATCGACAACGAATCCGGTGTTCGGCGGCCCGGGTGATCCATCCACCATCACGCAGTGGTCGATGGCGTGGGCACGCACGCGTACGCCGTGAACGTCGGTGGATTCACCGTCGTCGAGAACCGTCACCTCGTGGCCCTCACCGAGCTTGGCCGCGACATCCGCGTTGGTGACGATCCGCGCCCCGTGTTGCGTCAGGGGGTCGACCAGACGCGGTTCGAAATGATCGGCGTGCTGGTGTGTGTAGCAGACGGCATCGATGGCCCCGAACACTTCCGCGTCGAATCGTCCGATCAGGTGGGAGCCGGGGTCGATGACCAGACGTGCATTGCCGGACTCGATGAGCAGGCACGACTGCGGGAACTTGGTGATGCGCATGACCATGGCCAGACCACCTGTCGCGACTTCGTGGCTGGCGTACCAGGTTAGACGGCACGATCGGGCCGTCAGATGCCGTCGGGTAGCGCCTGCCGGCTCAGTACCCTGCCTCACCCGTGTTCCTGGCAGACACGGCGTTCACGAATGCACCGGGAGGACGCACGTGGCCGATGCGAGTTTCGATATCGAGGCCGGCGTCGACCGCCAAGAGGTCGACAACGCCATCAACCAGGCCGCCCGCGAGGTCGCGACGCGGTTCGACTTCAAGGACACCGACACCGTCATCGCGTGGTCGGGCGACGAAGCGATCCAGGTCGAGTCGGCAAGCGAGGACCGTGCCAAGGCTGCCCTCGAGGTGTTCAAGGACAAGTGTGTCAAGCGAAAGGTCTCGCTCAAAGCGCTCGACATCGGCGAACCCCGCGACGTCAGCGGCGGCCGCTGCCGGGTCGACATCTCCCTCGTCACCACGTTGCCGCAGGAACTGGCCAAGCAGATCGTCAAGGACATCAAGGCGACCAAGCTCAAGGTCACGCCGACCAACATGGGTGACCGCATCCGGGTCGCCGGTAAGAAGCGTGACGATCTGCAGGAGATCCAGGCGATGGTCCGAAGCAAGGACCACGACGCGCCGCTGAGGTTTACGAACTACAAGTAGGAGCATCGACACGGAGACCACGTGACCGCCATCGCCGGTGAGGATCCTCGCGCCGACGCACCCGCCGAGATCCTCGATCGGCCGGTGCCGGACGGACTGCGTCGTGTCGCGATCGGCGTGGTCACGCTGCGACTGTTGCTGCCGTTCGTCGCGGTTCCGCTGATCCCGTTCCTGCTCGCCGACCGCATCGCCCTGCTGGTCCTCTTGCGGCCCCAAAAGGAGTTCCTGCTCCTGGCTGGCGCCCAGGCGCGACTGCTCGGCCATCCCTCGTTGGTCCTGGTCGCCGCCGCGTACGTGCCGTTCATGGTGGTCGCGGTGTGGGCATTCTTCGTCGTCGGTCGCGCCTACCGACCGGCGCTGCGCAACGGCGGTGCGCCGGCTTGGCTCAACCGGATCGTTCCACCCCGTCGTCTCGAAGCCGCTGAACGGGTCCTCGCACGCCGAGGACCGTCCATCGCCGTGCTCGGACGACTCGCCGCGTTCCCCCCGACGGTGCTCGCTGCGGCGGCGGGAACATCGGACGTCCATGCCCGGCGGTACCTCGTGGCGGACGCCATCGGTGCCGCGACGAGCCTTTTCATGGTCTTGGCCGCCGGTTACGGACTCGGGCGGGCGTTCGAGCAGGGCGGATGGTGGTTGACCGCCGTCGGCGCTGCGGTACTGGTCGTCTTGATCGTGCTCCTGACCCGGTGGCTGCGTGAGGACACGCCCCCGCCGAACGGGACGGATATGAACGGCCAGTCGCCTTCCGGCACGGCTACGGCAAGCTCAGAAGAATCGGCCTGACCTGGCGTGGGCGACTCGCACGCCGGGTGAGCAGTCGGGCGAAGCATGCCGAAGGTGACATCGCCCCGCGGGCTGCTGTCCTTGGTCAGCGCCAGCTTCCGGTCGAAGGTCCGAGCTGCCCCATCCGGCGTGCCTGATCTTCGAGTGCGGCGATGCGTTCCGGGATCGGCGGGTGCGTCGAGAACAGTCGCATCGCGGCACGGCCGCCGAACGGTGCGGCGATGAAGAGGTGGTTCATCGCCGCGTTGGTCTCCGCTGGAGTTCCACCCGCACGAAGCCGTCGCGGGTCGTTCGCACCCGCTTCGAGCTTGGCGAGCGCCGATGCCAGGGCCAAGGGCTTGCCGGTCAGTTCGGCACCGGTGCGATCTGCCAGCGACTCACGGGACCGGGTGATCGCCGCCTGGATGATCATTGCGGCGATCGGCGCCACGATCGACGCGACGATCGCCACGAGCGGGTTCGGTCCACGATTGTCGGACGAGCCGAACAACGGCAACCACCGCAGGAACAGGGCGAGATAGGTGATCGCGGTCGCGACCGCTGCGGCGACCGAGCCCACCAGGATGTCCCGGTTGAACACGTGCTGCAGCTCGTGCCCGATCACACCTTCGAGTTCGTCCCGGTTCAGTGCGTCGAGAAGGCCCTGGTTGACGCACACGGCCGCGTTGCGGGGATTTCGTCCGGTGGCGAACGCGTTCAGCTGTGGTGACGGCGAGATGTAGAGGCGAGGCATCGGCTGGCCCGCCTTGTCGGCGAGTTGGCGGACCATCGCAATGACCTCGGCATGCCGGCGATCATCCATCGGTTCGGCCCGTGCCATCCGAATGGCCAGCTTGTCGGAGAACCAGTAGGAGAACCCGTTCATCGCCAATGCGACGACAAGCATCGTGGTAAGCCATCGCGATCCATGGCCACCGTCGAGCATCGCACCGATGCCCAGCAACAATCCGGACATGGCGGCGAGCAGGACGAAGGTCTTGAAGCTGCGGAACACGGCAACCTCCTACGTCTCAGTCACGTCCGGCGATCACCGGCTGAAGGTATCGCGCGCAGTTCTGCCCCGTCCCGGGCCGAATGGGCCGGCGCACACCAAATCTTCGCCGATTCGACGCAGATTCTGTTGGCTCCAAAGTGCGTGCCACAGATGTCGTCGTGTCGGACGGCCGTTCGCACAGGGTGGTTGACCAACGTCCACGGGAGCGCAAGTACGGTCGGGGGTTGCGCCCCAGATGACCGAACACCGAACAACGTCTTTGAAGACGTCGGCGGGGCGTGCACGAACCGATCGACGCACCCCATAAAGGTGGCACCAATGATGCATGCTCGACCGACCCGAACGTTCGCGACACGCACGGTGCTCGTGCTGGCCGTCGGGGCACTCCTGATCGCTGGCTGCACCCCTGGCGACGCCAACGACGTCAACGGCGACGCAGCGGTCGATGACGTCGACAGCGACAACGGCGACACTGACGACGCGACGGCGGAGATGTCCTCCGAGGAGTCTGCCCAAGACGGCGATGCCGGTCAGGGCACACCGATCGCCGGTGCGACCGTGATCTGGAACGGCGCCGAGCTCGTGACCACCGGCGTCATCTGTGAGGAGTTCGGTATCGGCGCCGGCGCGGTCGACGTCGAGTCGATCGAGGCGACCATCGCCGACGTCTACGGGCACGAAGGCGCGTTCCGTGCCATGTGGAGCATCGAGGACGACCGCATGGAACGCGTCGTGCTCACCTGGGAGGAAGAGGACGGCTTCGAGGTGTTCCGTGCCGACTTCCGCAACGACGACCCGCAGGGCACGATCGAGTTCGACGGCTACACACGCGCTCACGGCGAACTCGAACTCGTCGCCGGGACCGACCGTGCGCAGGAGCTCGAGCCCGAGGGCGGAATCGTGGAGTTCGACGTGAGCTGCGACGCCTGATCCGCTGCGGCCCGTCCGCACTTCGGGCCGTGGTCGCCGGCGATCGGCGGCCGCGGCCCGTTGCCGTTCAGCCGGCCGAAGCGATGCCTGCCAGCGAAGTCGCGTCGGAGACCAGGCCTGGCAGGACACCGAGCACGACCGTGGCAACCAGCAACACCAGGACCGCGACCGACAGGCTGAAGCCCGGCTGCAGGCGCGGCGCGGCTTCGGGGGCGTCGTCCATCCACATGGTCTTGACGACCTTGAGGTAGTAGAAGAACGCGATCACCGAGTTGATCACGAGGAACACCATCAGGACGACGGCGAACGTGGACACCTCGGTCAACGCAGCCTGGACGATCGCGAACTTCGCCCACAGCCCGATCGTCGGTGGCGCTCCGCCGAGGCTGAGCATGAACACGGTCATTCCCATCGCCATGAGCGGGCTGCGCGCACCCAACCCGGCATAGTCGCCGATGGACCGCAATCCCGTGCGGCGGTTGACCGCGATCGCGACACCGAACGCCCCGATGTTCATCACCGCGTAGGCGATCAGGTAGAACAGGACGGCCTGTACCGCGGCGTCGTTGACGACCGCTCCCGCCGTCCCGGAGCGTGCGAGTCCGAATGGGATCAGCATGTATCCGGCCTGGGCTACCGACGAGTAGGCCAGCAACCGGATCAGGTCACGTTGCTGCAACGCAACGAGGTTGCCGAGCGTCATCGTCAGGATCGCCAGTACTCCGAACACCGGCGCCCACACGTGCGCGACCGGCTCGAACGCGATGAAGGCGATCGCGATCAGCCCGGCGAAACCGGCCGCCTTGGAGGCAACGGCGAGCATCGCGGCGACCGGCATGGGCGAGCCGGCATAGGTGTCGGGGGCCCAGAAGTGGAACGGCACGGCCGACACTTTGAATCCGAATCCGACGAAGACCAGCATCATCGCGGCCAGCAACAGGGGCGGCGGACTGCCGATCTCGGCAATCGCCTCGGCGATTCCGGCCAGCTGGGTCGTTCCCGTGAATCCATACACCAGTGACATGCCGAACAGCATGAGGGCAACCGACAGGACACCGATCAGGAAGAACTTCAGCGCCGCCTCGGAGGAGTACAGGTCGCGCTTGCGCAGTCCGGCCATGACGAACGCGGGGATCGACACGGTTTCGATCGCGACGAACAGCAGGATCAACTCGCGGGCCGACGGCATGATGAGCATGCCGATGAACGCCGTGAGCAGCAGGAAGTAGTACTCGCCCTGGAAGTAGCGGCCTTCGGCGAAGAAGCGCCAGCTGATCCCCAGGATGGCGAGCAGGCTGCCCAGGAACAGCAGCTTGAACACGTTCGTGTAGTCGTTGACGACGAAGGTGCCACCGAAGGTG
>JBJHDB010000110.1:0-5666 GCA_050486325.1 Nitriliruptoraceae bacterium | reverse complement strand
GATTCGGCGAACGCCAGGTCGGACTGGCGGCTCGTCGCGCCGTACAGGTCGAGGTACTGGCCGGCCATGACTTCCTCACGCAGCCGGGTGAAACGCCCAAACGCGTCAAGAAGGGCGGGCGGATCCACCTCGGCGGTGAAGAACGCGTCGTCGGCGTACACCAGCGAGAGGTCACCGACGAGGATCGCGACCGCTTCACCGAACGCGTCCGCGTCCCCCGACCACCCGTTGCTGCGGTGTCGGTCGGCGAAAGCCGCGTGGAGGCTGGGACGGCCACGTCGCGTTGCCGCACGGTCGATGACGTCGTCGTGCACCAGGGCACAGGTGTGCAGCAGTTCGAGGGCGATCGCCGGACCCATCACCTGGTCGTCCGCCGCCGCGATGCCACCCTCGCCGCAGTCAGGCTGGCCGACGGCGCGATGGCCGAGCAGGAGCAGCAGCGGGCGGATGCGCTTGCCCCCGTCGACATATCCGCGGATCGCATCACCGAGCGGTGCGAGCTCCGGGTGCTCCCGGGAGAGTCCGCCCACCATGCGATCGAGCGAGCTGGTGAGTGCGGTGTCGATCCGCTGTCGCAGCAGAGCCAGCGGATCATCCATGCTCGCTCCGAGGGGACGGAAAGCGGTTCATCGTGGTACCCGACATGTCGTCAATGTTGCGTGTCACCGGCACTTCGGGCACCGTAGCGTGGTTACGATGGCGCGGACGACGGAGACGCGTGCCGGTGGACGCACCCTCGATTCTGCTGGTGGACAACTACGACTCGTTCACCTACAACCTCGCGCAGCAGCTGGGTGAGCTCGGCGCGGCGGTCGAGGTAGTGCGCAACGACGCGTTTGCCGTCGCCGAGGTGGTCGCGGCACCACCCAACGGGGTTGTCATCTCGCCCGGCCCGGGGACACCTGACGACGCCGGATTGTCCAGCGCGCTGATTCGTGCCATGGCCGGCCTGCGGCCGGTGCTGGGGGTCTGCCTCGGCCACCAGTGCATCGCCGAGGTGTACGGGGGCAGGATCGTGCGGGCGCCGACACTGGTCCATGGCAAGACGTCCGCGATCTACCACCGTGGCGAGGGCGTGCTCGACACGCTTCCCGTCCCGTTCGACGCAACCCGGTATCACTCGCTGATCGTGGAGCGCGCGACGCTGCCGGAAGTCCTGAAGGTGACCGCGGAAACCGCCGACGGGCTGATCATGGGCCTGCGCCACCGCAGGCTCGAGCTGGAAGGCGTGCAGTTCCACCCGGAGTCGGTGCTCACGACCGCAGGAATCCAGTTGTTGGGCAACTTCGTGCGCCGATGCCAGGGTGCGGCCGACCCGGAACGGACCGCGGCGCTGACCGCCGGCTGAGCCGCGGACGACGCCTGCGGGCTCAGCCCGTCGCGCGCAGGTGCTCGATCGCCTCGTCGAGGGTGGCGACCCCGACCACGGTGACCTCACTGCCGGTGGCGACCGCCTGGTCGAGCTGAGATTCGGGAACGAACACGACGTCGGCCCCGAGCTCGACGGCGGAACGGATCTTCTCGGGCACCCCGCCGACCGGCCCCACGGAGCCGTCCGCGTCCAGCGTTCCCGTTCCGGCGATCGTCCGGCCCGCCAGCAGATCCTCGTCGGCGAGCAGGTCGTACACGGTCAGGCCGACCATCAGGCCGGCGCTGGGCCCTCCGATCCGGGTGTTCTCCGCAAGACGGATCTCGAACGGCAGCCGGAGTTCGTCGACCGCGGTGTGGATCGCGACCCCGATCCGGGGACCGTCTTCGCCGGGCAGCTGCCCGAGGCGGATCCGTTCGGTCCGCCGATCACCGTCGCGGACGACCTCCAGCACCACCTCGTCGCCGACCGCGGCGGCACGCACCACCGACTGCAGCTCCTCGGCCGCAGCGATCGGTGTGCCGTCCACGGCGGTGATGACGTCGCCGGTGCCCAGCACGCCGTACGCCGGGCTCCCCTCTACGGTGTCGATCACCACGACCTCGGTGACGAGCTCGGTGGGAAACCCAGCGGTGCGGGCACCCACCGCTGCGGCGATCTCGAACTGGCGTCCGAACCGTTCGCGCTGCAACTGGAGGTACTCGTCCCGGCCGAGGTCCGGCGGGTAGATCCGCTCGATGCGGTGCAGCGTGCGGCCGCCATCGAGCCACGCGGCCACGGCGTGCACGGTGGACCGCTGTCGAAGCACCACGGTCAGCAGCGTCGAGCGGCCATCGAGCTCGGTGACGTCAACGTCGGAGAACTCGATCAGGGGCGCGACGTCGGTCGGTTCACCCGGCACGTACTCGACGAAGGGAAGCGGCACGATCACCGCGGCCCAGACGACGATCGCCACGCTCGACGCGGCGAACAGGCGCCGCGCGTTGAACGGCCCTGGTCGGGAGCTCACGAGGTTTGCGCCGGTGACGGTGCCGCACCGCGCTGACGGGGCTGCCGTCGCAACCGCGCGATCGCTGCCGCAACTTCCCGTTCGAGCAGCACGGTCACCGGCTGACCGTCCCGCTCGACGACGACGGCCCCCCGGCCGTCCTGGAACGCGTCGACGAGGGTGTGCAGGTCGGCGGCGGCATCGACGCGGGAGAGCGCCGCGGCGTCGACAGCGAGCGTGGGCATCCCGCGGCGGTCGATGTCCGCCACGAGTCGCTCGACCGACCAGTCGGTGTACAGCGCCTCCAGGCGGGCTCCCCGCAGCTCCCGCCGGGCCGCACCGTGGAGGAACAGGCCGATAACCACGTACCACAGTGCCGCGATGCCCGCGGTGCCGGTACGGGCGATCACCCACAGGCCGAACACGGCCAGCCCGGCGCCAAGCGCCTGCCCGGCCCACGAGGTCATCCGTACCGCACGCAGGCGGTCCCCCGTCGCCCACCACAGCAACGCACGCAGCACCCGGCCGCCGTCGAGCGGGGCGCCCGGGACGAGGTTGAACACGGCGAGAGCCACGTTGATCCACCCAAGCGTGCCCGCGACGTCACCGACAGGCCCCGACCACCCGTCGGGGAGCGCCTGCGCCAGGGTTGCGACCAGCCCGAAGGCGGCACCGCAGACCAGGCTGATCCACGGGCCGATGGCCGCGATCATCAGCTCGTCACGCGGGCGGTGGCCGTGCGCCTCCATCTCGGTGACCCCACCGAACAGGAACAGCGTGATGCCGTGCACGTGGATGCCACGGTGGCGCGCCTCCAGCGCGTGCCCGAACTCGTGCGCCAGGATCGACGCGAAGAACAGGACGGCGCCGGTCACCGCCATCAGCCATCCGACTGCAGTGCCGTGACTGCCGGTGAATCGCGTCGCGAAGGTCCAGGCCACCAGCAACGCGATGACCACGAGCGACAGGTCGAGACGCACGTCGACGCCACGCAACGTGGCAAGCCGGAAGGCGCGGGTGAACATGGGCTGACGGTACCGCCCGGGATGGGTGCACAACCGTCCGGACGGTGGGTGGTTCGCTGCCTGCCCGCAGAAGGACGTACCGTACGGCGGGGACTCTCACCGAAAGGCGACGACGGTGTCGCAGTGCTGGCGCCGACACGCCGTACGCCTCCGGCGTGGTGGTGTCCTCGTCGTGCTGTGCGTCGCCGCGATGTTCATGGCTACGGGCCCGTCGTTGGCTCACGCTGCCCTTGTCGACCGGAGCCCGGAAGCCGACGCCGCGCTCGACGATGCACCGAGCGAGGTCGTGCTCACCTTCAGCGAGCCGGTGACGGTGCCCTCGGGCGGTGTTCGCGTCTTCGACGCCGACGCCACCCGTGTCGACGCGGGCATGCGTGACACGGGCGTGTCCGAGCTCGTCGCCATCGACCTTCCGGCCGATCTGCCCGACGGCGGGTACGTCGTGACGTGGCGCGTCATCTCCGCCGACAGTCACCCGGTAAGCGGTGTGTGGACCTTCACCGTGGGCGACGTCACCGCCGTCGAGGATGCGCTTGTCGAGGAGCTGTTCGGCGGGACGGGCCGGGGGGCTCCAGGAGTGCTCGGCCCGATGCTTCGCGGACTGGCCTACCTCGGCGCGCTCGCTGCTGCCGGCGCCCTGCTGCTGGGTTGGCGGGCGCTTCACGGGCCGCGTGCGTCTGCGCTGACCCGGCCGGTCGTCCTCGTGAGCGCGGCTACGGCGGTCGTCGCGAGCCTCGCCGCCGTCGTGGTGCAGGCGATGGCGACCACCGGGTACGGACCGCTGGCAGCACTTCGCCCGCCGGTGCTCGTCGAGGTGGCCGCGTCCAGCTTCGGGCAGTCGACCGGAGTACGGGTCGTGTGGCTGGTCGCGCTTCTTATCCTGAGCCAACGGCGTGCGCCGATCGGTGTTCAGGCACTGGCCGGGGTCATCAGTGCGGTGTCTTTCGCGTTGGACGGTCACCAGCGTTCGGTGGAGCCGGCGCTCCTGCTCAGCCTGGTCGATGTGGTCCATCTGGCCGCCGGAGCCGTGTGGTTCGGCGGGCTCGTGCTGCTGCTTCACGCGACGCGGTCCGACGGCCCGATCGATGGTCCTGACGAAGCGGCGCGTTTGCTGGGGCGGTTCTCGAACCTCGCTCTGGGCGCCGTCGCGGTTGTCGCGGTCACCGGAGGATTGATGTCTGTGCCGCTGGTGGGCCGGACCGGCGCACTGAGCACCACCCCGTACGGGCTGGTTCTGGTCGCCAAGGTCGCTGCGGTGGTAGCCGTGGTGGCCATTGCGGCGTACAACCGGTACGCGCTGGTCCCGTTGATCACGAGGTCGGCGGCCGACGGGCGTGCGTCCGCGGCCTGGAGCCGGCTGGGGACCACGATCCGACTCGAAGCGGCGATCCTCGTCGCGGTGGTCGCCATCACCGGGGCGTTGGTCAGTCAGCAGCCGGCGTCGCAGGCAGCCGGTTTCGGCCAGCCCGCGTTCACCCAGCTCGCGCTCGACGACGAGCTGACCGTCGATCTGGTCATCGAACCGAACCGCGTCGGCCTGAACACGATCCATGTCTACGTCCTCGACCCGACTGGCCGTCCGTCCGACACGGCCGACGATCTGGTCATCGAGCTGACCTATCTGCCCGACGACATCGGTCCGTTCCGGATCGAACCGTTCTTTGCCGGGACGGGGCACTGGATCGCCACCGTCGACGACCTGGCGTTCGCGGGCCCGTGGCGGGTCGAGCTCACGGTCGGTCTCGACCGGTTCACCGAGGTAAGCACGGACACCGAAGTGGTCGTCAATCCCTGACCGATTCGAAGGAGGATGGATGACGTCGCACGACGAAGAGCACCCATCCGGGAGGTTTCGCCGGAGACACGGGTTGGGCACGGTCATGGCCATCGCTGCACTGCTGGTCGCGATGCTGGTCGCGCCGGCGGCCGCGCACCCGTTCGTGCGTGGCGGCGAGGCGCCGGTCGACAGCCTGGCCGAGCTGACCCTGGCGATGGCGCACGGGTGCGGCACCGAACAGGCCGGAGGTGGAGACCCCACGCGTGAAGTGGCGATGGAGGTCGCCGAAGGTATGCGGATCGTCGATGTCGAGGGCCGCGACGGCTGGGAGGTCACCTTCGACGAGGACCCGGACGGCCGGATCGCCGTCGTCACCTGGTCGGCGACGACCGCCGACGAACCCGCGCCAGACCTGGCATTCTCCGCGGTGTTCACCGGAGCACCGGGCGAAGAGGTCTATCTGAAGGTGTTCCAGGGATGTGACGACTTTGCCTACCGGTGGGTGGG
>JBJHDB010000109.1:0-5705 GCA_050486325.1 Nitriliruptoraceae bacterium | reverse complement strand
GGGCCGAGCTGACCACCGACGAGGTGTTCGCCGACGACGAGCGATACCGCATCCACGAACGTCTGCAGCGGATCAACGAGCTCGGTTACGACGTGGAGGAGCTCGAACTGGTCCAGGAACAGCCCGGTGTCACCCGCATGCGCCTGCAGACCTACGTGCTCGAGCCCGGCAGGTACCGGCGGCTGCTGCGGGAGCTGACCGGGCTCGACGTCCAGGACAACCAGGCTCGGCGGCTGCTCAACGACATCCACAATTACGGCGCGTGGCTTCGGAGGGAGCAGGATCAGATTCTGCCCGAGACGGTGCTCGCACACCGTTGGCTCGAGGAGTCATTCGAGCCGACCGTCGCGCTCATCCCCAAGTCTCTGGCGGGTCGGCGCGAACCGGCTGAACTGTTCCATGAGGTACTCGAGCACTGGCGGCGGTGGTCGGCGGAGGAAGGCGCGGACCTCGATCTGTTCGATGCGGCCAGGCGCTACGTCGACGAGGTGCTCGGCGAACTTCCCGAGGAGCGGCGGGTCGCACCCGCCGAGGGCGACGACGTGGCGGGAAGGACCGACTGACGTCGCCGGCTAGCGGCCTCGTCGAGGAGCGGTGCCAACGCTCGCAGCAGCTCCTCCGGTGTCTCTTCGTGCGGAGTGTGGCCTGCACCGTCGATGAAGGTGAGTCCCGCTCCCGGGATCGCTGCAGCGGTTCGCCGGTTCCAGCTCGGTCTGACCACGCGGTCCGAGCGGCCCGCGACGACGAGTGCGGGCACGTCGATACGCCCCAGCACCGCGCGCAGGTCAGGTGGTCGTTCGGCGACGAAGGTCTCGACGATGGATGCGGCCCAGTCCGGGGCACGCATCGGGCGCCTGTAGACCTCCACATCGAGTTCGGTCACCCGTGAGGGGTCGTGCCAGGCTCGCGCAACACGGTCAGGTCCGATGTTGCGGGCTATCCGTTGGCCGATGGCGGTCAGACCCGCACGAGCCGGTCCGGAGCGCAGCAACGGTCGCAGCGGACCCGGTGGGCCGGGATCGCCGGTGATGGCCGGGCTGATCAGCCCGATACCGCTGACGCGGTCCGGATACCGGGCGAACGTCTCCAGGGCGATCGTTCCGCCGGCGGACGCACCGACGAGTGTGGCGGTCCGGATGCCGAGGTGGTCGAGCAGGCGTATCGCAATCAGGGCGGACCTGGCGCGGGTATAGGGGTTGCCACGTGTCCACCGTGCGCGATCTGGCCGTTCGGTGCTCCCGAAGCCGGGCCGGTCGAACGCCACGACACGGTGGCCTCGGGCCAACGGGCCGATCACGTACCGCCAGCTGTCGACGCTGCCGTGGAAGTGGTGGAACAGCAGGACCGCCGGTGCATCGACAGGCCCGGCCGCGAGGTAGGCGACCTCGATACCCGCAAGACGGGTGAAGGCGACGTCGTCGGACGGCAGGCGCTCCGTCATCGGTTGCATGCCTTCGCGGTCGGAAAGTCTTTGGGTGTCGCATCCGCCGTGTGGCAGGTTAGGGTTGCAGCCTCGTCACGGAGGCACCAGTGGACCAAGGAAACCCACAACCAGGTTGGTACCCGGATCCGGAGCAGGCAGGGCAGCTGCGCTGGTGGGACGGGATGGGCTGGACGGAGCACCGAAGCCCAGCGTCCGGGCAGCCTGCGGCTGCGCAGCCAGCGCAGCAGGCCTACGGCCAGGCTGCCTACACGGGGGCGCCGGCACCGAAGATCGACACGTGGCTATGGCAGTCGATCGTCGCGACGATCCTGTGCTGTCTGCCGCTTGGCGTCGTCGGGATCGTGTTCTCCTCGCAGGCGCAGTCGGCGATCAATGTCGGCAACATCGCCGAAGCGCAGGAGAAGGCGCGGCTGGCCAAGACGTTCACCCTGATCGCTGTCGGGTTGGGCCTGGTCTTCATCGTCGGTTGGTTCCTGCTGTTCTTCGGCGGGCTCGCCACCGCCTTCTGACCGGCCCTGTCGATCGGCGGGCGACGACGATGCGCGACCAGATTGCCGTAGCGCAGAACCGGCTGACGGCCGCTCGTTCCCGCCTGCCGCGCTGGTGGGCGCCAGTGACCGTCGCTCTGGTCGTGCTGGCCGGCTGTGTCGCGCTCGCCGCGGTCGATCCGGTCCGACGCGCTGAACTGTCCCCCGGGTGTCCGTTCCGCAACCTGACCGGACTGGACTGCCCTGGCTGCGGGGCGACGCGGGCGGTGTATGCGCTCACCCAGGGTGATCCGGCTCGCGCGATCGATCACAACGTGCTGGTCATCGCCGTCCTTCCCGTGCTGGCCTGGGCATGGATCGGTTGGCTCGCGACGACACTCGGGCGCCGCGCGTCCAGCCCGACGCTGCCCCCGCGGGTCTCGCTCGGTCTGGCGGGTGTGGTGCTGGTGTTCTGGATCGGCCGCAACCTGCCTGGCCTGGCATGGCTCGGCTCGACCGCGAGCTGGTCGGTGGGAACGTAAGGCGCGCCGGGGGCAACCTCGCCGCGCGGCTACGATTTCACGATGACTTCTTCGACCAGCCAAAGTGGCGCCCCACGGCACGTTCTCGTCGCGGTCGCATGGCCTTATGCGAACGGCTCGCTGCACCTGGGTCATCTCGCTGGGGCCTACCTGCCTGCCGATATCTTCGCCCGGTATCACCGCATCGCCGGCAACCGGGTGCTCATGGTGTCCGGATCCGACGCGCACGGCACACCGATCACGGTGCGTGCCGACCAGGAAGGGATCACTCCGGCAGAGGTCGTCGATCGATACCACCCCGAGTTCCTGCGGTACTGGGAGGAGCTGGGCATCTCGTTCGACCTGTTCACCACGACGATGACCGACAATCACGCCAAGGTGACCCACGAGATCTTCCGGGGGCTTCGCGCCAACGGGTTCGTCGAGGCGCGCACCACCGACCAGTACTACGACCCGGAAGCCGGCCGGTTCCTTCCCGACCGCTACGTCGAGGGCACCTGTCCTTCCTGCGGGGCCGCCGACGCGCGTGGCGATCAGTGCGACAGCTGCGGCAAGACCCTCGATCCGACCGACCTGGGGGAACCACGCTCGAAGCTCACCGGCGCGACCCCGGAGATCCGGCCCACCGAGCACTACTTCATTCTGCTGTCGAAGCTGCAGCAGCAGGTTCAGGACTGGCTCGCCACCCGCGACGGTTGGCGCGGCCACGTCATCAACTGGGCCAACGGGTTCGTGCGCGAAGGTCTGCACGACCGCGCGATCACCCGGGACATCGCCTGGGGTGTTCCGCTGCCCGACGACGCCGAACTCGATGCGCCCAACGACAAGCGCATCTACGTGTGGTTCGAGGCGGTCATCGGCTACCTGTCGGCCGCGAAGGAGTGGGCACAGCGCCAGGGGGACCCGGACGCGTGGCAGGCGTGGTGGCTCGACCCGGCCGGTGAGACCTACTACTTCATCGGCAAGGACAACATCCCGTTCCACGCCGTCTACTGGCCGGCGCAGCTGATGGGTGCCGGTGACTACAACCTGCCCACGAACGTCCCCGCCAACCAGTACGTGACGTTCAAGGGTGCAAAGGCGTCGAAGTCGCACGGGGTCGGGCGGTCGCTGCTCGACTACCTCGAGGTCTATCAGCCGGACGCGCTGCGCTATGCGGTGGCAACCAACCTGCCCGAGCACAACGACGTCGACCTGACCGAGGACGAGATCGTCCGGCGGATAAACGACGAGCTGGTCGCCACCTGGGGCAACCTGGTCAACCGGGTGATCGCGATGACCACGAAGAACTTCGACCGGGTCGTGCCAGAGCCGAGCGAGCTCGACACGGCCGATCGGGAGCTCGCCGCCACGGTCGACGCACACCTGGAGGCGGCCGGTCAGTTGCTCGAACAGGTCGAGTTGAAACGCGCGCTGAAGGAAGCGATGTCGGCGGCGCAGGCCACCAACGCCTATCTCAATGCGCTCGAGCCGTGGAAGACCGCCAAGACCGACGTGGCACGCACGGCGACCACTCTGTGGTCAGCGTTGCAGGCGATCGCCTCGATCAACGTCATGTTCGCGCCATACACGCCGTTCGCCTGCGCCGAGCTTGACCGGTGGTTGGGTGGTGACGGCGTGATCGACGGCCGCGGCTGGGCGCCTCGTGGCGTGACGTCCGGCACCATGCTCGGTGAAGCATCACCGCTGTTCCGGAAGGTAGAACTGCCCGAGCAGGTCGAAGACGCCTCGGCCGGCAACTGAGTCGGAGGTCGATGTGAGCGAGCTACCCCCACCTCAGCCGGAACCGCCACACAACGGCAAACTGCCCGGTACCGAGAACGTGCAGGGGCTGGCGACAGCATCGATGGTGATCGGCATCATCAGCGCCGTGTTCGTGATCCTGTGCTTCCCGGTGGCGTTCGTGCTTTCTCTGGTGGGTCTGCCGCTCGCCGCAGTGGCGCTCGCCAAGATCTCGCGGGGAATCGCCGCCCCTGTCGGCAAGGGACAGGCGATCGCAGGGCTCGTCCTCAACGTGATCGCGGTTGCGCTCGTCGTGCTGTTCTGGTTGTTCCTCGGGGTGGCGTCGTTCAGCGGCGGCGTCGCGGGCTGACACGCCGATGGCGGCCGGCGATCATTCGAGCGGTACGCCGCGGCACCGACGTGGCCCGGTCACCCCGCTGATCGTGGTCGCGACGACGGTGCCACTCGCGGTGACCGGTGCGGCGTTGACTGGTGCGCGTCTGGCGGGTTCACCGTTGGCGTTTCCGTGTCCCATGGACGACCTGTTCGGCCTGGCCTGTCCGGTCTGCGGGTGCTGGCGGGCGGCCACGGCGATGGCATCGGGCGACGTGGCCGGCATCGCCGATCAGTGGTCGGCGGCGCTTGTCGTGGGCGCAGTGACGATTGCGGCGTCATCCAGCGTGCTGAGCGGGCTGCGCCGGCGCCTGCCGCCGGTGGGCTTCGCGAGGACCATGCTGTTCGCGATTGCCGCGACGATGGCCATCAACCTGATCGTCCAACTGGTGCGCATCACGAGTTGACGGGGCGTACCACCGGACCGAAGTGGTGTCAGCGGCGCGACGGAACCTTGCAGGAGGCCTGGGTCGTCAGCCGACGGCGCAACGCCCAGCCGAGCAGCCCGATGCCGCCAGCGGCGAGCAGCGGCTGGACCGGCTCGAACAGGGTCAGCGCACCGGTCGTTCCGAGCGCGATCACCACCAGCGCATTGCAGGTCGGACAGCCCACGGCGAACAGGGCGAGCAGCCCACCGGCGGCGAACCGCTTCTCGTCGCCGGAGCCGCTTGTCTCCACGGCATCACCGGCGTTTTCCGCGGTGGGCTGGCGCACGTAGGTCCCGGCCAGCATGCCGGCGAGTACCGCACTCACCGCCAGGGCGTAATAGGCCCAAACAGGCGCTTCGATCTGCCGTCCGAAGATCGGGTTGGGAACCAGGTCAGTGGGAAGGCCTAGCAGGAGCCCGAATGCGACCGCACCACCGAGCGCGACGAGCCAGTTTCGCGGGGTCCACAGTCGCAGTCCGTCGAGCACTCCCACTCCTGTCATGTCTTCGCCTCTCCGGGCCGACGTGCTGTTGACCGGAGCGTGCTGAGGTTGTCGGCATCGGTAACGCAGTCAGGGGCGGCTGTATTCCAAGATGGCACGACTGGTGCTACGCAGCCGACCGCCTCACCAACATTTCGCGCGGCGCCTTCGACGTGGCGCCCTCGGCAGTGTGCCCTCGGCAGTGTAGGGATTCAGGACATGCAGGAC
>JBJHDB010000108.1:0-5705 GCA_050486325.1 Nitriliruptoraceae bacterium | reverse complement strand
CTGCAGGAGGAACGCGAGGCCTACCTTGCCGGCTTCGCTGGCCTCGACGCACGCATCGGTGACGGATCCGGCGTCAGCTGAACCGCGATGCTCCGACGTGTCGCCCAACTCGCCACGGTCGGCGGCACGGTGGCCTTCGTCGTCGCGCTGACGTTGTTCGATCCACCGGAGTGGCTCGGATTGGTGCCGCCACCCCTGCTCGACCGTGTCGGATTCCGCCCGTTGGAGATGACGGCGAACGTTGTGCTGTTCGTGCCGTTCGGGTTGAGCCTGGGTGGATGGTGGCCATCGCGACCCCGAGTCCTCGTGGCCGCGTTCGTGTTGTCGGTCGGCATCGAGCTCGCGCAGTTGACCATGCCGGATCGGGTGAGCGATCCGGTCGACGTGCTCATGAACGTCACTGGCGCGGTGATCGGCTTCTTCGTCATGGCACGACTGCGCACAGCTCGTGCAGGACGGGGCGGACACGATGGTGTCGAGTCGGGGTGATGCGAGCGGTTCGGCTAGCGTGACCGCATAGCCCGCCAACCCACGCAGCCGTGAGGAGCCCATCGTGAGTTCGTCATCACGCGCCCACACCCCAGCGCTCGTGCTCGCCGACCTGATTCCCGGTCAACGGGTGCGTGACGTCGCGCTCGTCGGTGGCTATGCCCTAGCGATCGCGGCGAGCGCCCAGCTCGCCTTCCCACTGCCCGGGACACCGATCCTCGTGACGGCTCAGACCTTCGTGGTCCTGCTCGGGGCGGCCGCGCTCGGCGCCTCACGCGCATCGATCGGCGCGATGCTGTTTCTGCTCGTCGGCCTGATCGGCGTGCCGTGGTTTGCGCATTCCAGCGGGGCTTCGCTCGGTTACATCGCCGGCTTCGTCGCCGCTGGGCTCGTCGTCGGCGCCTGCGCACGTGCCGGTTGGGTCGACCGATACCTTTCCGCCGCAGGCGTGATGGTTCTCGGAAACCTCGTGATCTACGCGCTCGGTGTCCCCGTACTGGCCATGGTCGTGGGCGTTGGACTGCTGGAGGCGGCAGCCATCGGCATCGTGCCGTTCCTCGTCGGTGACGCCATCAAGATCGCGCTCGCGACGGCATTGCTGCCATCAGCTCAGCGCCTCGTCACGCGCGCGAACGGCTACTGACCGTCCTCTAGCGCGGACCACGGCCGTTGCCACGGCCGTTGCCGTTGCCACGACCGTTGCCGTTGCCACGGCCGTCACGGCTCGCTGAGGACTGCTCGACCGTCTGCTCGTCGCCGGAGTCGACCTCGTCGGCGTCGTCGACGTGCTCGTCCTCTTCGTCGATCCCACGGGCCGCCCGGGACACCTTGGGTCCCAGGTGGGAGTTGCGTGCGTTGGCGCTGACGGCAGCACCGAAACCTGGGTCACCCGGACGGATCGACGGGTCGCCCGTCAGCGCGGCGTGGACGCGCCGTGCGGTGTCGGAGCGATCGTCGACATCATCGACCGCGTCGTCGTCCGCCGGTTCACCATCGGCGTCGCCACCCTCCGAGGTGTCGTCCGATTCGTCGTTGTCCCCGTCGTTGTCCCCGTTGGTGTCGTCGCTCGACTCGTCACCGTTGTCCGTGGACTCGTCGCCGTTGGTGTCGTCGGTTGCGTCGTCGCTCGACTCGTCACCGGTGCCGTCGGGGTCGCCCTCGTCAATCGTGCCTTCGCCAGCCTCGTCGGAGATGGCGGCGGTCAGCGTCGTCAGGACATCGCTGTTCGAGGCAGCCAGTGCCAGCCCGCCAGCAGCCAGCACGGCCGCAACGACCGGAGTGACCGATGTCTCACGAATCAGGGTGCGCAACATGGTGGGACTCCTCGTCGGTCTCGGTGGATATCCGCCCTCCTCTGAGGAGGAGACGACGAAACGGAAGGCCACGCTCCGTAGACAGACAACTACACTCCGTAGTCTACGGTACCTGCGCTGTTCACCTTGAGCGACGAGTTGCCGGCGCGATGGCCCCGCACGGGTACGTGCGATACCAGATCCGCACGGCCCGGCCGGCTGTAGGGGTCGACACTTGCCGGGTTACCCTGCGACGAACGTGCACGGCGTGTTGTGGCGGGGGAGGGAGCAGCGGATGGCCCCGGCCGACCCCGACACCGCAACCCAACGGGTGGCGGAGCAGTACGCGGGAGCCCGGGCGCTCGTCACCGGTGCTGCAGGATTCCTCGGGTCCTCGGTGTGCCGCCGCTTGCTCGATGCCGGCGTGAAGGTGCACGCCCTCGACTCGTTCATCACCGGCCGGCGCAGCAACCTCGCCGACGTCGAAAGCCATCCCGCGTTCGCTCTGGTCGAAGCCGATGTCGTCGCTCACCTCGACGTTCCTGACGACGTCGCGATCGTGCTGCACCTGGCGTCGCCTGCCTCGCCGGTCGACTACCTGCGCCATCCGATCCACACCCTCAAGGTGGGCTCGATCGGCACGCTCAATGCGCTGGGCGTGGCACGGGCGTGCAGTGCCCGGTTCCTGCTCGCATCGACCTCCGAGGTGTATGGCGACCCGGAGGTCCACCCCCAGCCGGAGTCATATCTCGGCCACGTCGACACGACCGGGCCCCGCGGGGTGTACGACGAGGCGAAACGGTTCGCTGAAGCCATGACCTACGCCTACCACCGTGACCACGGAGTGGACGTCCGCGTCGCACGGATCTTCAACACCTATGGCCCTGGGATGCGCCACGACGATGGTCGCCTCGTCCCGACGCTGGTCGGTCAGGCATTGCGGGGACAGCCGCTGACGGTGCACGGGGACGGAAGCCAGACCCGTTCCCTGTGCTACATCGACGATCTCGTCGATGGCCTGCTCCTGTTGCTCGTGGCTGACCGGGTTCTTCCGTGCAACCTCGGCTCGGACGAGGAGCTGACAGTTGCCGAGGTCGCCGACTTCATCCGCGAACTCACCAGCCCCGACCTGCCGATCATCCACCTCGAACGGTCTACCGACGACCCGAAGCGCCGCCGACCCGACCTGACCCTGGCCCGCAGCCTGCTCCGTTGGCGGGCCCGTGTCGGGCTCCGCGACGGCCTCGCACGCACGATCGCGTGGGCGCGGGACGACCTCGCTCGTCAGGGTGTCGCCGAGGCGGCCGACTGACATCGGCTCACCGGCCGCGGAGATTTTCGAGGATTGCGCGCGTGGGGCCGGACCGGTTCAGCGTGTAGAAATGCAGGCCGGGAGCTCCAGCGTCGAGCAGCTGCTGGCTGAGCTCGGTGGCGACGTCGACGCCGATCCGTGCGACCTCCGCGGGGTCGTCGGCTGCACGGTCGAGCCGGTCCGTCAGCCACCCGGGAAGACGTGTGCCCGACAGTGCGGCGAAGCGTTCGATCTGGGCGGTGTCGGTGATCGGGATCACCCCGGGGATCACCGGGCGGTGGCATCCCCGGTCCGCGAGGTCGTTGACCAGTGAGGTCCACAGGGTCACGTCGAAGAAGAACTGCGTCACCCCGAAGTCGGCGGCCTCGAGCTTTGCTGCGAGGTGGTTGCGGTCCTCGACCAGCGTCTCCGACAGCGGATGCCCTTCGGGATGGGCTGCGACACCGATGCAGAACGCGTCGCCGCCGACCTGACGGGCGAGTGCCACGAAGTCGACGGCGTGGGCAAGTTCCCAGAACGCATCGTCGACCCCGCGTGGCGGGTCGCCTCGCAGCAGCATCAGGTTGCGCACGCCACGGTCGAGGTGGCCTCGCAGTATTGCCACGAGTTCCTCGTGGCGGTGGCACACCGATGTCACGTGGGCCATCGGCACCAGGTCGGTTTCGGCGAGCAGCATGTCGACGACTTGTGCGGTCCGGTCCCGCGTCGACCCTCCGGCGCCGTAGGTCACCGACACGAACGACGGGTCGAACTCGGCGAGTTCGTCGATCGTCTGGGAAAGGCGTCGCCGACCGGCGTCGTCCCGCGGCGGGAAGAACTCGAACGAGGTTGTCGGCCCGGCTCGCAGCAGCTCGTCGATCCGTCGGCGCACCGTCAACGCACCGTGGCGACGCGCATCCGCACGTCGACTGCCGTGACCCCCTCGCCCTCGGCGCGCACGAACACCGGGTTGAGGTCGAGTTCGGCGATCTCGGGCAGGTCCTCGACCATCGCGTTGACCCGGTGCAGCACGTCCTTGAGCGCTGCGACGTCGGCTGCCGGCGCGCCCCGGTAGCCGTGGAGCAGGGGCTTCATTCGCAGCGAATCGAGCATGTCGTCCACGTCATGGTCGGTCAGCGGCGTGATGCGCACACTGACGTCACGCAACAACTCGACGAGGGTCCCGCCCATGCCGGTGAGCACGATCGGCCCGAACGACGGATCGTGGGTCACGCCGACGACCATCTCGATCCCGTCGGTCACCATCTCCTGGACGAGAAACGCCCCGCCGTGCTCGTCCAGATTCTGCTCGGCCAGCCGTTGGCGGATGCCGACGACCGCTTCCCTCACCTGTTCGGCGTTGTCGAGCCCGAGGCGTACCCCGCCGACGTCGGCCTTGTGTATCGAACCGGCGAGCTTGACCGCGAGCGGCGCCTCAAGCTCCTCGGCGGCACTGGCTGCTGTCTCCGGGTCGGTGACCAGCCGCGTGCGCGCCAGGCGTATTCCGTACGACTCGAGGATGGCCGAGGCGTCCTCCGTGGTCAGCCACAGGCCGGAACCGGGATCGTCGAGCGCGGACAGCCGGGTGTCGACGAGGCCGCGTGCCCGGTCCCGGTCGATGCCCGCGGGCTCGACGATTTCGCCCAACGGTCGCCGTCGCCATCGGGAGTAGTCGGCGACCCGTCCGAGCGCACGCGCGGCATCTTCGGGGAATGTGAACGTGGGGATGCGCGCGTCGGCCAGCCGTCCCGCGACGTTGGCGCCGGACATGAACACCGACACGACGGGCACGTGGTCGGGGATCTCCGGCCGTGCGGCGATCAGCGCGTCGGCGATCTCGGAAGGGTCGTTGCTGCCCGTGTCGATGAAGATCACGAAAACGACGTCGATCTCGTCGGCATTTCCGAGCACCGTCATCGCGCGCCCGTACTGCTCGGCCGAGGCCGAGGCGATCATGTCCACGGGGTTGCTGATCCCGGCTTCGGCGGGAAGGAACCCGGCGAGCTCGGCGAGTGTGCGGTCCGAAAGCCGCGGCACCTCCAGCCCCTGGGCCTCAAGTGCGTCCGCGGCGAGGATCGCCGGGCCTCCGGCGTTGCTCAGCACCGCGACGTTGCGTCCGCCTGGCAGGTCCTGGCTGCTCAGCAACGTCGCGACGTCGAACATCTCCTCGAGCGTGTCGGTGCGGATCACTCCGGTCTGATGGAACAGCGCCTCCACGGCGGTGTCGCCGGCGGAGATCGCCGCGGTGTGCGACGACGCGGCGCGCACACCGGCGGTTGTCCGGCCCGACTTGACCGCCACGATCGGGGTGCGTCGGGACACGCGTCGCGCGATCCGGGAGAACTTCCGGGGGTTGCCGAACGACTCGAGGTACATGAGGATGACGTCGGTGTCCGGGTCCTCCTCCCAGTACAGGAGCAGGTCGTTTCCGGAGATGTCCGCCTTGTTGCCGACCGATACGAACGTGGCGATTCCGAGGCCCAGCCGTTCGACGTGGTCAAGCACTGCCAGGCCGAGTGCGCCGGACTGGGAGGACATCGACACCCGGCCCGGTCCGGGGAAGGTGCGTGAGAACGTCGCGTTCATCCGGACCGACGCGGAGCCGTTCATCAGCCCCATGCAGTTGGGTCCGA
>JBJHDB010000107.1:0-5709 GCA_050486325.1 Nitriliruptoraceae bacterium | reverse complement strand
GCCGCGGAGGCCCAGCTCAACGCGGACGGCACGGGACGCGCGGTTGTGCAGTTGACCGCCGACGCCGCGCTCGTCGCGCTGCTCGACGACGCCGGAGTCGATCCGACCGCCGAGGTCATGGCGGCCGCGTCGACGGCGGGAGACTGGCAGGTCGAACGCGAGGTGGATGCCGACGGCTCGATCCGTGTGACGCTTGCGCGACCGACCACCGATCCCGACGATCTGGCCCGTGCGTTCACCGAACTGGCCGCGGGACTCGACGATGCCGATCCCGCGCTCCTGGTGGACCTCGACATCTCCGCCGACGATCGCGGGTTCTCGGTGACCGGCGAAGCTGCGGTTCGCCCACCCGGGGCGGTCCTGGCTGAACTCGACGACGAACCCATCGGCCCCCGCGTGGACGAGCTCCATGCGCTGTTCAGCGAGCACATGGATGCCCGGCTGCGCCTTCAGCTGCCCGGCCGCGTCATCGAGCACGACGGTGACACGGCCGATGCGCGGGCGGTCACCTGGCAGCTGCCGGTCGGAGAGTCACGCACCATATCGATGCGCGCCGAGTCTTCGGGTCCGCTGGGAGCGGCGGGCACGCGGGTGTTGTGGGCGTCCGCAGCGGTGATCGTCCTCGGCGGCCTGTTGGTGACCATCGGTGCATGGATCCGTCTGGCACCGGCGCGGCCGGGTAGCCGTGCGACGTCACACGACACCGCTGGGCTCATGCCACCCGGGGAGTGAGCTCTGCCAACACGCAGGTGTCCTTCCAGCGCTGCATGGCATCCTGGCCGTCGGTCAGGTTCAGCCGGGTTCCCAGTCCGATCGTGGCGATGCGTTCGAACTCGCCGGCGTCCGTGACGATGCGCACGTCAGCGGGTGCGGTGCCGATCGTCGCCTTGACGTCCTTCGACTTGATCGTCACCGTGACCGACGCGGCCTCCTCGATGCCGGGAAGCTGCTGCTCACCGGCACCCGACAGCACGAAGATCGCATCGCCCTGCTGGACGTACCAGGCCGGCCGGGTGACCTCGCCGCCGCCACGTTGGGGAATCGTGATCCAGCACACCGCGCTCTTCTTGAGCGCTTCGCGCGTGGCTTCGACGAGCACCCCGGCACCTGCCGCCGAATGCGGTGCGTCGATGAACACCGGCACACGTCCGACGAGCGCACCGTCCAGGTACAGCAGGAGCGTGTGATCCCGTGTCGAGGTGATGTCGAGCCGTTCCCGCACCTGGGTGCGGAAAAGGTCCTCGAACATCTCACCCCGGAGCTCGATGACGCGTGACGGCCGGTCCCAGATGATGCGACCGTCGGGATCGGCCAGGGCCACCGCTTCCTCGTACAGGCCCTGCGCACCCTTGTAGACCCGCGCGATCTCGAATGCCTGGGTCAGCCCGGGCAGTTCGCCCACGACAGTGATCTTCGGGTCGGCCACGCCCGACGACTCGTACGACTCGAGGTCGTATGCCATGGCGGACATGACGCGGACGCGGACCATGGGGGCCGTCTCCGGGGTCGGCTGATCGATGTCGACGGGATGCTAGCGGCGTGCCCGCAGGTCGTAGGAGTCCGCCCACACGGATGCGGTGCGGCTCGCCGCCTCGACGCGAATGGCGTCGAGGCATGCGCTCGGGGACACTGCGCGACGCACTCACCGCACGGACCGGTGACGTGAACGGTTTGGCGAACACCTCGGAGGTGGCGTGACGACCAGCGGCGGATACGACCTGCACACGCACTCGACCTATTCGGACGGCACGACGTCGATCACCCAGAACGTCCGGGACGCCGTCGAGATCGGCCTCACCGGACTCGGCGTCACCGACCACGACACGACCGAGCCGTTCGTCGAAGCGATGGAGGCGGCCGACGGAACCGGCCTGGACATCGTGCCCGGAACCGAGTTCTCGGCCGAGCTCGATGGACTGTCGGTGCATGTGCTGGGGTTCTGGATCGACCCGGCGAACATCGACCTCGCGAGTGAGCTCGCCCGGCTGCGCGACGAGCGCACGGACCGCGCCCGTCGGATCGTGGCGCGCTTCGTCGAGCTGGGTGTCGACCTGCGATTCGATCGGGTGGCCCAGATCGCTGGTGATGCACCGATCGGTCGCCCCCATATCGCGCAGGCCGTCGTCGAGACGGGCGTGGTGTCGAGCACCGAGGAGGTCTTCGCGCAGTACCTCGCCGATGGCGGACCGGCCTACGTGGAGAAGCACGCGGTCGACCCGGTGCGGGCCGTCGAGCTGCTCGTTGCCGCCGGTGGGGTCGCCGTCGTGGCTCACCCGGGCTTGTACGCCGATCGCGCGGACGGCACGGGGGTGCCCGATGACGCGATCGAAGCGATGGCGGCCGCAGGGATGGCCGGAATCGAGGCTGACCACCCAGACCACACAGATGCGCAGCGTCGGAAGTACCGGGCGCTGGCCGCCGACCTGAAACTGGAGGTCACCGCCGGGTCGGACTATCACGGCGAAGGCAAGGAGAACCGGCTCGGGGCAGGAGTGACCGATGCCGAGACCGTCGAGCGGCTGCGCAGCTGGCGGGGTCACTGACGCGTCCCTCGCTTGCCGACAGCTCCGGGTGCCGGCACGATGCATGTACCAACGGCCACGGTCCGTTCGTACATGCCGGTGGGGTGTCCGGATCCGTGGCTGAGTGTGCGAGGATGCGTCAGACTGCGTTCAGGTGGCCGCGGCGCGTCGCGCGACGGGTCGCATCAGGAGGTGGGGCGTGGAACGTCCGGTCCAGAAGGCGCAGAAGGTCATCCCGGTACCGGTGCTGCATTTCACCGACGGGCCGCTTGCGGGGAAGGTCATCCGGCTCGAGCGTGATGTGGCCACCCTCGGCCGCCGCGACGACAACGCCTACGTCGTTTCGGATCCGCGTGTGTCCAGGGTCCACGCCGAGGTGCGTCGTGAGGCCTCCGCGGTGATCGTCACTGACCTCGGGTCCAGCGCGGGCACCAAGGTCAACGGCACGGTGATCGAGCGGCCCAAGGTGATCCGCCACGGAGACCGGGTCAGTTTCGGTCCGGTTACCGCGACCTTCGAAGATCCTGCCGCTGCCGCGCATCCCGACGATGCGACGATGGTGTTCGACGTTCCCGCGGTCGAGACCGGACCGCACCTGTCACCTCGGCAGCAGGAGGTCCTCGAGCTGATGGCCGAGGGCATGACCAACGCCGAGATCGGCGGTCAGCTGGGGGTCACCGAACGCACCGTCAAGGCGTACGCCCAGGAGCTCTACGACAAGCTCGGTGTGCGCAACCGTGCCGGTGCGGTGGCCGAGGCGGCCAAGCACGGCCTGCTCTGACACAGGTCGGCCCCGGTCCGGTCACGGCAGGTGTTCGACCTTGACCTGTCGGGCGCTCGACGGCTGCCCTTCGCCGCGCGCTGGCTGGCGCTGCGCGGCACCGGCCAGCTTCTGAGCGCCGGAGCTGCGTTCGGCGCTGCCCGAGGGGCGCTGCCGGCCGCGCCCGCCGCGCCCGCCGCGCTGGCCGCCGTTGCCGTTTGACTGGCTCCGCTGACCCTGGCCCTGCTTGGTCTGGCTTTGCCCGCCCTTGTCCGGCTGGTCTTGGCCCTGCTTGCTCTGGCTCCGCTGACCCTGGCCCTGCTTGGTCTGGCTCTGCCCGCCCTTGTGCCGCGCGCCCTGGCCTTGCTTGGGCTGGCCCTGTGGGCTCCTCGCGCCGTCACTGCCGTCACTGCCGTCGCGGCTGGCTCGGCCACGACGTGCACGAGTGCGGCCAGCTCCGGACCGCGACGACTCGGTTGCATCGTTCGACCTGCCCTCGGTGCCCTTCGGCGCGGGGGATGCGCCGCTCGATGGCGTGGCATCGCCCGCTGCAGGCTTCGCGCGGCCGGTATCGACACCGGAGACCGAGCCGTTGCCGGAGTCGGCCGGCCGGGCCGAGCTGGTGCCATCGGTACGGGTACGTGACCGGCTTCTGGTCCGGTCAGGGCTCGTGACCTTCTCACCCACTCCGGCCTTGCTCGTGGCGTCACCGCCTGCCGAGCGGCCACCGCCTGCCGAGCGGCCACCGCCTGCCGAGCGGCCACCGCCTGCCGAGCGCTTCGAACGGTCGTTGCGTCCGCCGCCCCGGCCACTGGAACGCGTGTCGGAACGGATGCCCGACGTGCGCGACAGATGCGCCCATGGGGTCTCGTCGGGCAGATCGAACCTGCGGGCAAGCTCGTCGGAGGTCGAGAAGATCTCGACTACCTCGTCCTCGCCCGCGCCCACGGCCTTGCGAATGACGTTGAGGCGGTCCGCTTCGTTGTGCTCGGCGAAGGTCACCGCAACACCGTCCTGGCCTGCCCGCGCGGTGCGCCCGATGCGGTGCAGGTACATCTTGTCGTCGTCGGGGCAGTCGTAGTTGACGACGTGGGTGACCCCGGAGACGTCCAGGCCGCGAGCAGCGACTTCGGTGGCGACCAGGACGTTGGCCTTGCCGGAACGGAACCGGTCGAGGTTGCGTTCCCGGGTGGTCTGTCGCAGGTCGCCATGGATCGCGATCGCGGGGGTGGACAGGTCCTCGAGTTCACGAACGAGCCGGTCCGCCATGTGCTTGGTCCGTACGAACACGAACACGCCCTGGCGGGAGCGGTCCTGCAATATGCGCGCAAGTACGCGCGGCTTGTCCATGCGGTGGACCTTGAAGAAGTGCTGCTTGACGGTGGGGGCGGTGTCGACCTGCTGCTGCTCGGCCCGGGTGAAGGTGGGCTGGTCCATGTAGCGGCGTGCGAGCTTGACGATGGCGGTCGGCATGGTCGCCGAGAACAGCATGGTGTGGCGGTTCGCACCGGTGCAGGCCTCGATGAGCCGCTCCACGTCCGGCAGGAAGCCCATGTCGAGCATCTCGTCGGCCTCGTCGAGCACCAGCTGAGTGACCTTCGACAGGTCGAGGTTGCGGCGGTCGAGGTGGTCGAGCAGCCGTCCCGGGGTGCCCACGACGACGTGCGCCCCGCTGGTCAGCGCGTCGATCTGCTCGTCGTAGCCGACGCCGCCGTACACCGCGACCGAGGTGATGCCGAGCCGTTCGCCGATCTGCAGGTCGGCATAGACCTGCAGGCACAGCTCCCGTGTCGGCACGATCACCAGCGCCTGTGTGTGGCGATCGGACGGTTCGAGCCGCTGCAGCAGCGGCAGGCCGAACGCAAGTGTCTTGCCTGTCCCGGTCCGGGCCTGGCCGATCAGGTCGTTGCCCTTCAGCGCAAGCGGTAGCGACAGTTCCTGGATCGGGAACGGATGGGTGATGCCTTTGGCTTCGAGCGCGTCACACAGTTCGTGGGCGACGCCAAGGTCTCTGAATGTGGTGGTCACTGCGTGCTCTCGTGGTGGTGGCCCCGGCACCGGTGGTCTGTCGTGCCCAACGGCCATGGTTGGCATGGGGAGAGCCCAGGGATGCGTCAGCCTTGTCCCGGGTGCGGCAGGCTCCGCGAACGACGTCTTCCGCCGGGGCGCATGCATCGGGGGCAGCGCCACGCCTGGCGGTCACCGTGGCCGACGTGCGGTGGTTCACCGCGCGATCGGACCGACCGACGAACCGGGACGACCCACTGGGCATGGCGCGAGTCTACCGCAGCGGGCGCCCTCGGCCGTGTCAGCGGGGATGCGTGGGAGCACGAACGACTAGCGTCGCTCGTCGAATCCATCCGGAGGACCGATCTGACCGCAGTGTCGCTGGAAGACGCGGACGACCTGGTTCGCGCCTATCTCGAC
>JBJHDB010000106.1:0-5721 GCA_050486325.1 Nitriliruptoraceae bacterium | reverse complement strand
CCCATCTCTCGAAACGCCAACTGGCTCAGGATCACGCGTTCGGGAACCGCCAGGCCGTGCCGCGCGTACAGGCCCTGCGCGATCGGCTTGTTCCACGCGATCGAGCTGGCCAGGACGTCCGGGCCGGTATAGGGCAGGCCAACGAGCTCGAGCAGTGACTGGACGGTGCCGTCCTCGCCTGCGGCACCGTGCAGCGCCAGGAACGCCAGGTCGAACCCGCCGTGCTCGAGTGTGGTCACCAGCGAGTCGTCGACGTCGAGCCGGGTGACTTCGTGGCCATGGTCGGCGAGGGCGTCTGCGATCCTTCCACCTGAACGCAGACTGACCTCGCGTTCCAGCGACAGTCCGCCGGACAGCACGGCAATCGAACGAGGTTCAACCGCTGGTGTGGTCATCATCCGCTCACCCACCCAGTTCGACGTCGTCACCCACGACGTCGTCACCGTAGACGGAGCGGACAAGGGCGAGCTCCTCGTGAAGCAGCTCCGCGAGGCGACTCACGCCTTCGCGGATCCGGTCGACTTCGGGAAAGCTGAAGCACAGCCGGGCGTTGTTCGCCCCGTTGCCGTCCGCGAAGAAGCCGCGTCCGGGCACGTAGGCCACCCGGTGCTGGATCGCCTTGGCCAGCAGGTCCGACGTGTCTATCGGCGCCGGAACCGTCAGCCACACGTAGAACGCGCCCCCCGGCCGTGTCCAGGCGACACCGCCAGGCATCTCGGCGTCGAGCGCGGTCAGCATGGCCTCCGCCTTGTCCTGGTAGATCTCGCGGAAGCGCTTGACCTGTTCCCGCCACGGCTGCGTGGTAAGCCAGCGTTCGACGACCATCTGGGTGAGGTTGGCCGGGCAGAGATCCGCGGCTTCGCGCAGCACGATGAGCTTGTCGCGCACCGGCCGTGGGGCGACCACCCAGCCTGTCCGCACACCTGGAGCGAAGGTCTTCGACATGGTCCCGACGTAGACCACCCGATCGGGAACCATAGACCGCAGCGACGGCCAGGTCCGGCCGCTGAAGTCGAGCAAGCCGTACGGGTTGTCCTCGAGAATCAGCAGGTCCCGCTCTTCGGCGAGCTCGGCGAGCCGTTCGCGTCGAGCGACCGACAGGGACACACCGGCCGGGTTCTGGTGGTTGGGGATGGTGTAGACGTACTTGGGATGCCGTCCTTGCCCGGCGAGCCGGTCGAGTTCGTCCTCGAGAAGGTCGACGCGCATGCCGTCGTCGTCCATGGGGACGTGGCGAACGTCGGCCTGCAGGCTGCGCAGCGCACCGATGCCGCCGACGTAGGTGGGCCCTTCCGCGATGACGATGTCGCCGGGATCGACGAAGCAGGTCGCCACCAGCTCGAGGGCCTGCTGACCACCGACGGTGACCACCAGGTCGTCGGCATGACCCGGTACCCCCTCCTCGCGCATGACCTCGACGAGGGCTTCGCGCAGTTCGGGCCGCCCGTGACCGGAGCCGTACTGCAGCGCGACCGCGCCGTCGGTGCGCAGGACGGCCGACACGACCTCTTCGACGGCGTCGAGTTCGATGCCGGAGGTGGCCGGCATCCCGCCGGCGAAGGAGACGATCTCCGGGCGGGATGCGACCGAGAACAGCGCCCGAATCTCCGACGCACTCATGCCCTGCACCCGTGCGGCGTAGCGCGCGAGATAGGGATCCGTGTCGAGGCGCATGGCGCACTCCAGCCTGTCGCGTTCCACCGCCGTCGTGACCGGTCGGGGTCGCTACGATTCGGAGCGTAGCCCCCGGTCATCCACCGTCGCGAGCAGGCCACGTGTCCCGATTCCACGACGACGATCTCCTGGACGAAGACCTGCCGGACATGGACACGCAGGTCGCCCCCGGTGGATGGCGCCGCGCGGCGGTCGGGTTCGTCGTGGGCCTGGTGGCCGGAGTCGCCGTCGCTGCGCTGCTGCCTCGACCCGAAGACGACGTCACCGGGTGAGGCTGGGGTCGAGCAGGAACGTCACGACCGCGTCGACGATCGCGTCGGCCACGGTGCGTTGACCAGCCGCTGAGGTCAACACCCGGCCTTCTTCCGGGTGGGTCAGGAAACCGCACTCGACGATCACCGCCGGTGCGCGCGACTCGCGCAGCAGTGACGACGTCGACGGGTGGGACCGGCAGTGTGCCGTCGCGGTTCGCGCGACGATCGCGTCGACCGCAAGCTCCGCCAGCGCACGGCCGCGCTCGGACACATGCAGGTCCGAACCGAAGTGGTAGGCCGCCGCGCCTCTGGCATGCGGTGAGTCCCCGCCGCCACAGTGGATGGACACGATCACCTCGACGTTCTCGTCGTTGGCGAGCCGGGCCCGTTCAGAAGGGGTCGGCGAGGTCACCGGACCGCGACTGAGCACGACCGAGCATCCCAGGGCGGCCAGGCGGCCTTCGACAAGAGCGGCAATCCGCCAGGTGACCTCGTGCTCAGGGATCCCGTCGGGAGAGATCTGCCCGGGCAGCTCCGGGCTGTGACCCGGGTCGACCATGATCCGGGCCCCGGCGAGGGTGGCCCGCTGCGGCCGGCGAAGCGCGTCACGTTCGCGGACCGCGAACACCGGCGCCTCCTGGTGTTCACGGTGCAGGCGCGCGAGAACGTCGAAGGTTCGCGGTCCGGCGATGCCGTCGACGTTCATGCCGACGTTCAGCTGGAAGTCACGCACCGCCGAGGCGCTGCGGTCACCGTAGACCCCGTCGTCGTAGCCGCACTCGAAGCCGAGCCGGCTCAGGCGGCGCTGCAGCTCGCGCACATCGTCGCCGTACAGGGGCGGTCGTGTCGGATAGAGGACACGGTCGCCCAGCCGGTACGACGCACCGACGAGCGCGTACCAGGTGTCCTCGCCGACCAGGCCGTCCGCGGCCAGCCCGCGCTGCTGCTGAAAGGCGCGAACGGCCGCGTGGGTTGCCTCACCGAAGATCCCGGGTTCGTCCGTGCAGCGATGATCCAGCTCCGCCAACCGGCGCTGGATGTCCTCGACGGCGGGACCGACGTCCCCGGGTCCGATCAGCTCCACGAGGCCCAAGCCTACGGGGCCGGGTGGACGTGAACGCCCTCGGTGGGTCAGCCGACGAAGTCGGCGAGATCCGCCAGCAGTGCGTTCTTTCCCTTCGCGCCGACGATCCGCTTGCTCGGCTGGCCACCCGAGAACACCATCAGCGTCGGGATCGACATGATCCCGTACTCGCGTGCGGTGGCCGGGTTGTCGTCGACGTTGAGCTTCAAGACCTTCAGCTCGTCGTGCTCGTCGGCGATCTCGTCGACGATAGGGCTGACCATGCGGCACGGGCCGCACCATTCCGCCCAGAAATCGACGAGCACGGGCTTGTCCGACTGCAGGACCTCCTCGGTCCAGTCGGCATCGGTGACGGGAACAGCACCCATTTGGGCTCCTCTCGGTCGTGTGGTCACGGATGAACAGATGAGTGGATGAATGGTTGGATGACTCAGCTCGGCGCACCTGCGGCGAGCCAGCGCTCGGCGTCGATCGCGGCCTTGCACCCCGTTCCTGCGGCGGTGACGGCCTGGCGGTAGGTGTTGTCCATGACGTCGCCGCATGCGAACACGCCGGCGACGTTGGTCGCCGTCGATGGCGTCGCGACCGTCAGGTACCCCTCGTCGTCGGTGTCGAGGACTCCGTCGAACAGCTGCGTATTCGGGATGTGGCCGATCGCGAGGAACACCCCGTCGCATGCCAGCTCACGGGTCGCGCCCGACCGGTCCACCAGGGTTACCGAGGTCACCTGACCATTGGCGCCGTTGATCTCGCTGACCTGGGTGTCGAGCACGAAGTCGATGCGATCGTTCTTGAACGCGCGCTCCTGCATGATCGCCGATGCCCGCAGTTCGGTGCGGCGGTGCACGACGGTCACGCGCGAGGCGAACTTGGTCAGGAACGTCGCCTCCTCCATCGCCGAGTCACCTCCGCCGACCACCACGACGTGGCGGTCGCGGAAGAAGAACCCGTCGCAGGTGGCGCATGCGGAGACGCCGCCACCCCACAGCTCGGCCTCGCCCGGAATCTCGAGCCGTCTCGGCCGTGCGCCTGTGGCCACGATCAACGAGCGGGCGCGGTGTACCTCACCGGACGCGGTGGTCAAGGTGAAGGGCCGCTCGTCGAGGCCGACCGATACGACGTCGTCGGTCACGAACCGGGTGCCGAAGCGCTCCGCCTGGGCGCGCATGTCCTGGACGAGCTGCGGTCCCTGGATGCCGTCAGGGAACCCGGGGAAGTTCTCGACCTCGGTGGTCAGGGTCAGCTGTCCACCGGTCGGGCCACCGTCGCTGAGCCCTTCGATGAGCAGTGGCTCCAGGTTCGCGCGGGCGGCATAGACGGCCGCCGTCAGGCCGGCGGGGCCGGATCCGATGATGACGGTCTCGTTGAGCGCGGTTGCGGGCATGGACGGTCCTGGTCACGAGGTGGATCGAGCAGGTGAAGCGAACCCTTCATGGCAGCGTAACGGCCGTTGGCGTCAGAACATTCCCGCACGGTGCGTACGCTTGGCCCATGAGTGACGCCTCACCGACCTGCCCCCGCCATCCCGACACGCCCACCCGCCTGCGGTGCTCGGCGTGCGACGAGTACATCTGCCCGGCGTGCTGGCGCGAGGCGGTGATCGGTTACCACTGTCCTGACTGCGCCGACAAGCGTGAACGGGACGCCGAGGACACCGGTCGGCGCATCGCCGGGTCCGGGAAGACCGGGGCTGCGGTCGCGGCCTCGTCGGTCCGTGGCGGCGGAACGCTTCCCGGCGGGGTCGTCGCCAGGTCGACCTCGGTGGGCATTGCCGCGGCCGTAGCCGGCGGGCTCGTCCTCGCACCGGTGTTCATCGGCGGGATGTTCTTCCTGTTGTCAGCCGGGGTGATCGGCTGGCTCGTCGCTCGCGCGGTGTACTGGGCCTCCGACGAGCAGTCGACGCCCTACGTCCGGGCGATCGCGATCACCATGGCCGGTTTCGCCGTGGCGATCGGATCGGCCACCGCAGGCGTCGGTCCGATTCCCGCTGGCGCCGCTGCACTCGCCTACCCCGCAGCGTTGTGGGGCGGATGGCTCGTGGTGCGGCAGCGCTGAGCACGCCGTGGCCGCGATCGGTCACCCGGCAGTAACGGGTCAGCCCTGGGCGAATGCCCGCGGATGGCAGCCGTCGGCGTCGACGATCCAGACCTCGCGGCGTGTGTAGGCGGACGTCACCGGATCGAGCGAGACCAGGCCGAACACGAGGACCGGTTCGTCGTCGGCGCCACGCGCGGTCTCGACGTACACCGGGATCGGCATCGGCTCGGTGTCGAGCACCTCGACGAGGCACTGCCGCACGCCGTCTGGTGTGCCACCGTCCAGCTCGGGCTGGGTCGAGGCGATCCCGGACTCCATCTCGAGGGTGGCGGCGGGCGCATCGGCGCCGGAGGTCTCCTCGCCGGGCGCGGCGCCGATGATCCGGTCACGCCAGTCCCGTGCGATGGCTTCGGCCTCCGGACGGGCCAGACCAGCATCGGCCATCAGGACCATCGGGTCGAGTTCGAGCACGCTCGCGGGTGCGTCGTCGATCACCCGGTCACCGCTGACGATGACTGGTCCGTCCAGGCCGGGGACCGCCTCTGCGCGATACGACTCCGCGGTCAGCGCATCATCGGCAGGTGCGTCGACCGGTGCATCGGCGGCATGCATGTCGTCGGAGGTACCGCCCGGACCGGTCCACGTCGAGATGCCGAAGCCGATGGCCACGAC
>JBJHDB010000105.1:0-5750 GCA_050486325.1 Nitriliruptoraceae bacterium | reverse complement strand
GCTGTTCCCCCCGATCACCGCCGGGATCATCAACGGTGCCCAGCTGTGGATCGACGTGTTCGGGATGCGGTTCCAGCCCGGCGAGGTCGCCAAGATCACCATGGTGCTGTTTCTCGCCGGCTACCTAGAGCGCAACCGCCAGCTGCTGTCGGTCGCCACCCAACGGTTCGGGCCGCTGCTGGTGCCGGCCGCGCGCCATCTCGCCCCGGCTGTCGCCGCCGCCCTGGTCGCCCTAGTGATCATGGCGGGGCTGCGTGATCTCGGCTCTGCGCTGCTGGTTTTCGGCACCTTCGTGGCCATGCTCTACGTTGCCACCGGCCGGACCGCCTATCCGGTCATCGGCAGTTTGGCGTTCTTGGCCGGCACCGTCGTCGTCTACCAGCAGTTCACGCACGTTCAGCGCCGTGTCCAGATCTGGCTCGACCCGTGGGCCGACGTCCAGGACGCCAGCTACCAGCTCGTCCAGAGCCTGTTTGCGTTCGGCACGGGGGGGCTGACCGGGACCGGGCTGGGTCTGGGCCGACCACAGGACATCCCGTTCTCGGCGACCGACGCGGTGTTCGCGGTGATCGGTGAGGAACTCGGGCTGCTCGGGGCAACCGCCGTGCTGGTCGCCTTCCTCCTGCTGTGTGCCCGTGGCCTCCGGATCGCCCAAACCGCGAGGGACGACTTCTCGTCGCTGCTGGCGCTGGGGATCACGGTGACGATCGCGCTGCAGACGTTCGTGATCGTCGGTGGGCTGACACGGGTCGTTCCGTTGACGGGCATCACCCTGCCCTTCATCTCGTACGGAGGGTCGTCGCTGCTGGCGAACTACCTGATCATTGCCCTGCTGCTGCGCATCAGTCACGAGTCCCGGGCAGCCGCCCGTGGAGACGACCTCGCCGAATCGGCAGCCGCGGTGGCCTCATGAGCGTGTCGGTCGCATGAACCGGACCATCGCGCGTGTCGCCGGGGTGGTGCTCGTCCTGTTCGGCATGCTGTTCGTCAACCTCAACGTGATCGGCCTGATCCGGGCGGACGAGCTGGCCAACCACCCGAGCAACCGCCGCCTGATCGTCCGCGAGTACGAGATCGCGCGCGGGCCGATCGTGGTCGGCGAGGACGCGATTGCGCTGTCGACACCGACCGACGGCGAGCTGCGCTACCTGCGCACCTATCCCCAGCAGGGCCGCTACGCCCACCTGACCGGGTACTACTCGGTGGTGCTGCAGCGGTCCGGGCTCGAAGCGGCGGTCAACCAGCACCTGACCGGACGCCCCACCGAGGTCGTCGCCCAGAACCTCGGCGAACTGCTCGGCGGACGCGACATCGCCGGCAACGCGGTCGTGCTCACCATCGATCCGGAGGCCCAGCGCGTCGCCGAGGAGGCACTAGCCGGCCGGGAAGGCGCGGTCGTGGCCATCGATCCGACGACGGGGGCGGTTCTGGCCAGCTACGCGAACCCGACGTTCGACCCCAATCCGCTGTCGAGTCACGACCCGAGCGTGATCCGTTCCGCGTGGGAGTCGCTTCTTGCTCGCGCCGACCGCCCGCTGGTCGATCGTTCCCTGCGCGAGCTGTACCCGCCCGGTTCGGCGTTCAAGGTGATCGTCGCGGCCGCCGCGATCGAGGCGGGGATCGCGCCGGACTGGACCTTCCCGGACGAACGGGTCTTCGACGTTCCCCAGACAACCGCCAACATCGGAAACTACGGCGGCGGGCTGTGCGCATCCGGGGACGAGATCACGCTGGCCGACGCGTTCCGCGTCTCGTGCAACACGGTGTTCGCCCGGTTGGGCGTGGAACTCGGCGCGGACGAGCTCGTTGCCCAGGCCGAGCGCTTCGGGTTCAACCGCGAGATCCCCTACGAGCTGGCGACCGTCGCCAGCATCATCCCCGACGAACTCGACGTTCCGCAGACGGCGCAGAGCGCGATAGGACAACGAGACGTGCGCGCCACCCCGATGCAGATGGCATTGATCGCCGCAGCGATCGCCAACGACGGCGTGATCATGCAACCGCACGTGGTCGACAACGTCCGGAACCCCGAAGGGGCGCGCATCCACACCGTCGACAGCCGGCGGTGGACCGCACTGCCTGGTGACGGACGCGCGGTGTCCTCACGCACCGCTGATCAGCTGCGTGCCATGATGATCGACGCCGTGCGTTCCGGCACGGGCACCCGCGCACGTATCGACGGCGTCGAGGTGGGTGGCAAGACCGGCACCGCACAGACGGGAGGGGAGCCAGTGTCGTGGTTCGTCGGGTTCGCCGATACCCGCGTGGCCATTGCCGTGGTCGTGCCTGACCAGGGCGACGATGCCACCGGCGGAGCCGTCGCCGCACCGATCGCACGCCAGGTCATGGAAGTACTGCTCGACCGTTCGTCCCCGAACGCGCGCTGAGTCCCCCCCGGTAGGCTCCGCACGCGCGTCCACGTCCCTTTCCGGAGGCCCCAGGTGAGCATTGGTCGTGTCCTCTCCGGCCGTTACGAACTGCTGCGCCTGCTCGGGCGCGGCGGGATGGCCGAGGTGTACGCGGCCCGCGACCTGACGCTCGGCCGCGAGGTGGCCGTCAAGCTGCTGCTCGACCGGTTCCTGGACGACGAGGGGTTCACCCGCCGCTTCCAGGACGAGGCGCGTCACGTCGCCCGGCTCAACCATCCCAACCTCGTCGCCGTGTACGACACCGGGTCCGACGGTGGCCAGCCCTACATCGTCATGGAGCTCGTCGACGGCCGTTCGTTACAGGAGGTCATCGCCAGCGGCGGCCTGACCGAAGATCGGGCACTCGAGGTCGTCGCCGACGCCTGCGCGGCGCTGGCGTACGCCCACGACCGGGGCCTGATCCATCGGGACGTCAAGCCCGGCAACATCCTGATTGCCGACGACGGCAGCGTGAAGGTCACCGACTTCGGCATCGCCCGCGCGGTGGACAACGAAACGGTCACCCGCACGGCGTCCGTGCTGGGCACCGCTGCGTATCTCTCCCCCGAGCAGGCCCAGGGGATGGACGTCGACCCGCGCAGCGACCTCTATTCACTCGGCGTGGTGCTCTACGAGGCCCTGACCGGCACGCAGCCGTTCTCGGGTGACTCGCCCGTCACCGTCGCCTACCAGCACGTCCAGGAACCCCCTCGCCCACCGCGCGACCTCGACCCGGGAATCTCGCCGGCAGCCGAGGCCATCGCGATGCGTGCGCTGGCCAAGAATCCGGTCAATCGCTACCAGCATGCCGGGGAGATGTACGACGATCTTCAGAGTGCCCTGATCGGCGGTCCGGTCGTCGCACCAGCGGTGATGACCGCCGACGAGACCGCTCTGCTGCAGCCCGGATATACCGAGCGCCAGGTCATCGGCTACGAACGCGAACGGCGCCGGCGAACCGTCGGCTACACCGTCATCGGAATCCTCGCGGTGCTCGCACTGATCACGATGGTGTGGTTCCTCGTCGGCCTGCTGTCGACCGACGACGGGCCTCGCGTCGCCGTTCCCGACGTCGTCGATCAGCCACTCGAGCTGGCCACAGGCATCATCGAGGATCGCGGGCTCGTCGTCGGCGAGGTCACCGAGGAGGCCTCGGACACCGTCGAGGCCGGGCGCGTCCTGCGCCAGCGGCCGATGCCCGAAACGATGGTCCCCGAAGGCAGCGAAGTCGACCTCGTCCTCTCCGCCGGCCAAGAGGTGACGATGGTCCCCAACCTCATCGGGATGACCGAGGAGGCTGCGCTCGCCAGTCTGCGTGACGCCCGGCTCAGCGCCGGTGACCGGACCCGGGAGTTCAGCGAAGACGTGCCCGAAGGCCAGATCATCCGGCACGACCCGATCGCCGGCCAGGAGGTACCGGTCGGCACCCGGGTGTCCTACGTGATCAGCGGCGGTGAGGAGCTCGTCGTCGTCCGGCCGGTCGTCAACCGCTCCGAAGACGACGCGATCTTCCGGCTCGAGGATCAGGGGCTCGAAGTCCAGATCGAGAACGAGCACTCCGACGTGGTCGCCGAAGGGTTCGTGATCAGCCAGGATCCTGAAGCCGGCACCCAGGTCCCGGTCGGCACGATCGTGACGATCGTGGTCAGTCTCGGCCCCGAGGAGGTCGAGGATCCTGACGAGGAGGATGCGGAGGATCCGCCGCCTCCTCCGCCGGCCGAGGATCCGGATCCTGGGAACGGAGGCGGGAACGGGGACGGGAACGGCGGCTGAGTCCGCCGGCCACGAGCGCGGCCCCGCAGGCGGCCACCACGACAACTGCGGCCCGGACCATGTCCGGGGGAATCGCACCCGGGACGAATGGCCGTGTCAATGCACCGGCCAGCAGCGCCGCCCATACCACCAGGGGCACTCCGGCGGCGGACAGGACGAGCCAGCTCGGCGAGCCAGGCCCGTTCGGACCATCCGTTGTGGCCGTCGATCCGTCGGCGGTTCCGCTTGCCCGCCGGCGATCGGCCCACCCCGCCAGGACCGCCAGCCCGACCGTGAGTCCGGGCAGCGCAAGCAACGCGATGTGTCGGTCGGCGCCCTCCGGCAGGCCGAGCACCATCCCAGCCCCCACCAGTGCCGCGACCAGTGCCCCGGTGCAGGTGACCACGACGACTGGGAGCCGCCGGCGCCACGCCGCCCATGATGCAACCGCCACGGCGACGACCGCAGCGCCAGGCCATACCGGGCCCGGCCCGGCCAGCCACGTCAGCCGGCCATGAACCACCACGTCGTGGCCGTCGACCACCAGGGGGACCTCCCAGTCGAAGACCGGCTGTGGTCCCGGCGACGACGGGTCGACGTGGCGCGGCAGGCTGGGTGACATGAAGTGGATGCGGTGGTCGTGCCAGGCGTAGACGCCGTCGTCGGCGACCTGCCGCCACTGCGGCGGTGCGTCCGGATCCGCCACCGCCGGCAGGTCGACGTCTATCGCCCCGTAGCGTTCGTCGTTCAACCAGCGAGCTGGTGAACGATCGTTGACCTCCACCCGTCCGTCGGCGGCGAACCGCAGGTAGGGCTCGCCGTCGTAGCCGGGAACCTCGGCGGCCGCACCCGGCACCAGCCGAAGCACCAGGTAGGTGTCTCCGAGGATCGAGACGGTGAACCGCTCCGAGACGGCCGGGTTGGCGTCGACCTCGACGACCTCCGATTCGTAGTGCGAAGGGCCGACCGGATCCGCCAACGCCGGTGGCGACGACAGCACGAGCAGCACGGCCGTCGTGACCACCACGCGGCGCACGGCGCCCGACGGCCACCTCATCGGTCGACGGCCCCGCGCCGCGACCGGCCCCGGATCACCACCGACGTCACCACGAGTGCGGCGGCCACGACCACGATGACCACCACGGAGACCACCCCGAATCCACCTTCCGCGTCGCCGGTCTCCACCGTCCCGGGCTCAGGCGCCGGTTCGGGCTCCGCGGCTGGCTCAGGTTCGGTCCCAGGGGCTGGCTCAGGGTCGGGCTCCGGTTCGGGCTCCGGTTCGGATTCTGGCTCGGGCGGGGCGGGACGGTCCGGGTCGGCGTCGGTCAGGACCACCCGCACCGCCGGATCCGACGCCGGCTCTTCAGGAGTACCCACCCACCGGTAGGCAAAGTCGTCACATCCCTGGAACACCTTCAGATAGACCTCTTCGCCCGGTGCTCCGGTGAACACCGCGGAGAATGCCAGGTCTGGCGCGGGTTCGTCGGCGGTCGTCGCCAACCAGGTGACGACGGCGATCCGGCCGTCCGGGTCCTCGTCGAAGGTGACCTCCCAGCCGTCGCGGCCCTCGACATCGACGATCCGCATACC